>NZ_JBQWSN020000010.1:0-141202 GCF_052598215.2 Thauera sp. ZXT1-4 | reverse complement strand
TGAAACCGGACAGATCACGTGCTACAAGTCCGGACAGTTTATGTGCTCCCTACAAAAAGATCAAAGACCCCTTTGACTTCGGAGAATCTGCCGCTATAATGCGCATCTCGCTGGCCAGTTAGCTCAGTTGGTAGAGCAGCGGATTGAAAATCCGCGTGTCCGTGGTTCGATTCCGCGACTGGCCACCAGAACTCGAGAATGGGCCGACTTCGTGTCGGCCCATTTGCTTTGCGGCCTCCGTTTCGCTCCTGAAGTTGCTGATTCGGCTCAATTTTGGGGCTGTGGCGCGGTGATATAATCCGCTTCGCTCCGATCGACTCCAGCCCCGCATGCAACTCTTCGCCCTCGGCCTGAATCACCACACCGCACCGCTCGCAATCCGCGAACGCGTTGCGTTCCAGCCTGAGCGGCTGGCCCAGGCCCTGCACGATCTCGTGCATGCGGATTCCGTGCGAGAGGCTGCGATCCTGTCGACCTGCAATCGCACCGAGCTCTATTTCGCCGCTGAACAGCCGCAGACGGCGGCCGACTGGCTGGCACGCTTCCACCAGCTGCCGCTGGTCGAGGTCTCCCCCTACCTGTATGCCTATCCGCAGCGCGACGCGATCCGCCACGTCTTCCGGGTGGCGAGCGGACTCGATTCGATGGTGATTGGTGAGCCGCAGATCCTCGGTCAGGTGAAGGATGCGGCACGCTACGCCGAAGAGGCGGGCACCATGGGGGTGCTGTTGCACAAGCTGTTCCAGAACACCTTCGCGGTGGCCAAGGAAGTGCGCTCAACCACCGCGATCGGCGCCAATACGGTTTCTATGGCTGCTGCTGCGGTGCATCTCACGGAGCGCATCTTCGAGCGCGTCGCCGATCAGCACGTGCTTTTCATCGGGGCGGGCGAAATGATCGAGCTCTGCGCCGCGCATTTCGGCGGCGCAAAGCCCAAGTCCATGACGGTTGCCAACCGCACCGAGGAGCGCGCGCAGGCACTCGCTGCGCGCTTTGGTGCGAGCACCATGCGCATCGATCAGATCGGCGACGCGCTGCCGCGCTTCGACGTGGTCGTGTCCTGTACTGCAGCGCCGCTGCCGATCGTGGGTCTCGGCATGGTCGAGCGCGCGGTCAAGGCGCGCCGCCACCGCCCGATGGTGATGGTGGACCTCGCCGTGCCGCGCGACATCGAGCAGGAGGTCGGCGCGCTGGACGACATCTTCCTCTACACGGTGGACGATCTCGCGCAGGTGGTTGAAGAGGGTATCGAGTCGCGCCAGCAGGCGGTGATCGAGGCCGAGCAGATCATTGACACCCGGGTCGATGGCTTCCTTCACTGGATGTCCGCGCGCGAGACGGTGCCGGTGATCCGTTCCTTGCGCGAGCACGCCGAGGGACTGCGGCGGACCGAACTCGAGCGCGCGGTGCGTCTGCTCGCCAAGGGGGAGGATCCGCAGCGCGTGCTCGAGGCCTTGTCGCACGGTCTCACCAACAAGCTGATGCACGGCCCCACACGCTTCCTGAGCCAGGCGGAAGGGGAGCACAAGGCCGAAGCGGGCCGCGTGGTGCGCGAGCTGTTCAACCTGTCCGGCGACCACCACTAGCCGCGGCGCCTGCCGTCTCTGCCGCATGCTGGCGGAGCGGCCCTTTTCGTCCGTCCTCATGAAGCAGAGCATCCGCGACAAACTCGAACACCTGACCCGCCGGCTGGAAGAGCTGGATCGCGCCCTCGCAGCCGAGGATGCGGCGCAGGACATGGGCGCCTTCCGCGAATGGTCGCGCGAGCGCGCGGAGATCGAGCCGGTGGTGCTGCTCTACGGTGACTATCGACAGGCCGAGAGCGACTGCGCCACCGCGCGTGAGCTGCTTGCCGACCCCGAAATGCGGGAACTTGGTGAAGCCGAACTGACCAGTGGAGAGGCGCGCATCGATGCGCTCGAGCTGGCGCTGCAGCGCGCGCTATTGCCGCGCGACCCCAATGACGAGCGCAACCTCTTCCTCGAGATCCGCGCCGGTACCGGCGGTGACGAAGCGGCGCTGTTCGCCGGCGATCTGCTGCGCATGTACGGCCGCTATGCCGAGCGCCAGCGCTGGAAGGTGGAGATTGTCTCGGCCAGCGAATCGGACCTCGGCGGCTACAAGGAAGTCATCGCCCGCGTGGTTGGCGCGGGCGCCTACTCGAAGCTTAAGTTCGAATCCGGTGGGCACCGTGTGCAGCGCATCCCCGTCACCGAAACGCAGGGCCGCATCCACACCTCCGCATGCACCGTTGCGGTGTTGCCCGAGGCCGACGAGGTCGAGGCAGTGGATATCAATCCGGCCGACCTGCGCATCGATACATACCGCGCCTCGGGCGCAGGCGGTCAGCACATCAACAAGACCGACTCCGCGGTGCGTATCACCCACATCCCCACCGGCATCGTCGTCGAGTGCCAGGACGACCGCTCGCAGCACCGCAACAAGGCGCAGGCGATGGCCGTGCTGGCCGCACGCCTCTACGACGCGAAGGTGCGTGCGCAGCAGAGCGCCGAGGCTGCGCAGCGTAAGAGCCTGGTCGGCAGCGGGGACCGCTCCGAGCGCATCCGCACCTACAACTTCCCGCAGGGACGCGTGACGGATCACCGCATCAACCTCACCCTCTACAAGCTCGATGCGGTAATGCAGGGCGAGTTGGACGAGCTCGTCGACGCGCTGACGCTGGAGCACCAGGCCAGCCTGCTTGCCACAATGGTGGAAGAGTGATGCACGCCGATGCCCAGCCCCGCCAGGATGAGGTCGATATCGCAAGCGCCCTTGCTTGGGCGCGCACACGGATCGACCTGATGGATGCGCGTGTGCTGTTGCGCCATGTGCTGCAGTGCGCAGCCTCCCGTCTCGTCGCCTTCCCCGAGCAGCGGATTGCCGAGGAGGACTGGGCGGCGTACCGCGCATTCGTCGAGCGGCGCTGCGCGGGCGAGCCGGTGGCCTATCTTGTCGGGCAGCGCGAGTTTTACGGGCGCGAGTTCATGGTCACGCCGGCCGTACTGATTCCCCGTCCGGACACCGAGTTGCTGGTCGAGCTCGCACTCGGCCATCTTGCCGGGCGCAGTGGTGCGCGCGTGCTCGACATGGGTACGGGCAGCGGCGCGCTGGCAGTGACCCTGGCGCTGGAGATGGACGCACCCGAGGTGATTGCACTCGATCGTTCCCGCGAGGCGCTGTGGGTGGCCATGGCCAATGCGGCAAGGCTCGGCGCGAGCGTATCCTTCGTGCAGAGCGACTGGTTCGGTGCGCTGGGAGAGGAGCAGTTTGATCTCATCGTCGCCAATCCGCCCTATGTCGCTGCAGCCGACCCCCACCTGGAGCAGGGCGACGTGCGCTTCGAGCCTCACGGTGCGCTGGTCTCGGGGCCGCAAGGCCTGGACGACCTGCAGACCATCGTCGCAGGCGCGCCGGCGCGCTTGGTCGACGATGGCTGGTTGCTCATGGAGCACGGTTACGATCAGGCCGTGGCGGTGCGCGGCCTGCTGGCCGACGCCGGATTCGCCGCCATTGCCTCATGGAAGGATCTCGCAGGCATCGAGCGTGCGAGCGGCGGGCGATGGCTGGGGCGTGGCGGTTGACGCCCCATTTGTCGCTCTCTAGAATTCCCGAGCAGTTAACTCAACTTTAAGAAGCTCCCAACATGAACATTCAGGACGTCATTCGCGATCAGGTCACCAACAACGCCGTCGTGCTCTACATGAAGGGCTCGCCGCAGTTTCCGCAGTGCGGCTTCTCCTCCGCCGCGGTGCAGATCCTCCGGAACTGTGGCGTTCGTGAAGTGCTTGCCGTAAACGTGCTGACGGACAACGACATCCGCCAGGGCATCAAGGAATACTCCAACTGGCCGACCATCCCGCAGCTCTACGTCAAGGGCGAGTTTGTCGGTGGCAGCGACATCATGCGCGAGATGTACGACAGCGGTGAACTGCAGCAACTGCTGAAGGACGCGGGTGCAGCCGACGAAGGCGCTGCCTGACCCGGCAGCGCAGCGGTTGAACCGGCCGCATGTCGGTTTTTTTTACATCGGATGATTGCCGGATGCGGGACTTCAACTTGCTTGCGTGCGCAAGCTGATGAAAGATAAGGGATTGACCGAAAGGCGCGCCTTCAAGGCGCGTTTTTTGCTTATGGAATGGCAGGTGTGATCAAATACCGCCCGAAAGGAACTCGCAAGGACTAAGCTGAGTCCTGAACAGTCAAGGCAGAGAGATTCGTTATGTCCGCTCCAGAGAAAACCAGCAACGAGAAGCGCCGCCGCCTGATCAAGTCAGCCGCCGCGGCGCCGGTCGTCTTTACGCTGCCGAGCGGCGCGGCGCTTGCCGCCACGAGCGCGACCTGTGACGCAAAGAGCCTCGCCCGCTTCGATCCCGGCTCAGTGCAGGCTGTCGTGAGCACAGCAGGGGACGGTTGGGTGCGGGCCCAGTTCCAGTCCTGGACGTTCCGGATCAAGGGGCAGAGTTCGCGTTCGATCGGGTTCAACTATGGCAGTCAGTGGTACGTCGTGTCGAATGGCTCTGCGTCCCTTGTCCTGGCCGAAGTTCACACGAACGGCGCGAATGCGCCCAGGCAGCGGGCAGGGGAGTATCACTACGTGCTGCTGAATTACCCTGACCAGGACTTGGTTCTCGACGCCTCGCAGTTCAACATCGCGCCGGTCGCGGGGGCGTCGTGCTGGAACTCCCTGATGCCGTCGGCAAACATCCCAGCCAGTAATACCGTCATCCTCTCCTGACCCCGCACGGTGCTGGCAAGGCGCTCGGCAGTGCGCTTCCTCGGCGAGGGAGCGGTCGTCTTCGATTCCCTGACCTGGCAGACGCATCTCCTGCCCGAAGAGCTTGCGGCGATTGCAGCAGTGGTTTGTGAACTCGCTGCGTCCGGGGCCGCGACGCCGGAGCGGTTGCAACAGCAGCTCGCTCGCGAATCTGGTCTGTCTTGCGAGGATTTCGACGCGCTGGTCGCGGCGCTCGCAGAGATTGGGTTGCTTGACGCATGACGCCTACGGGAAGAGCGGGGCCAGGGGCCGCGGCGGGAGTCGGGTCGGTCGAGAAACGCTTGGGGGGCGAGGGCGTCTGCCTGGACTATGGCGCGTGTGTGGTACGCGTGCGCAGCGCAGTGGGAGCGTTCAGCGGGCCGTTCGCATCCGTGTATCGGCATTTTTCGCTGGGGGATGCGTTCCCCTTTGTCGATTTCCACGTCGATATCGAGCCTGGTGCCGGGCTTCGCCGCTGGTTGCGCCCGCAGTCGCGTTTCCTGATCGATCGCGTGCAGCCCTTCGATCCCTTCGCCGCCAGCCACGCGTTACCTCATTACGAGTGGGGGCTCAACTGGAGCTTCGCGCAGCGTTTCAACCAGTATGTGCTTTTGCATGCAGGCGCCCTCGCGTGGGGTGATGCCGCCGTGGTGCTGCCTGCCATTCCAGGCTCGGGCAAGAGTACGCTGACCGCGGCGCTGATGCTGTCGGGTCTGCGCCTGCTGTCGGACGAATTCGGTGTACTGCGTCCGCAGGAGGGCGATTTCCTGCCCATGCTCAAGCCCGTCGCGCTGAAGAATGCCTCGATCGAGGTGATCCGTGATTTCCACCCCGGGGCTGAACTTGGGCCGACCTTCCCTGGCACACGTAAGGGCGACGTGGCGCACCTGGCGCCGGATGCGGCCAGTGTCGCGGCGATCCGTCGCCCTGCACAGCCGAGGCTGATCCTCTTTCCGGCCTGGCGCGAGGGGGCTGCGCTGACACTGCAGCCGCAGGCGCCGGAGCAGGCGTTCACGCGGCTCGCGTTCAACAGCTTCAACTACGGCCTGCTCGGGCGTATCGGCTTCGATGCCGTGGCGGATCTTGCGGAGGCCTGCCCGGCGTATCAGCTCGTGTATGGACGCCTGGATGATGCGGTGCGGTGCGTGCATGCGCTGCTGGACCAGCAGGTGGGAGGGGCGGATGGCTGACATGCAGGCACCGGGTCTGACAGAGCTGCTCTCGGTGCTGCAGACCCCTGAAAAGGCCCGCGAGCTTGCGCTTCACGAATGGGAGGGGGTGGTTCGCCTCGCGCGCGCGGCGCGTGTGCATGCCACCCTCGGCCACCGGCTGGCGAGCGATCCAGCGCGCTGGGGGGCGCTCCCCGAGCCGCCGCGTGGTCACCTCCAGTCAGCGATGAATTTTGCCGCCTGGCGGCGCCAGCTGCTGGCGCAGGAGCTGCGTGCGCTGGACGGGATCCTGCCTGCCGGGATCGAGGTGGTGCTGATCAAGGGTGCCGCGTATCACGCTCAGGGACTGGCGTTCGCCGAGGGGCGGCTTGCAGCCGACATCGACCTGCTGGTTCGTCGCGATGCGCTCGATGCGGCCGAGGCTGCGCTGGCAGCTGGCGGCTGGCGCTCGACCGTGACCGACCCCTACGACCTGCGCTACTACCGCGAGTGGAGCCATGAGCTTCCCCCCATGCAGGCCGAGGGCCATGCGCTGGAGCTGGATCTGCATCATGGGATCGCGCCGGTGACCAGTCGCTGCCGGCCCGATCCCATGGCGCTGTGGGATGCGAAGCGGAGCCTGCCGGGCTCGCGCTACTTCGTGCTCGACCCGCTTGATCAGCTCATCCATGCGGTGGTGCATCTGTTTCAGGATACCGAGCTCGACGGACGGCTGCGCGATCTGCTCGACATCGATGCGATGCTGCGTGCTCTGCCGCAGGATCAAGCGACGCTGCGGGCGCTCGCTGCCCGTGTGGCGCAGTTCGGCGCGCAGCGGCTGTTCTGGCATGCGCTGCAGGCCTGCCAGCGCTGGCTCGACACCCCGGTTCCCGCCGCGCTCTGGCCGGATCCGCCGCCGCCGGCTGCGCGTCGGCTCATGGACTGGATGTTGGCGCGCGTGTTGCTGCCGCGTCTGCCCGAGGCACGTCCGCGCCTCGGCGATCCGCTTGCGCGCCGCCTTGCCTGGCTGCGTTACCACCACATGCGCATGCCGCCCGGACTGCTGCTGCGGCATGGCGTGGCGAAGGGCTGGCGCCGGCTCCGCAGCCGGCGGACAGGCTGAAGACCTAGTCCCTGCGTCGAGCGAGTTCCTCGTTCAGCCGCGTGGCCAGCCGCAGCGCCTCGCGCAGGTAGCCCTTGCCGAACAGGTTCAGGTGGTTGAGCAGGTGGTACAGACTGTAGAGCGGCTTGCGCTGCTCGTAGTCCTCGTGGAGCGGCCATCGCGCGCGGTATTCGGCGTAGAAGCTCGATGGAAAGCCGCCGAACAGCTCGCTCATGGCGAGGTCCGATTCGCGATCGCCGTAATGCACCGCAGGATCGAATACCACGGGGGTGCCATCGTCCAGCATTGCGGCATTGCCGTGCCAGAGATCGCCGTGGAGCAGGCTCTCCTGCGGGCGGTAGTCGAGAAAGAGCGCTGGAACACGGGGGATCAGGCGCTCGCCCTGGCGGTACAGATCGCCGCCGAAGCCGTTCATGCGCGCAAGCTCGAACTGCGGGCGCAGACGCTGTTCGGCGAAAAAATGCGCCCAGTTGTCGTGTGTGGGATTGGCCTGCCGTGTCGCGCCGATGAAATTGTCGTGCTCCCAGCCGAACTGCTCTCCCCGCCTTTGGTGCATCTTCACC
Organism: Thauera sp. ZXT1-4; assembly: GCF_052598215.2. Classification (NCBI taxonomy): domain Bacteria; kingdom Pseudomonadati; phylum Pseudomonadota; class Betaproteobacteria; order Rhodocyclales; family Zoogloeaceae; genus Thauera; species Thauera sp. ZXT1-4. The sequence goes on along the minus strand of NZ_JBQWSN020000010.1, from coordinate 133,612 downwards.
AGCAGATCGGCGAAGCGGGTGCCGTCTTCGGGGGACTGTAGCGGCCGTAGCACGAGGTGCTCGAGAACGAGCACGGCGCACCGCTCGTCACTCACACACGCGACCACCGCCGGCGTGCGGAAGCTGTCACTCGCGGCGATGGCGGCAAGGCCTTCGGCCTCCGCTGCGAACATTGGCGCGTGGCAGGTTTCGCCCAGTTTTGCGAAGTAGCGCTGGCCGCCTGCGTCCTGAACGATGAATGCGGCGTGGATGGAGCCGCCACCCACCGGCTGCGCGCTGGCGACGTGGAACCGGTTTCCTGTCGCTGCCCGCACCGCCAGTTCGATGGCGGGGAGGCCGGGATGGGAGAGGCCCGTGCTCATGGCTGGAAACGGTGCCGGGGCCGGGGCTGCGCCGGTCGTGGCAGGCAGTCTTCAGCCAAGGAGCGCGGCACGCGCGCGGGCCACCGCGGCACGCACCTGCTCGGGTGCGGTGCCGCCGACGTGCTTGCGCGATGCCAGTGAGCCTTCCACTGTCAGCACGGCGAACACGTCTTCACCGAGTCGGTCTGCGGCGCCCGGCACGTGGGCCATGGCGATGCGCAGTTCGTCCAGGGTGAATTGCGGCAGGTCGCAGCCCTTGATGTCCGCTGCACGCACCGCGAGCGCAACCGCCTCGTGCGCGTCGCGGAAAGGCAGGCCCTTCTTCACCAGGTAGTCGGCCAAGTCGGTGGCGGTGGCATAGCCCTGGGTAAGGGCGGACTGCATCGCCTCCTGCTTGACGCGGACGTTGAACACCTTGCTGCCGTTCTCGATCCGGCTGCCCATCATGTCGGCGTAGATGCGCAGGGTGTCGATGACCGTGTCTGCGGTGTCGAACAGTGGTTCCTTGTCTTCCTGGTTGTCCTTGTTGTATGCCAGCGGCTGGCCCTTCATCAGGGTGAGCAGGGCGATCAGGCTACCGTTGACGCGACCGGTCTTGCCGCGCACCAGCTCGGGAACGTCCGGGTTCTTCTTTTGCGGCATGATCGAGCTGCCGGTACAGAAGCGGTCGGCGAGATCGATGAAGCCCACGCGCGGGCTCATCCACAGGATCAGTTCTTCCGACAGCCGCGACAAGTGCGTCATCAGCAGCGCGGAAGCCGAGCAGAATTCGATCGCGAAGTCGCGGTCGCTCACCGCGTCGAGCGAGTTGTAGCAGACCTCGTCGAAGCCGAGCTCGGCCGCTACGAACTCGCGGTCGATCGGGTAGCTGGTGCCGGCGAGCGCCGCGCTGCCGAGCGGCAGGCGGTTGACGCGTTTGCGGCAGTCGGCGAAGCGCTCGGCGTCGCGCCGGCTCATCTCCAGATAGGCCATCAGGTGGTGGCCGAAGGTCACCGGCTGCGCCACCTGCAGGTGGGTGAAGCCAGGCATCGGCGTGCCGGCGTGGGCTTCGGCGAGATCCAGCAGATTGCGCTGGAAGTCGGTGATCAGCGCGAGGATCTGGTCGATCGCGTCGCGCAGCCACAGGCGAATGTCGGTGGCAACCTGGTCGTTGCGGCTGCGGCCCGTATGCAGGCGCTTGCCCGCGTCGCCGACCAGCGTGGTGAGGCGCTTCTCGATGTTGAGGTGGACGTCCTCGTCATCGAGGCTCCAGGTGAACTCGCCGCGCTCGATCTCGCCGGCGATCTGGGCCATGCCGCGCTCGATCTCGGCCAGATCCTGCGCGCCGATGATGCCCTGCTTCGCCAGCATCTTCGCGTGTGCGAGCGATCCGCGGATGTCCTGTGCGGCCATGCGCTGGTCGAAGAACACGCTGGCGGTGTAGCGTTTGACGAGGTCGGAGACGGGTTCGGTGAAGCGGCCGGACCAGGCCTTGGCGGGTTCGTTTTCGCCAGCGGCCGGTATCGTGGTGTCTGTCATAATGGGGGTGCGAAAGACGATCGGACCGGCAGGTTGCATCCAGCCGGGAGCCAGGGGGAACGCCGCGTTTGCGGCGCACAGAAATGCCGGAAAGTATAAAGCAAAAGCCTTCCAGACTCGCCGTGGCGGGGTTGCCCGATTTCCGTAACCTCGGCGTGATGTTGCGTGTGCTGCTGGTGGTGAATCTGCTGGCGTTGCTCACGGTGGCAATCCGCGGTGACGAGTTCGATCAGCTCGGCGCCCAGCTCGCGCTGATGGCTGGGCGGGTCGAGCTGCCCTTGCTGCTTGCGGTGCTGTTGCTGTATCTATTCTCGCCCTGGCTGCACCAGTGCAGGGGGCATTACGGGCCACTGGCGGTGTTCGGCCTGGCCAGCGCTGCGGTGGTCGTCAGTGCGCCGCCTCTCGGCGCCGGCGGAGCAACCCTGCTGCGTGCGTTAGCGTGGAGCTGGCTGGCGAGTGCGGCGACCCTGCTTTATTTTGATTACCGCAATCGGCGCTACTCTCCCGCGCTGGCCGAAGCGCGGCTGATGGCGCTCACTGCACGCATCCGACCGCATTTCTTCTTCAACAGTCTCAATGGCGTACTCGGCGTCATCCGTTCCGATCCGCGCCGCGCCGAGCGTGCGCTGGAGGAACTCGCCGATCTGTTTCGTGCCCTGATGCAGGACAACCGGGAGCGTGTGCCACTCGGCGACGAGCTGGCGCTGTGTGAGCGCTATGTCGATCTCGAGCGCCTGCGCCTGGGTGAGCGCCTGACGGTGCGCTGGGTTTTCGATGGTGGCGCCCGGGCAGATGCGGAGGGTGTTCGGCATGGCGCGGCCCTCGATGCTGGCCCCGGCTCGGAGGGTAGAGAGGCCTTGCTGCGCGCGCGGGTGCCTCCGCTGTTGCTCCAGCCCTTGGTCGAGAATGCCGTCTACCACGGTATCGAGCCCTCGACCGAAGCGGGCGAGGTGGTGGTACGCATCGCCCGGCGCGGTGAGATGCTGCGCCTGGAGGTGGATAACCCGGTGTGCGATGCGGTGCGCCATCATGCCGGGAACCGCATGGCGCTCGACAACATCCGTGAGCGGCTGACCCTGTTCTACGATCTTGAGGCGGGGCTCGAGATCGAGCAGAGCGGCGGGCGCTATCGTGTGCGCATCCAACTGCCTTATCGGACGAGGGACTGATGCAGACAATGAGCATGGATACGCCGATTCTTGCGGCGCTGCGCGTACTGATCGTCGATGACGAGGCGCCTGCGCGCACCCGCCTGCGCGACCTGCTCGGCGACATTTCCGGTCCGCACCCGACCCGCATCGTCGGGATGGCCGCCAATGGCGAGGAGGCGCTGCGCCTCTTCGAGGACGCGCCGGCCGACGTGGTGCTGGCGGACATCCGCATGCCGGTCATGGACGGTGTGGAACTGGCCCGCCATCTCGCGCGGCTGGAGGCGCCGCCGGCAGTGATCTTCGTGACTGCCTACGACCAATACGCGGTCGAGGCCTTCGAGCTGGCCGCAGTCGATTACCTGCTTAAGCCGGTGCGGGCAGAGCGGCTTGCAGCGGCGCTCGCCAAGGTCGAGGTCCGGCGCAGCGTGCCCGACGACAACGCGCTGGCGGCCATGGCGCCGGGCGAGCGGCGTCATTTCAGCGTCAGTGAGCGCGGGCGCATCCTGCTGCTGCCGGTGGGCGATGTCCTGTATTTTCGTGCCGAGCTGAAATACGTGACAGCGCGCACCTGTGAGCGCGAATATCTGTTGGATGAATCGCTGGTGCATCTGGAGGAGGAGTTTCCTCAGCGTTTCCTGCGCTTGCACCGCAACTGCCTCGTTGCGCGTGAAGCCGTGCAGGGTGTCGAGCGCGCAGGCGATCACGAGAGCAGCGATGCGCACTGGGAGGTGATCCTCAAAGGCGTGGATGAACGCCTGTCGGTCAGCCGGCGGCAGTGGCCACACGTCCGCCAGGCGCTCGGCCTGTAGTGTGCGCGCTGCCGGCCCGCGTGGCAGGCTCAGGGGCGTGCTGCAAGGCGTGCGCGCGCTTCATCGACCGCGTTCTCGACGTACTGTCCGTAGAAGTCCGCCAGGCGCATGCCGATGATGGGCTCGGCGAGGAGGCGGCCATCGGCGTCGAGCACGACTACGGTCGGTGTGAAGCGACCCCCCAGTGTTCTGGCGAGCTTGCGATGGGTGGTTTTGCGTCCGGCGAAGTCGCTGAGCGGGACGTCCGAGTCGATGTCAATCTGCCGGAAGAGGGTGCGGCCGGTGTTGGCGGGGTCTTGTGCCATCGGCACCAGGTAGGTGCGCGCAGCGTCGCAATACGTGCATCCTGCCTGGCTGAAGAGCACGACCATCGGCATCTTCGCAGCGCGCATCGCCGCTGCGTCACCCGCCAGATCCAGGGCGCCGGTCAGGCCCGTGCCGGCGGCCGAGAGCGCGATCGGCACGCATGCTAGAATGCCGCCGAACGCACGCACCAACGATGCCAGCCCGGATGCTGCTCCGGGACGGTGTCCAGGTGTTGTCCGCATGAACCCATCCTGTCAGGTAAGTATCCATCGTGAGCCAGAAAAGCCCCGAGCGCATCGTCATCGCCACCCGTGAAAGCCGTCTCGCCCTGTGGCAGGCCGAGCACATCAAGGCCCGGCTCGAGGCATTGTATCCTGGCTGCCAGGTCGAACTGCTCGGCATGACGACGCGGGGTGACCAGATCCTGGACCGTCCCCTGGCCAAGGTCGGCGGCAAGGGTTTGTTCGTCAAGGAGCTCGAAACCGCCCTGCTCGACGGTCGGGCCGACATCGCAGTGCATTCAATGAAGGACGTGCCGATGGAGATGGGGGCCGAGTTCGCGCTGCCCTGCATCTGCGCGCGAGAAGTGCCGCTCGATGCTTTCGTCTCGAACCGCTACGAGAGCCTGGCCGACATGCCTCCGGGGGCGGTGGTCGGGACCTCGTCCCTGCGCCGCGAGTCGCAGATCCACGCGCAATACCCGTTCCTCGGCGTGACCAGTCTGCGTGGCAACCTCGACACCCGCCTGCGCAAGCTCGACGAAGGCCAGTACGACGCAATCATCCTGGCTGCTGCAGGCCTGACCCGTCTGGGCATGGGCGAGCGCATCCGCTCGGTGATGCCGGCGGAGGTTTCGCTGCCTGCCGCGGGGCAGGGCGCGCTGGGCATCGAGTGTCTAGCCGCGCGCGCCGACGTGATCGAGTGGCTGCAGCCGCTGGTCGATGCCGAGACCACCGCCTGCGTGGTGGCCGAGCGCGCGGTTGCCCGCGCGCTGGCCGGCAGCTGCGAGGTTCCGCTCGGTGCCTACGCGATCATGCGTGCGGGGCGCCTGTGGCTGCGCGGCTTTGTCGCGCGTCCCGACGGCAGCGAGATCGTGCGTGCCGAGCGCGAGGGCGCGCCGGCAGACGCTGCGGTGCTAGGTCGCGCGCTGGCTGAAGAGCTGCGCGCGCAAGGCGCCGAAGCCATCCTTGCCGATATCGGCTAAGCGGCCTTCGGAGACGTGCGATGATGCCCCCAACCGCTGACGTCTCCGCCGTTCCGGACCTCGCAGGTTCCCTGGCGGGACGCACGCTCGTGGTGATGCGCCCGCGCGAACAGGCGGGCAGCCTGTGTGAGCGCATTCGTGCCCTCGGCGGCAACGCGCTGCTGTTTCCCGTCATTGCCGTCGGTCCCGCGCTTGATTCTGCGCCGCTCGAGGCGATCGTTCCGCGCCTGGACGAGTTCGATCTCGCCTTCTTCGTAAGCCCCAATGCCGTTCATCACGCGATGCAGTTCGTGCTGGCGCGCCGTGCCTGGCCTCGCACGCTCGGCGTGGCGACGGTGGGCAAGGGCAGCGAGCGCGTGCTGCGCGGCTATGGCTTCGAGCAGATCATTGCGCCGCAGCACGGATTCGACAGCGAGGCAGTGATCGCCCTGCCGGAGTTCTCCGCGCAGGCGGTCGCCGGGCGCAGGGTTCTGATCCTGCGTGGGGACGGGGGGCGTGAATTGCTCGCGGACACCTTGCGTGAACGGGGCGCAAGCGTGGAATATGTCACCTGTTACCGAAGATTCTGTCCCGACAATGATCCCGCGCAACTGCTCGATCCGGTAGCGCGCGGAGAGGTGGACGGCCTGCTGCTTACCAGCAGCGAGGGCGTGCGCAACCTTCGTCAGATGCTGGGCGCCGATGGTCTGGCCGCCCTGTGTGCAGTAACCGTATTTGCATCGCACCCGCGCATCGTTGCGCAGGCCCGGGAGGCAGGCTTCACCCACGTGGTGGAGACGCCGGCGGGCGACGACGGTCTGATGCAGACGCTCGTGAACCACTTTGGCTAAACTTGGACCATGAAAGAAGAGATCCCCGCCCTGACTCAGCCGCCAGCGTCTCAGCAAGCGTCGGCCGAGGACGCTGAAAGATCCTCTCCGGGAGAGACCCGAGACCTTCCCGAAAACCGCGTGCCGGAGCAGTCGGAAGGTGCGCGCCAGCAGCCGGATGGCGAGCAGGCCCCAGCCGGGGACGTCCCTGCCGTACCGCCCCCGGCGGAACCTGCAGTAAGCGAAGACACTCAGCCTGAACGCGGACGCAGCACGTTGGGCTGGTGGGCCTTGCTGGTTGCGGTGGTGGCCGTCGGCGGCGCCGGCTGGTCGATCTGGCAGGTGCGCGATACGCAGGCGCAGGCCGTCACGCTGCGCGAAGAACTCGCCAAGCGCCTCTCGGAAGGCGAATCGGTGGCCTCCGAAGCGCGGGGCATCGTGCGCCAGCAGCAGGAAGTCATCGCTTCGCTGCAGGGCAAGCTGGGCGCCCTCGAATCCAAGGTCGAAGTGACCGAGGGGCAGGCTGAGGCGCTCCAGGCCATGTACCAGGAACTCTCCCGCAGCCGCGAGGAAGGGGTAGTGGCGGAGGTCGAACAGGCCGTCGCGCTCGCCGCACAGCAACTCCAGATCGCCGGTAACGTGGAGGCCGCGCTGATCGCCTTGCAGGAAGCAGAGGCTCGGCTCGCGCTGCATGACCGTGGCCAACTCTCGGCTTTGCGTCGCGCGCTGGGGGGTGACATCGACGAGTTGCGCCTGCTGCCCGCGCTGGACGTCTCGGGGCTCAGCATCCGCCTCGAGCGCCTGCTTGAGCATGCCGACGCGATGCCGCTTGCCTTCGAGCGCCCCCTGTCGGCGGATGCCGCTGTGGGTGCCGACCTTGGGCCCGCCCAGAGCGGCGGCTTCGTTGGCTGGGTGGAGAAGGCTTGGCGCTTTTCGCAGGCCGTGGCTGCAGACGTGTGGCACGAGGTGCGTACCGTGATCCGCGTCGAGCGCATGGACGGCAAGGAGCCGGTACTGCTCGCCCCGGAGCAGAGCAGCTTCCTGCGCGAAAATCTCAAGCTGCGCCTGCTCACTGCACGGCTTGCACTGCTGGCACGTGATGGACGCACCTACGAGACCGACCTCGCGCAGGCGCGCGGCTGGGTCGAGCGTTTCTTCGACCAGGGCGACGAGCGCGTCAAGCTGGTGCTTAGCGAACTCCAGGCGCTTGGCGCAGTGAAGATTCGCTACACGCCGCCCGATCTGAGCGAAACATTCACTGCGCTGCGCAACCTGCAGGTACGCGCGGGCCGTCCGCCGCAACCGGTTGAACCCCCCAAGGCCGCCGCCGCGCCTGCGGATGAGGTCGAAACGGAGGCCGCGTCTGCAGCGTCGGAGGCGCCTGAGCCCGAATCCGCCCCAGCCACCGACGGCCTGGTGCCGAACGGCGAGGCAGCGGGCGCTGCGGATGCTGCTGCAGGGACGGGCGAGGCTGCGGACGGAGCCGCCGACAAGCCTGCCGAAGAACCCGTGCCCGCGCCTGCGGCCAGCGAATGAGGACGGGGCGATGCGCGCACTGATCTGGCTTATCGCGATCTTCGCCGTCGCCGTCGGCGTGGCGATGGTCGCCGGCGTGAATGATGGCTACGTCCTCGTGGTCCTGTCGCCCTGGCGGGCGCAGATTTCCCTCAACCTGTTCATCGTGCTCCTGGTGGTGGGCGTGGCGCTGGTACACATTCTGCTGCGCGTGGTCACGCGCACGCTGTCGCTGCCGGCCAGGGTCGCGCAGTGGCGTGAGCGCCGCCGCCGGCAGAAGGCTGACCGTGCCTTGAATGCCGCGATGAGCGCGCTGTTCGAAGGCCGCTATTCGCAGTCACTTAAGTCGGCGTCGAATGCATACGCGGCAAGTGAGGGATCCCCGATGGCGGCGCTGGTGGCGGCCCGTGCCGCGCACGCGCTGCAGGATCAGCCCCGTTACCAGGAATGGCTTGGCCATGCAGCGGAGGGCGGAAAGGAGAGCGAGGTCGCCTGCCTGATGACGGAGGCCGAGTTGGCGATCCTGAGCCGCGATTTCGAGGCGGCGGGGGCACGGCTCGCCCAACTGCGGGAGCGTGGCCACAAGCACATCGCCATGCTCCGCCTGGAGTCGGAGGTTCAGCTTGCGCTCGGCCAGTGGGACGACCTGATTCATACGCTGCGCCAGTTGCGCAAGCACAAGGCGCTTACGCCCGAGCAGGCTGCACCGGGGCTGCGCAGTGCGCATGTTGGGCGCATGCGGCAGATTCTGGCGAGCGATCCGGCGACGCTGGAGCGCTACTGGCTCGATATTCCCGCAGAGGAGCTCGAGGATCGGGGCCTGGTCGAGGAGGCGCTGCCGCTCATGGCGAAGGCCGGTTTTGCCGCGCGCGTGCGCAAGCAGGCGGAGCGGCTGCTGGACGAGCAGTGGGATAGCGGGCTGGCGCGCCTGTATGCGGATTGCTGCACGGGTACGCTCGATGACGCGCATGCCTGTCTGCACAAGGCGGAGTCCTGGCTGGAGCAGCAGCCCAAGGATGCGGGCCTGCTCTTCGCGCTGGGGCAACTCTGCCGTCGCACCGAACTCTGGGGTAAGGCGCAGAGCTACCTCGAGGCCTCGCTGGGTATTCAACCCGAGGTGGACACCCATCTTGCGCTCGCGCATCTGTTCGAAACCCTGGAGCGTCCGGCCGATGCCCAACGGCACTACCGGGCTGCAGCCGAGTGGGTAGCGGTCGGCGCAGGCGTCTGAGGATTCCTGCTGGCCGGAATGAAAACGCCCCGCGAGGAATCTTGCGGGGCGTTTTTCATTCCGCCGGATGCGCACGAGTTCGGGGGTGTTCGGGGGGGTTCGGGGGTGTTCGCGCAGCTGCCAGAGGGCCGGTTGTGCGGCCGCTCAGGCCCAGTCGCGCGGGCTCAGGTATTTTTCGTACAGCTCGGCCTCGGGCGAACCGGGCTCGGGCTTCCAGTCGTAGCGCCATTTCACCATCGGGGGCATGGACATCAGGATGGATTCGGTGCGCCCGCCTGACTGCAGCCCGAACAGGGTGCCGCGGTCGAAGACCAGGTTGAATTCGACATAGCGCCCCCTGCGGTAGGCGAGGAAATCGCGCTCGCGCTCGCCATAGGGCATGTCCTTGCGTCGCTCGACGATGGGCAGGTAGGCGTACTCGAACGCATTCCCGACCGCCTGGGTGAGGCCGAAGGCGGTGTCGAAATCCGTGCAACCGTCGGCGCCCAGGTCGTCGAAGAACAGGCCGCCGACACCGCGCGCTTCGTTGCGGTGCTTGAGAAAGAAGTAGCGGTCGCACCAGTCCTTCAGGCGGGCGTATTCGGCCTCGCCGCCGAAGGGCAGCACCGCCCGTTTGCAGGTGGCGTGGAAGTGACGGACGTCTTCCTCGAAGGCGTAGTAAGGTGTCAGGTCCATCCCGCCGCCGAACCACCACACCGGCGGTCTTCCGTCGGCCAGCGCGACGAAGAAACGCACGTTCATGTGCGCGGTCGGGCAGTAGGGGTTGCGGGGGTGCAGCACGAGCGAGACGCCCATGGCCTCGAAGCGGCGACCGGCCAGTTCGGGACGGTGTGCGGTGGCCGAGGCCGGCATGCCGTCGCCCATCACATGCGAGAAATTCACTCCGGCACGTTCAAAGAAGTCTCCCTCCTCGATGACGCGGGTGAGCCCGCCACCACCGCCCGGGCGCTCCCAGCCGTCCGCCCTGAAAGGCTTGCCGTCGAAGGCTTCGAGCCGGCGGACGATGCGCTGCTGAAGATCGGTGAACCAGGGTTTGATGATGGCGGGATTAGTCATTGCGTCTCAGCTCTTGTCGTCGACCGATGCATCGGCGGCGCCGGCCTTGGTTGCGGCGATAGCCGCATCGCAGGCGGCTGCGTCCGCGAACATCGGGCTGGTGCCGATGATCTGGCCGTTGCTCGCCTTGAGATTGAAATAAGGGCGACCGTCCGAGGCGGTACATGCCTCGTAGCGCTTGTCTTCAGCGGCGTTCTTGCGCACGGACTCGACGCCGTTGGTGCAGCTTGCCTTGGCGTTGTAGCCTTCGCTGCGCAACAGGGTCTTGCCCTCGGCATTGACCAGCTTGAAGTGGAACTCGCCCTTGTCGTTCTTGGTGATCTCGAATTTCACGGACATCCGCGCCTCCTTGACGGGTTTCTGGGTCAAGCGTGCGAGGATCGCACGCTTGACAGCAGGATAGCCCGCCCGCCCCACCTTGTCAGTCGTGGCTGGCGCCGCAGTGCGCATTCGGATGCCCGGATTCCCCGCTCCGGGAAATTCAGTTCTTGCGGGTGAGTGCGCGATGGCCGATGTCACGACGGTACTGGCGACCGTCAAAGGTGATGGCGTCCGCAAGTTCGTAGGCGCGTTTCTGTGCAGTGCGCACGTTGTCGCCGAGTGCGGTCACGCACAGCACGCGGCCGCCGGCGGTGACGATCTTGCCGTCCTGCATTGCCGTGCCGGCGTGAAAGACGTGTGCATCCTCGATCTCGCCGGCCGGCAGCCCTGCGATCGGATCGCCCTTGCGCGGACTCTCCGGGTAGCCGGCAGCGGCGAGCACCACGCCGAGCGCGAAGCGCCGGTCCCATTCCGCTTCGATCTGATCCAGCTTGCCTGCGATCGCGGCTTCGATCAGGTCGGAGAGGTCGGTCTTCAGGCGCATCATGATCGGCTGGGTTTCGGGGTCGCCCATGCGGCAGTTGAACTCCACCACGCGCGGACGCCCCTCGCCGTCGATCATCAGGCCGGCGTAGAGGAAGCCGGTGTAGGGCAGGCCGTCTGCGGCCATGCCCGCAAGGGTCGGATTGATGACCTCGCGCATCACGCGCGCATGCACGTCCGGGGTCACGACCGGCGCAGGCGAGTAGGCGCCCATGCCGCCCGTGTTCGGGCCTTCGTCCCCGTCCTTCAGGCGCTTGTGGTCCTGACTGGTGGCGAGTGCGAGCGCATTCCGGCCGTCGGCCATGACGATGAAGCTCGCCTCCTCACCCTCCATGAACTCTTCGATCACCACCCGGGCACCCGCATTGCCCATGCGGTTATCCAGCAGCATCATGTCGATCGCGCCATGCGCCTCTTCGGCGCTCATCGCCACCACCACGCCCTTGCCCGCAGCAAGGCCGTCGGCCTTGATCACGATCGGCGCACCCTCGGCATCGATGTAGGCATGGGCCGCGGCCGCATCGGAGAAGGTGCGGTATTTTGCGGTCGGGATGTTGTGGCGGATCAGGAACTGCTTGGCGAAGTCCTTGGAGCTCTCGAGCTGCGCTGCGGCCTTGGTCGGGCCGAAGATCGGCAGGCCGGCCGCGCGGAAGGCGTCCACCACGCCCGCTGCAAGCGGCGCTTCGGGGCCGACTACGGTGAACGCCACCTGCTCGCGCTTCGCCAGCTCCACCAGCACCGGGATGTCGGTGACCGGTGCGTTCTGCAGCTTCGGCTCGCTCGCGGTGCCGGGGTTGCCCGGCGCCACCAGCACGCGGGTGACCTTGGGCGACTGGGCGAATTTCCAGGCCAGCGCGTGTTCGCGGCCGCCGGAACCGATGACGAGGACTTTCATGGGCTGCTCCGATTCTCTGCGGGGACGGTCGTGCTCAGTGGCGGAAGTGCCGGTAGCCGGTCAACACCATGGCGATGCCCTGCTCGTCGGCCGCGGCGATCACCTCCTCGTCGCGCACCGAGCCGCCGGGCTGGATCACCGCGGTGGCACCGGCCTGGGCGAGCACGTCGAGGCCATCGCGGAAGGGGAAGAAGGCGTCCGAGGCCACCACGCAGCCACCGATCTGGAGGCCGGCGTTCTCCGCCTTGATCTTGGCGATGCGGGCGGAGTCGACCCGGCTCATCTGGCCGGCGCCGACGCCGATGGTCATGCCGTCCTTGCAATACACGATGGCGTTGGACTTGACGTACTTGGCCACGCGCCAGGCGAACAGCATGTCGCGCATCTCGGTATCGGAGGGGGCGCGCTGCGTGACGACCTTGAGGTCGACGATCTGGATGCGCGCTTCGTCCGCGCTCTGCACCAGCAGGCCACCACCCACACGCTTGTAGTCGAAGGCGCCCGCGGGCTGCCCGAGCGGACAGGTGAGCACGCGCACGTTCTTTTTGCTGGCGAGCAATTCGAGCGCGTCGGCGGCGTAGGCAGGCGCGATCAGCACTTCGAGGAACTGTGCCGACACCGCCTCGGCTGCGGCGCGGTCCACTTCGCCGTTGAAGGCGATGATGCCGCCGAAGGCCGAGGTCGGGTCGGTGGAGAAGGCCTTCTTGTAGGCCTCGAGCGGGCTGGCTGCGACGGCTACGCCACAGGGGTTGGCGTGCTTGACGATGACGCAGGCGGCGGCCGGGCCGTCGAAGGCCTTGACGCATTCCCAGGCTGCGTCGGCGTCGGCGATGTTGTTGTACGACAACTCCTTGCCCTGCAGCTGGGTGTAGCCGGCGACGCCGCCGTCGGCCGCGCCGGGCTGGCGGTAGAAGGCTGCGGTCTGGTGCGGATTCTCGCCGTAGCGCAGGTCCTGCACCTTGTCGAAGGCCAGTTGCAGGCGCTCGGGGTAGGTCTGCAGCGATACGTCGCCGGCTTCGTTGCTGACCAGCGCGGTGAGGTAGTTGGAGATCGCCGAGTCGTAGCGCGCAGTGTGGGTGAAGGCCTTCACCGCGAGCCCGAAGCGGGTCTTGTGGCTGAGCTTGCCGGCGTTGGACTTGAGCTCCTCGACGATGCAGCCGTAGTCCTCGGGGTCGGTGACGATGCCCACGCCACCCTGCTCGTTGCCGTGATTCTTGGCTGCGGCGCGGACCATCGTCGGGCCGCCGATGTCGATGTTCTCGATCGCGTCTTCCAGCGAACAGTCGGGCTTGGCCACGGTCTGCTGGAAGGGGTAGAGGTTCACCACGACCAGGTCGATACGGCCGATGTCGTGTGCGGCAATCGTGTCCATGTGCTCGGACAGGTCGCGACGGGCGAGGATGCCGCCGTGCACCTTCGGGTGCAGCGTCTTGACCCGGCCGTCAAGCATTTCGGGGAAGCCGGTGTGCTCGGAGACATCGGTCACCGGCAGGCCGGCTTCGCGCAGCAGGCTGGCGGTGCCTCCGGTCGACAGCAGCTTGATGCCGAGAGAGGAGAGTTCGCGAGCGAAGTCGAGCACGCCGGTCTTGTCGGAAACACTGATCAGGGCTTGGGACACGTTCATCTTTGGGGGCCTGAGGCGAAGGTCGGAAAGGAAAGGTCGGGCGGAAACACCGTCGAGGAAGGCGGGCGGTGCCCGGCGTCGCTCAAAGCAGCTCGTAGTCGTTGAGCTTGCGTCGCAGGGTGTTGCGGTTGATGCCAAGCATATCGGCAGCGACCGTCTGGTTGCCGTTGGCACGCTCGAGGACGAACGCCAGCATCGGACGTTCGACATTGCGGATCACCATGTCGTGGATGGCGGCCGGCCGTTCTCCGTCCAGGTCGCGGAAATACTGGTCCAGCGTGCGGACGACGGCGTCGGCGATTTCGTTGCTGCGACTGGTCATGCGGCGAGTTCCTGCGGATATTCGGCGGGGGCGTCGTCCTGGTCGTGCTCGTAGCTCAGGCGCGCGTCGGCTTCGGCGAGTTGGCCGAAGAAGTCGTCCACCGCCGCGAGCTGAGCGGGAACGTCCGGGATCTGGTTCATCGTACGCCGGAACGCGGCCGATCCGACCAGTCCCTTGGTGTACCAGGAGATGTGCTTGCGGGCGATCTTCACACCCCGGTCTTCGCCGTAGAAGGCGTAGAGATCGGCGACATGCTCGCGGCAGACCTGGAGGATCTCGCTCACCAACGGCGCGGGCAGCAACTCGCCGGTCGTGAGGTAGTGCTCGATCTCGCGGAAGATCCACGGCCGGCCCTGCGCCGCGCGCCCGATCATGACGCCATCCGCGCCCGTGTAGTCGAGCACGTGCTTCGCCTTTTGCGGGCTGGTGATGTCGCCGTTGGCAATCACCGGGATCCTCACCAGGGTCTTGACGTGGGCGATCGTGTCGTACTCGGCCTCGCCCATGTACTGGTCGGCGCGCGTGCGGCCATGAATGGCGATCGCGCGGATGCCGGATTGTTCGGCGATGCGGGCAATCGTGGGGGCGTTCCTGTTTGCGCGGTTCCAGCCGGTGCGAAACTTGAGTGTGACCGGGGTGTCCGGCACGGCCCGGACCACCGCTTCGAGGATGCGCGCCACGAGCGGCTCGTCCTGCATCAGCGCCGAGCCCGCCATCACGTTGCACACCTTCTTGGCCGGGCAGCCCATGTTGATGTCGATGATTTGCGCGCCCCGGTCGGCGTTGTACTTTGCCGCCTCGGCCATCATCGCCGGGTCGGCGCCTGCAATCTGTACCGAGATCGGATCCACCTCGCCGGTGTGGTCGGCGCGACGGCGGGTCTTCTCGCTGCCGTACAGCAGCGAGTTGGAAGTGACCATCTCGGACACGGCTACGCCTGCGCCCAGCTTCTTGCACAACTGGCGGAAGGGTCGATCCGTCACGCCGGCCATGGGGGCGACGAACAGATTGTTGCGCAAGGTGAAGCCGGCAAACTGCATGGCGGGGACGGGCTGGGGAGCGGACAGGGGAAAGGGCGGCATTTTACCCCATCGCTCAGGCCCTTGGGCGCGAAGGCCGTTGCATGCATGCAACCCACCGTGCGGCGGGGGCGCTCCGGCGCCCCGATTCCTCAGTCTTGGCTCGCGTCCCGAAGGGCCTGTTCGAGGTCTGCGATCAGATCGTCGGTGCCCTCGATGCCGACCGAAATCCGCAGCAGATCGAGCGGGCAGCGTGTGCCCGGGCCCTCGATCGGACCACGGTGCTCGATCAGGCTTTCGACCGAGCCGAGCGAGGTTGCGCGGCGGAAGATCTTCACGGTGCCCGCGACCCGGCGTGCGGCACCTTCGCCGCCTTTGACGCGCAGCGACAGCATGGCGCCGAAGCCGCCTTTCATCTGGCGGCAGGCGATGTCGTAGCCAGGATGCGAGGGTAGGCCGGGATAGAGCACCGCGACCAGCGCCGGATGGTGTTCGAAGTGCTGTGCGATGCGCAGTGCCGAGGCGGCGGCGGTCCGCACGCGCGGGAACAGCGTGCGCAGGCCGCGTGCCAGCAACCAGGCCTCGAAGGGGCCGGGTACCGCGCCGCCGTTCTGGCGCGCGGTCCGGATGCGGGACCAGAAGTCGTCCTCGGCGCGCGTGATCAGTGCGCCGGCAACGACATCGGAGTGACCGTTGAGGTATTTCGTTGCCGAGTGCATGACGATGTCGGCACCGAGCGCCAATGGTTGGGTGAACACCGGCGTGGATACGGTGGAGTCCACCACCAGGCGTGCGCCTGCCGCATGTGCACGCCCGGCTGCCTGGGCGATGTCGAGGACCTCCCAGGTTGGGTTTGCAGGCGTCTCCACCCAGACCAGGTCTGCCGGGCGCGCGAGCAGGGCGGCGAGCTCGTCGCTGTCGGCGTAGAAATCCAGGGTCAGGCCCCAGTTACCGGTGAAGCTCACCAGCCAGTTGCGCAGCGACCAGTACATGTCGCGCGGCGCCACGATGCGCATGCCGGGCTTGAGTGCGAGCAGCACCGCGGAGGCCGCGGCCATGCCCGAGGCGAACAGCGCCGCAGCTGCGCCACCCTCAAGGCGGCACAGCAAGGCTTCGGCCGGGTCGTAGGCGGGGCTGAGGTCGCGGGCGTAGATGCGTCCGCCGGGCAGACTCCCGTCCGGGTCGCGCTCGAAGGTGCTCGCCATGTGGATGGGCGGCACGATGTCGCGGTGTGGCATTGTCGTTGCACCCATGCCCTGGGCGGCGAGGGTGGCGGGGGAGAGCGTGTCGTCATGCGGCATGATGCGCGGTCCTTCGGGCGAGGATGCGGAGGGGGAGAGTGGCGGAGCGCCAGACATTGCAGGATCGGTGCGTTGAGCGTGTGCGGCGGCCTCCGGGTGGCGGGGAGCCTACAAGCTCGACGTGGTGGTGTCGAGCCCGGCCCGCAGGTAAAATTGCCGGCTTTTTCCCCGCCGGGGCTTTCGCCGTGATCCGTATCGAAAACCTGCGCAAGACCTATCGCGCGGCTGACGGCCGCGAGGTCGAGGCGCTCACCGACATCAACCTCGAGATCGGTACCGGCGAGGTGTTCGGCATCATCGGCCGCTCGGGCGCGGGCAAGAGCACGCTGATCCGCACCCTGAACCTGCTCGAGCGTCCCTCCGCCGGGCGCGTGCTGGTAGACGGCGAGGAGATCACCACGCTCGACAGCGAAGGCCTCTACGCGCTGCGCCGCCGCGTGGGCATGATCTTCCAGCACTTCAACCTGCTCAACGCCAAGACCGTCGCCGACAACATCGACTGGCCGCTGAAGGCGACCGGGCACGGCAACGCCGCCGAGCGCGCCGCGCGGGTGAAGGAACTGCTGGCGCTGGTGGGGCTGTCCGAGCATGGCCACAAGTACCCCTCGCAGCTCTCCGGCGGGCAGAAGCAGCGCGTGGGCATCGCACGTGCGCTCGCCAACCGGCCGCAGCTGCTGCTGTGCGACGAGGCGACCTCGGCGCTCGACCCCGAGACCACGCAGTCCATCCTCAAGCTGCTGTTGGACATCAACCGCCAGCTCGGTCTCACCATCGTGCTGATCACCCATGAGATGCAGGTCATTCGCACGATCTGCGACCGTGTCGCGGTGATCGATGGCGGGCGCATCGTCGAATCGGGCAGGGTGGCCGACGTCTTTCTGCATCCCCGGCATCCGGTCACGCGCAGCATGGTGGCGCAGAGTGACGCGCTCGCCGCGGCGAGCTTCGACCCGGCGCACGCCTACATGAGCGACAAGCTGCGTGGCACGCTGGTGCGCCTGACCTACATCGGCGACGTGACCTACCAGCCGATCCTCAGCCGCATCATGGCAGGCGCGAAGGTGCAGATCACGATCCTGCAGGGCGAGGTCTCGAGCATCAAGGACGTGCCCTTCGGCCAGCTACTGCTTGAGCTCGAAGGCGGCGAGGACGACATCCGCGCGGTGTTCGCCGAGCTCGACCGTCACCAGATCCACCACGAGGTGCTGCAGTAATGGACCTGTCCGTCATCGACTGGAGCGACATCTGGATCGCGACCTGGGAGACCCTGGTCATGACCGGGGTGTCGCTGTTCTTCACCATCCTGCTGGGCCTGCCGCTCGGCATCCTGCTGTTCGTCACCGCCAAGCGCCAGTTGCTGGAGCAGGGCTTCGTCTACACGGTGCTGTCCTTCGTGGTCAACGTGCTGCGCTCGGTGCCCTTCCTGATCCTCTTGATCGTGATGATCCCGGTCACGGTGATCCTGATTGGCACCTCGCTCGGCGTGGAAGGTGCGATCCCGCCGCTGGTGGTGGGCACCGCGCCCTTCTTCGCGCGCCTGGTCGAGAACGTGCTGCGCGAGGTCGACCGCGGCGTCATCGAGGCCTGCCAGGCGATGGGCATTCGCACCGCACGCATCATCTTCGGCGCGCTGCTGCCCGAGGCTCTGCCCGGGCTGATCGCCGCCGTCACCGTGACGGCGATCACCTTGATGTCCTATGCTGCGATGTCCGGCGTGATCGGCGGTGGTGGCCTCGGCGACCTCGCGATCCGTTTCGGCTATCAGCGCTTCCAGACCGAGGTGATGGTGATCACCGTCGCCCTGCTGGTCGTGCTCGTCCAGATCATCCAGTACTCGGGCGACCGCCTGGTGCTGTATTTCACCCGCAAGTGATCCCCACGAAGGAGACTTCAACGATGTCGTTTACCCTGCGCAAACTGCTGGCGGCCGCCCTCGGCACGCTCTCCCTGGCTGCCGGCTCCGCCGCCTTCGCGGCCGACCGTCTCGTCATCGCTGCTACCCCGGTGCCGCACGCGGAGATCCTCGAGTTCGTCAAGCCGATGCTGGCCAAGGAAGGCGTGGAGCTCGAGATCAAGGTGTTCACCGACTACGTGCAGCCCTCGATGCAGACGAACGAGAAGCGCGTCGACGGCAACTTCTTCCTGCACCAGCCCTACCTCGACGAGTTCAAGAAGAAGCAGAAGAACGACATCCAGACGGTGGTGACCAAGGTGCACGTCGAGCCGCTGGGCGCCTATTCGGGCAAGCACAAGGCGGTGGCGGACATCCCCGAGGGCGGGACGGTGGCGATTCCGAACGACCCGTCCAATTCCGGCCGCGCGCTGCTGCTGATGGCGAAGAAGGGGCTGATCACGCTGAAGGATCCGAACAACATCTCGGCCACGCAGAAGGACATCGCCGAGAACCCGAAGAAGCTGAAGATCCGCGAACTAGAGGCCGCGACCCTTCCGCGCATCCTCAACCAGGTCGACCTGGCGGTGATCAACACCAACTACGCGATCGAGGCGAAGTTGAACCCGCTGAAGGACTCGCTGTTCATCGAGGACGCCAGCTCGCCCTACGCCAACCTGCTGGTGGCGCACGAGGAGAGCGCCACCAGCGAGGCGATGAAGAAGCTCGCCGCCGCGCTGAACTCGCCCGAGGTGAAGCAGTTCATCGCCGACAAGTACCAGGGCGCTGTGGTGCCGGCGTTCTGATCGGCGCGTGAAGATCGCGCCGCCCGATGGCGGCGCTGATGAAGCGAAAGGCCTGCAGTCCCGTGTCCGGGGTGCAGGCCTTTTTGCTGGCTACGCGGTGACGATCACGGCCAGGCGCGGGCGCCGAACATCATCCTGCGCGCAACGAAGTTGCGCAGCGGCGGGATCAGGTCGAGTGCGAACAGCGCAGCGCCGCGCGCGTGGCGCAGCGGGGTAAAGTCGTTGCTGAACACGCGCACCAGGGTGTCGGTGAAGCGGATCGTTCCGAGGCGGTCCAGGCCGCGGGTGTTCGCATAGCTTGCAAGGACCGAGGGGGCGCCGGCGTCGAACGGTTTCGCAGCCGTGTTGGCGGAATGCTGGCGCGCAGCCTCGCGCGCTTTCAGCAGCGCGTCCGCCAGCGCCCACACGTCGCGCAGCGCCAGGTTGAAGCCCTGGCCGGCGACCGGATGCAGGGTCTGCGCCGCATTGCCGAGCCACACCGTGCGCTGCGCGATCGTCGAGCGTCGGTAGCGCAGCACCAGCGGGTAGCGTAGGCGCGGGCCGACGCCGGTGAGCCGCGCGCGCCCGCCGATGTGGGCCTGCAGGCGGGCGAGGTAGGCGGCATCGTCGAGCGCGAGCAGCTCGTCGGCGGTCTCGGGGCGGGAGACATGCACCAGCGCGTAGTTGTCTCCCTTGGGTAGCAGTGCCACCGGGCCCTGCGGGGTGAAGCGCTCGAAGGCGGTGTGTCGATGCCCGCCGGCGACCTGCACGTCGGCGATCAGCGCGTGCTGGCCGTAGCCGTGCTCGACCACGTTGGGGTCGCCCGCGCGCAGGCCACCCTCGGCGCAGGCCGCCAGGCGCGCGCGCAGCGTGGGCGTGGGACGGCCGGCGCCGGCGAGGCTGGCGATCACGTCGTCCTCTCCGGCCGCGAGGTTGGTGATCTCCGTTTCGTCGAATACCGGAATGCCCGCCGCGTCCACCGCCCTGCGCAGGGCCGCGGCGAGCGCGCCGGCCGAGGCGACGTAGCCCAGCGCGGGCAGGTCGTGTTCGGCGGCGTCGATCAGGGTGCGACCGAGCCCCCCCTGGTGCGAGATGTGGATGTGCTCGATCGCGGTGCTCGGCAGCCCATCCCACACGCCGAGGCCTTGCAGCGTGAGCCGGGTGCCGTGGGCGAGCGCGAGGTCGCGCGGGTCCTTCGTGACCGCTTCGCGGGCGCGCGCGTCGGCGAGCACGATGTCAAGGCCGGCGTCCTTCAGTGCCAGCGCCAGAGCGAGGCCGACCGGGCCGGCGCCGACGATCAGGAGGTCATGGACGTGCTCGGGAGCGTTCTCAGGCATGGCGCGTGTCTCGCATCAGGGCCTCGATGTCCGCGACCGTCTTGGGCACGCCTTCGGTGATCAGCTCGCAGCCGGCTGCGGTGACCACTGCGTCGTCCTCGATGCGGATGCCGATGTTCCAGAAGGCCTCGGGCACGTCGTCGGCGGGGCGGATATAGCAGCCCGGTTCGATGGTCAGGACCATTCCTTCGACCAGCGGCCGCCACTCGCCACCGAGCTTGTATTCACCGGCATCGTGCACGTCCATGCCCAGCCAGTGGCCGGTGCGGTGCATGTAGAAGCGGCGGTAGTCGCCATTCTCGAGCGCGCCGTCGAGGCTGCCCTTGATCAGGCCGAGGTCGAGCATGCCCTGGGCAAGCACCTTCACCGCGGCGTCGTGGGGCTGGTTCCAGTGCGCACCGGGACGGGTGGCCTCACGCGCAGCCGCCTGGGCGGCGAGGACGATCTCGTAGACCGCGCGCTGCGGGCCGGAGAAGCGACCGTTGACCGGGAAGGTCCGGGTGATGTCTGAGGCGTAGCCGTCGAGCTCGCAGCCGGCGTCGATGAGCAGCAGGTCGCCGTCGGCGAGCGGCTTGTCGTTGTCGACGTAGTGCAGCACGCAGGCGTTGGCACCACCGGCGACGATCGACGTGTAGGCCGGTGCCTGGCTGCCGGCGGCGCGGAAGGCGTGCAGCAGCTCGGCCTCGATCTCGTACTCGAAGCGCCCCGGCCGGGTGGCGCGCATGGCGCGGCAGTGGGCGTCGGCGGAGATCTGCGCGGCGCGGCGCATGGTTGCGAGCTCGGAGACGTCCTTGACGAGGCGCATTTCGTCGAGCTCGGCGCGCAGGTCGCGCACCGAATGCGGTGGAGTGAGGCCGGTGCGGGCCTTGTCGCGCACGGCGTTGAGTGCGCCGAGCACCTTCGCGTCCCAGTCGTTGTCGTAGCCAAGGCTGGTCCACAGCAGGGGCTGGTCGGCGAGGTAGTCTGGGAGGCGCTTCTCGAGGTCGCCGATGGTCCACGCCTCGTCGAAGCCAAAGGCCTTGCGCGCCGCGTCGGGGCCCCAGCGATAGCCGTCCCAGATTTCGCGTTCCTCGTTCTTCTCGCGGCAGAAGAGGATCTGTTTCGTCTCCTGGCCGGCGACGAGCACGACGACCGCCTCGGGCTCGCGGAAGGCGGTGAGGTAATAGAAGTAGCTGTCGTGGCGGTAGGCGTAGTGGGCGTCGCGGTTGCGCACGCGCTCGGGGGCGGTGGGCAGGATGGCGACGCCGCCGCCGGCAGCCTGCATGCGGGCGAGCAGGCGATCGCGGCGGGCACGGAAGGGTGCGACCGCCACGGCGGTATTCAGGTTCGGAGTCGTGGGAGCGTTCATGGGCGAGATTATGGCACTGGCAGGGAAACGGTCGAGCGTCGGGGCGCCGGCGCCGCGCCCCCTGCGGTTCGACGGGTGACCCGGTGCGAGGTTCAGCCTGCGCGGGTGAGTTGGCAATCGAGTTCCGCCAGGCGTTCGGGGGTGCCGACGTCGATCCAGCGGCCCTTGTGGTGCTCGCCGCGGACCTGGCCAGCGCTCATGGCGTCGCGTAGCAGTGGGGCGAGCTTGGCCGGGTTGTTGTCGGGCAGGTTGGCAAACAGCGCAGGGTGATAGGCGCCCAGGCCGGAGAAGGTGAGGCGCGGCTGGCCATCGGCGCGGATGCGGCTGTCGGCGGCGAGATGGAAGTCGCCGTCCGGATGGTGCGCGGGGTTGTCGACCAGCAGCAGGTGGGCGAGCGCGCCGTCGGCGCGCAGATCCGCGGCGGCGGAACGCAGAGCGGTGAAATCCGCGTCGCAGAACACGTCGCCGTTGACGACGATGAAGGGTGCGTCGCCGAGCAGCGGCAGGGCGTGGCGGATGCCGCCAGCGGTCTCGAGTGCGGTGGCCTCGGGCGACCACGCGATGCGCACGCCGAAGGCGGTACCGTCGCCGAGCGCTTCCTCCAGCCGGTGGCCGAGGTGGGCGTGGTTGATGACAAGCTCGCTGAAGCCGGCTGCGCGCAGGCGCTCGATGTGCCACACGATCAAGGGCTTGCCGCCGACGGGCAGCAGCGGCTTGGGCGTGTGGTCGGTGAGCGGGCGCATGCGCTCGCCGCGCCCGGCGGCGAGGATCATCGCTTTCGTCATCGCGCTCAGAAGGTGTAGCCGACCTGCACGTCCTCGGGCTCGAGGCGGTCGAGCAGCTTCAGC
The DNA here is from genome assembly GCF_052598215.2 of Thauera sp. ZXT1-4. NCBI lineage: Bacteria > Pseudomonadati > Pseudomonadota > Betaproteobacteria > Rhodocyclales > Zoogloeaceae > Thauera > Thauera sp. ZXT1-4. The sequence continues at coordinate 111,417 of NZ_JBQWSN020000010.1, read as the reverse complement.
AGCGGGCCGAGGTCGCGGTAGCGCTTGCAGGCGCGGCGCAGGTAGTCCGTCACCAGCGGCATGTCGGCGAGGTAGCCGTCCTTGCCGTCGCGGTGATACAGGCGGGCGAAGATGCCGAGCACCTTGATGTGGCGCTGCACGCCCATCCACTCGAAGTCGCGGTGGAAGTCGGCGAACGCCTCGCGCACCGGCAGGCCGAGCTTTTTCGCGGTTTCCCAGTAGCGGACCAGCAGGTCGAGGATGAACTCCTCGTCCCAGCGGATGTAGGCGTCCTTGAACAGCGACACCAGGTCGTAGCTGATCGGGCCATAGACCGCGTCCTGGAAGTCGATGATGCCGGGGTTCGCGCCGCGGCCCTCGGCGGGTTCGAGCAGCATCAGGTTGCGCGAGTGATAGTCGCGGTGTACGAAGACCTGCGGTTCGGCGACGTTGGATGCGAGGATCTTGTCGAACGTCGCGTTCAGCGTGGCGGTCTCGGCTTCGGTCAGGGTGACGCCCTTGTGGCGGGCGATGTACCACTCGGGGAAGAGTTGCAGTTCGCGCATCAGCAGGGCGCGGTCGTACTCCGGCAGCACCCCGGGACGGCTGGCGGATTGGATCGCCGCCAGCGAACCGAGTGCGTCGGCGTACAGGTGCGCCGCGCGTTTCGGGTCGTCCTGCGCCTTGAGCGCCTGCAGATAGGTGGTCGAACCGAGATCGGACAGCAGCAGGAAGCCCTGGTCGAGGTCTTGCGCGAGCACCTCGGGGACGTGTGCGCCCGCGGCGCGGAAGAGCTCGGCCACGTGCAGCCACGGGCGCACGTCTTCCTTCTCCGGCGGAGCGTCCATGACGACGCGCGAAGGGTTGCCGTCGGCGAAGGTGACGCGAAAGTAGCGCCGGAAGCTGGCGTCGGCCGAGGCCGGTGCGAGTTCGAAAGGATGGCCGGGCAGCGTGGCGGCGAGCCAGGTCCTGAGTTGTTCGAGGCGATGCAAACCGGATCTCCGCGGGTGTTCGTGTAGAATCCGCGAGTTTATCAACACGGTGGTTCGGGTGGGCAGACGCACATTGCGAACAACGGAAAAGGCTTGATCCGCATGGCTCCGCGTATGGCTCCAAACACCCGCATTCGTCTGATTCCGCTGCTGTTGCTCTGCATGTCGGGCGCGGCCCATGCCGAGTCGCTGCCGGTGCTCAAGGTTTCGCCCGATCTGCTGCGCAGGCCCGCTGCTGCGCAGACGCCTCCGTCCCGCGCTCCGGCATCTGACGGGGCGGAAGGCAGCGTCCAGGGCGATGCCACGCTGCCGACCAAGCCGGTTGCGGCCGTGCCGCTCGCGCCCGCCACCGCGCCTGCGGTCGCACCGACCGCCGAGCCGGCCCCCGAGCCAGCCACTGAGCGGGCGAGGCAGGCCGGTTCACGGCAGATCCCGGCTGCGGGCGGAACGGCTGTGACTGCGCTGCGCATCCATGGCACGCGCGGGATCGAACTGGTCGCAGAAGGTGAGGCGGAACTGCAGCGCGACGATACCCTGCTCACGGCGGACAAGGTCACCTATCGCGAACTCACCGACGAGGTGGTGGCTGAGGGCAACGTGGTGCTCGACCGCGCGGGGGACGTCATTCGCGGCCCGCGTGCGCGGCTGGTGGTGGGCGACCGGGTGGGCGAGGTCGAGTCTCCGCAATACGAACTCTCACGCACGACGGCGCCCGCGCTGGCGGGCGATGCGCCTCGCACCGTCGCCGGCAGCGGCCATGCCGACATGCTCCGGCTGGAGGGCGAGAACCAGTACCGGCTCGAGAACGCGACCTGGACCACCTGCACCCCGAGCGATCCCGACTGGTACATCCGGGCCCGCGAGCTCGACCTCGACTACGACCGCGAGGTCGGCACTGCGCGTGGCGGCTCGATCGTGTTCATGGATACGCCGATCTTCTGGCTGCCATGGGCGGAGTTCCCGCTCAGCGGACAGCGCCAGTCCGGCCTGCTGCCGCCGACCTTCGGCTCGTCGAACAAGACCGGGCTGGATTTCACTCAACCGTATTACTGGAACATCGCGCCCAACTACGATGCCACCATTGCGCCGCGCTTCATGGGCCGGCGCGGCGTGCAGATCGGCGGCGAATTCCGCTATCTCGCCGAGGCCTATCGTGGCATCACGCGTGTCGAGTGGATGCCCGAGGACCGCGTGACGGGCGAGGAGCGGCGGCTGGGCTCGATCCAGCACCAGCACCGCTTTGCGCCGAATTTCTATGGCACGCTCGATCTGAACGCGGTATCCGACGACAGCTATTTCGAGGATCTTTCCTCAAGCGTCGGTGTGGCTTCGCGGGTGAACCTGCTGCGTGAGGGGCGCCTGATGTACTCCGGCGGCTGGTGGAACGCCACGGCGCTGGCACAGCGCTACCAGACCCTGAGCCCCGACGAGGAGGCACCCAACACCGAGCCCTACCGTCGCCTGCCGCAGATCGAAGTCAACGCGTTGCGCGCGGATCTACCGGGGGGGGTGTCCGCAGCGCTCGAAACCGAACTGGTGCGTTTCGAGCACAAGGACGCCAGGAAGGATCGCGACGAGGCGACCCGTTTCGTGGCCTACCCCCAGGTTTCGCTGCCGGTGCAGGGCGCAGCCTGGTTTCTGACCCCAAAGGCGGGGGTGCATTATTCCCGCTATGACATCGACCGCTCGCCCGCATCGACATTCGATACGACGTCGATTACGCGCTCGGTGCCGATCCTGTCGCTGGATTCCGGGCTGTTCTTCGAGCGCGAAACACAGCTCTTCGGTGGAGACTACCTGCAGACGCTCGAGCCTCGGCTGTACTACCTGCGCGTGCAGGACAAGGACCAGAAGGACATTCCGGTCTTCGATTCGAACCGCTTCGACGTGGGCTTCGCGCAGATCTTCTCAGAGAATCGCTTCTCCGGTCGCGACCGCATCGGTGATGCCAACGATCTGACCGCTGCGTTGACCACGCGCTTCATCGATTCCGATACCGGGGTCGAGCGCCTGCGCGCCCTGATCGGGCAGCGCTACTACTTCTCCGACCAGCAGGTCTTTCTGTACAGCGAGGACGAGTTGCGCCGTGCCGGACGCGGCAACGAAATCCTTGCCGGCCTGGGCGGACGGATCAACAAGCGCGTGTCGATCGACTCCTATCTGCAGTACAACACGCAGACCGGCCAGACCGATCGCCTGAATGCGAGCGTTCGTTACCAGGCGGGCTTTGCCCGCACGCTCAACCTGAGCTACCGCTATGCGCCCAACCTGCCGATCGACCGGGATATCGTCGGCGTCGAGGACATCGACGTCTCCGGCCAGTGGCCGCTCGCGCGCAACTGGTATGGTGTCGGGCGGGTGACGCATTCGCTCAAGGACAAGCGCGTCACCGAGGCGATCGCAGGTCTGGAGTACGATGGCGGCTGCTGGGTTTTCCGTACTGCGATGCACCGCTTTGCGATCGACGAGAGCAACGTAACCAACGCAGTCTTTATCCAGCTCGAACTGAACGACCTTGCCGGCATCGGCTCGAATCCGGTCAACCTGATCCGGCGCAGTGTGCCGGGCTATGGCAAGATCAACGACTCCTCGGCCGATCGTGTGTTCGGCGTCGAGTGAGCACCGTCCAGTGAATCCACACTCAATGAACATGAACCGACTCCTAGCCCGTTCCCGTGTCGCCATCGCCATCGGCCTGGCCGCAGCCGCACTTGCGCTGCCAGCCCATGCTGCACCGCGTGCGGTCGAGGTTGACCGTATCGTCGCCGTGGTCAACAACGAAGTCATCACCTCCCAGCAGTTGCGCGCGCGCATCGAGCAGGCCAAACGACAGCTCGGCCGCCAGGGCGTCGAGTTACCCCCGGACGAGGTGCTGGCGAGGCAGCTTCTGGAGCGTCTGATCGTCGAGCGTGCCCAGGTGCAGCTGGCAGGCGAGTCAGGCATGCGGGTCGACGACGCGACGCTCGAGCGCGCCATCGAGCGCATCGCCCAGAACAACAAGCTGTCGATCGAGCAGCTGCGTGCAGCGCTCGAGCAGGACGGGGTGGGCTGGAGTCGCTTCCGCGACGAGATCCGCACCGAGATTCTGCTCACCCGTCTGCGCGAGCGCGAAGTCGATAACCGTATCGTCGTGACCGATGCGGAGATCGACAACTTCATCGCCAACAATCCGGATGCGTTCTCGGGGCAGGAATTTGCGGTCGCCCACATCCTGCTGCGCACGCCAGAGGGTGCGTCGCCCGAGCAGATCGAGGCGGTGGCACGGCGTGCCGAACAGGTGATGATGCGGCTGCGTTCGGGCGAGGACTTTGCCCGCGTAGCGGCCGAGCTCTCGGATGCACCGGACGGCTTGTCGGGCGGGAACCTGGGCTGGCGCCCGCTCGACCGGCTTCCGGCGCTGTTCGCCGACGTGGCCAGAAACATGCGCCCGGGGGAGACCTCGCCGGTGCTGCGCAGCGCCGCGGGGCTTCACATCGTGCGTCTGGTCGATGTGCGCGGCGGCGGCGCCGACGCCGTCCAGCAACTGGAACAGACGCGCGCGCGTCATATCCTGATCAAGACCTCCGAAGTGCTCTCCGATGCCGATGCCGAGGCGAGGCTGCTGGCGCTCCGCGAGCGCGTGATCAACGGCGCGGATTTCGGTGAGCTCGCCAAGGCGAGCTCTGCGGACCTGTCCGCCGGTCGGGGTGGCGACCTGGGTTGGCTCAGCCCTGGCGATACGGTGCCTGAGTTCGAGCGCGCCATGGATGCGCTGCAGGCCGGCGAGGTCAGTATGCCGGTACGTTCGCCCTTCGGCTGGCACCTCATCCAGGTGGTGGAGCGCCGTGTCCAGGACGTGACCGAAGAACGCAAGCGCAACGCAGCCCGCATGGCGCTGCGCGAGCGCAAGGCCGAGCAGTCCTATGAGGACTGGCTGCGCCAGCTGCGCGACAGCACCTATGTCGATTACCGCCTCGAGCGGGAGTGAGCACGATGCCCGACACGGGTGCGCTACCCGTCGTCGTCACTAGCGGCGAACCAGCAGGGGTCGGTCCGGAGCTCTGCCTGCGCCTGGCCGAGCGTGACTGGCCGAGGCGCCTGGTCGTGCTCGCCGACATCGAGCTGATGCGCGCACGCGCATCCGCACTGGGGCGTGCCGTGCGCATCGTTCCGTATTGCCGCGAGGTGCCTGTCGCGCGCGGCTGCATCGAAGTGCTGCACCTGCCGCTCGCCCAGCCATCGCAGGCGGGTGTGCTGGAGCCGGCCAACGGCGCCTACGTGCTCGCCCTGCTCGATCGCGCGATCTCCGGTTGTCGCGAGGCCGAGTTCGCGGCCATGGTTACTGCGCCAGTGCACAAGGGCGTGATCTGCGAAGGGCTGGGTGCGCGTGACACCATGCCTTTCACCGGCCACACCGAATACCTTGCCGCGCATACCGGCACGGCACGCGTCGTCATGATGCTGGTGGGCGGAGGCATGCGCGTGGCGCTGGCGACGACCCACCTGCCGCTTGCCGCGGTTCCGGCAGCGATCACCCCCGCGCTGCTCGAAGAGACGCTTCGCATCCTGCACGCTGACCTGGTGCGCCACTTCGGCCTCCGGGCGCCGCGCATCCTCGTCGCCGGACTCAATCCGCATGCCGGTGAGGGCGGGCACATGGGCCGTGAGGAGATCGACGTCATCCTCCCGGTACTCGACAGGCTGCGCGCCGAGGGCATGCAGCTGACGGGGCCGCTTCCGGCGGACACGCTGTTCGTGCCGCACACGCTCGAGAAGGGCGACGCGGTGCTGACCATGTATCACGATCAGGGCCTGCCCGTGCTCAAGCATGCGAGCTTCGGTGGCGGGGTCAACGTCACGCTCGGCCTGCCGATCATCCGCACTTCGGTCGATCATGGCACCGCGCTCGATCTGGCCGGTAGCGGGCGCGCCGACCCGGGCAGCCTGTATGCCGCAGTCGAGCTTGCGCTTGCCATGGCGGCGGCCCGCAGTACGGCACACTGAGCCGGGCGACCGCGAGGGACTCATATGCAAGATTTCGAAACCGATGGCCATCGCGCCCGCAAGCGCTTCGGCCAGAACTTCCTTTCCGACCCCAACATCATCCGCAAGATCATCGATGGGATCCGGCCCCTGAAGGGTGATCTCATGGTCGAGATCGGCCCCGGCCTCGGGGCGATGACCGCTCCGTTGATCGAGCGCCTCGGGCATCTGCACGTCGTCGAGATCGACCGCGACCTGATCGCGCGCCTGCACGAGCGCTACACGCCGGCACAGATCACGGTGCATGAGGGCGACGCATTGAAGTTCGATTTTGGCAGCCTTGCCGCGGAGGGTGGCGCGTCCTTGCGCATCGTCGGCAACCTGCCGTACAACATTTCGACACCGATCCTGTTCCACCTCGCCAGCTTCGCCGACAGGGTGAAGGACATGACCTTCATGCTGCAGAAGGAAGTGGTAATGCGCATGGTGGCCGAGCCGGGTACCGAGGAGTATGGGCGGCTCTCCGTGATGCTGCAGTACCGCTTTCGCATGGGGCGGCTCTTCGACGTGCCCCCGACCGCCTTCCGCCCAGCGCCGAAGGTCATGTCCAGCATCGTGCGCATGGCGCCGCTACCGCTGGATCAACTCGGCGCGAAGGATGAGGCGCTGCTCGGTCGCATCGTCACTGCCGCGTTTGGCCAGCGCCGCAAGACGCTGCGCAACACGCTGCGAGAGTTCATGCATGAAGCCGATTTCGATGCGCTCGGCATTGATGCCGGGCTGCGGGGCGAGAAGCTCTCGGTTGAAGAGTACGTGGCAATCGCCAATCACTGCACGGTCCGTCACTGACCCATCGGGTATGGGTGTGCGGTACAGGCGCGCCGCGCGAGCGCACGCGCCCGTGCGGGCAAGGTGGTCGATTGCCACGTTCGCGGGCACGTGCGCTCGCGCAGGGCTTTTGCGGCAGGCATATCGTGCTGCCGCCGCCCCCGCAGACTTACTTCTTGTTCAGCGGGCAGGTGTTCATGCCGAGCAGGGTGTAGGCCGGGCACCAGCCCATCGCGCCGGTTGCCAGCGGCACGATGCCGATCCAGGCCCAGACCGGGCCGCCGAAAAGAGCCCAGGCGATCAGCGCCAGGCCAACGAGGATACGGATGATCTTGTCTGCGCCGCCAACGTTCGTCTTCATGTGGATTCTCCTTGCCTTGGATGATGGAAAGCAGCGTCATTGAACTACGCCGGACGGCTCCCCGTCTGTAACCTCGGTTACACAGCGCCTCCCTTCGCGTTGGCCGCTTTGCCGGCGCGGTGAAGCTTCAGGTGTGACCGGCGTCACGGTTGCTGCCCGATTCTCCCTCCCGCATCCGTGGATATGATTGCGCGGAACTGGCAGCAGGCTCATGATTTTTAGCTGAACGTGGGGTGCATTGCAAAATGCTTCGAAAGGGGAGGGGCGATGCTGAATACGCAGCAGGCTTGGCCTATGGGGTCGCAGACGACACCAGACGTCCTTCAGGCGATCATCGACTTCCTTCCCAGCGGCGTCAGTCTGTTCGATCGCGAACTGAACATGGTGTTGTGCAACCGTCAACTCCGCGAGCTGCTCGAATTTCCCGATGCGCTGTTCGAAAACGGCCTGCCTTCCCTGCTTGATCTCGCGCGCTTCAATGCGCGCCGTGGCGAATACGGCCCTGGGGATCCCGAGCAGATCGCTGAGTCGGTGGTCGCTCGCGCGCGCGAACGCGAGCCGCACGTTTTCGAGCGCAAGCGCCCCAACGGCCGGATCCTGGAGATTCGCGGCAACCCGCTGCCCGATGGCGGTTTCGTCACCATCTACACCGACATCACTGAACGCAAGAATGCCGAGGAGGAGGCCCGGCGCAGCGCGAATTACCTCGACGCAGTGGTGAACGCCTTGCCGCAGGGCGTCTCGGTGGTCAACGAGGCGCTCGACGTCGTGCTCTGGAACCGTGCTTTCGTGAAGCAGCTCAATCTGCCCGAAGACTTCATGAAGCCGGGCAGAACCTTTGCCGACGTGATCCGCTTCAACGCCCAGCGCGGTGAGTACGGGGACGTGGATCCCGAAGAAAAGGTGCGCGAGATGGTCGAGCTCGCACGCCGCTTCGAGCGCCACAGGATGGAGCGCAGGCGAAGCGATGGCGGCGTCATGGAAATCGAGGGGCGGATCGTGTTCGAGGGCGAACAGCCGGTCGGTTTCGTCACCACCTATACCGACATCACCGACCGGCTGCGCAATGCGGAAACCGTCCGCCGGGTGCGCGACCTGATGAGCGACGCGGTCAATTTCTCCCCGACCTACATCTGGGAAACCGGGCCGGACGGGCACTATACCTTCGCGCAAGGCATGGAAAAGATCCTCGGTCGTGCGGACGACGAGGTGCTTGGCACCGAGCGCTGGAAGCAGTTCTGCACTGAGCACTGTGGCAAGCCATGTGTCGGATCGGAGGTGGCGTGCCAGTGGCTGTCGCCGATCCGTGCCCACGCAGTGCTCGAGCGCTGCACGCTGATTACGCATAGCGCGGACGGCCGTCCAGTGTGGCTGTCGTCCAGCGCGCAGCCCGTGTTCGACGAGGGCGGGTGTTTCAACGGCTATCGCGGGGTGGATGTCGACATCACGGAGCTGACGCTCGCGCAGCAGGAACTCGAGCAGATGGCGCTGCACGATCCGATGACCGGACTCGCCAATCGTCGCAAGTTCTGCTCCCGCTACGACCTTGAGCTTGCGCGCCAGAGCGGAACGGGGAATCCGCTCGCACTGCTGCTCGTTGATGTCGACCACTTCAAGAGCATCAACGACCGGTTCGGGCACCTGGTGGGAGACGAGTGCCTGCGCCGGATCGCGAACCTGCTGTCGAGCGCCTTGCGCGTCACCGACCTGGTCGGGCGTTTCGGCGGCGAGGAGTTCATGGTGCTGCTCTCGGACACGGACCCGGAGGAGGCGCTGCAGGTGGCCGAGACGCTGCGGCGGGTGGTGGAGGCGTCCTCACTCGGCACCCCCGAAGGCGACCCTCTTGCGATCACGGTCAGCATTGGCGTGGCAGCGCGTCCTGCGTCCGATCGTCGCGATTTCGAGCAGGTTCTCACAGAGGCGGACCGCGGCGTTTACGCGGCCAAGCATGCCGGACGCAACTGCGTGTGCGCGGGCTGGAATGCTCCCGCGGAGGCTTGAGCAAGCTGACGGTATGCCGCGTTCAGGGCTTCAATGAGCCCTCGGTGACCAAGCGGCGCAATCCGGCCGGATCGACGATCTCCACCTGCTCGCGACCCAGACGCACGAGCCCCTGTTCTGCGAAGCTCTTCAGCAGCCGGCTGACGATCTCGCGTACGCTGCCCAGTTCGTCGGCCAGTTGCTGATGCGTGACGCGAAGCAGGCGTCCCTTGCCGAGCAGCAGTGCGGCCAGACGCTGGTCGAGCTTGCGGAACGCGACCTCCTCGATGAGTTGCATCAGGTCGGCGATGCGCTCGGCGAAGAGGTGGAAAACGAAATCGCGGAAGGGGCGTTCGATCATCATCTCGTCGAACACCGGCTTGGGCAGCAACATCATGAGGGTGTCGGCCTCGGTCATGCCACGCGCGTTGTAGGCCTCGTGGCCCAGCAGGCAGGACGAGGAGATGATGCAGGTCTCTCCGGCCCCGACCCGGTACAGGGGCAGTTCGCGCCCGCTGGGCGCGCACTTGCTGACACGCACCGAGCCGTCCACCACGAAGGGAAAGCCTTCGCATGCCTGGTGGTCGTCGAACAGCATGGTCCCTGCCGGGATACGCATCCAGTGCGCGCCCTGCAGCAGGCGCCTCCGCGCGTCCGCAGGGAGCGCGGAGAGCACCGGATAACGCTCTTCGAGCCGCTCTTCGTCGGTGGCGGGTGAGGCGGGAAGAGTGCAGCCTGTAGTCATCGGCACATTTTCACCGGTGGCGGACGATTCGTCACGCGCCCAGCGCCAACTCCAGCACCACGGGCGCGTGATCCGACGGCCGTTCCAGACGGCGCGGCGCCTTGTCCACCGTGCAGTTGCGGCAGGCCTCGCGCAGCGCGGGCGACACCAGCAGGTGGTCGATGCGCAGGCCGAAGTTGCGCCGGAAGGCCATCATGCGGTAGTCCCACCACGAGAACGCGCGCTCGGGCTGCTCGAAGAGACGGAAGGCGTCGACCAGTCCGAGATCCCGCAGCGCGCGGAAGGCGGCGCGCTCCGGTTCGGAGACATGGATCTCGTCCTTCCAGTCCGGGTGGGCGTCGCGGTCTTCCGGGGCGATGTTGAAGTCGCCCGCCAGCACCAGGCGCTCGTGCGTCTTCAGTTCCTCGCGCAACCACTCGGTGAGTGCGGCGAGCCAGCGCAGCTTGTACTCGAACTTGTCCGACCCCACCGCCTGGCCGTTGGGAAAGTAGCCGCACACCACGCGCAAGCCGTTGATGGTGGCGGCGATGATGCGCTTCTGCTCGTCCTCGAAGCCGGGGATGTTGCGCACCACAGTCGCCTCGTCGATCGGCTGCGGGCTGAGGATGGCGACGCCGTTGTAGGTCTTCTGGCCGATGAAGACGGCGTGGTAGCCGGCCGCTTCCAGATCAGCGACCGGGAAGGCCTTGTCTTCGAGCTTCAGTTCCTGCAGGCACAGCGCGTCGGGCTTGTTGGCCGCCAGCCAGTCGAGGACGTGCGGCAGGCGGACCTTCAGCGAGTTGACGTTCCAGGTGGCGATCTTCATGCCTGCGCCACCATGCCGCTGTGGCGCAGCAGCGCGTCGACTCTGGGCTCGCGGCCGCGGAAGGCCTTGAAGGAGTCGAGCGCCGGGCGGCTGCCGCCCACCGCGAGGATTTCGCGCCAGAAGCGCTCGCCGGTTTCGGGGTCGAGCAGGCTGCCACGGCCGGCGCCGGCTTCCTCGAAGGCCTCGAAGGCGTCGGCCGACAGCACCTCGGCCCACTTGTAGCTGTAGTAGCCCGCCGCGTAGCCGCCGGCGAAGATGTGCGAGAAGCTGTGCGGGAAGCGGTGCCAGGCGGGCGGGATCATCACCGCGACTTCGCGGCGCACCTCGTCGAGCAGGGCCATCACGCGCTCGATGGGCACCGGGCCGGCGGAGGCGTCGACCTCGCCGTGCAGGCGCAGGTCGAACATCGAGAACTCGAGCTGGCGCACGGTCTGCATGCCGCTCTGGAAGTTCTTGGCGGCGATCATCTTGTCGTAGAGCGCGCGCGGCAGCGGCTCGCCGGTGTCGGCATGCGCGGTCATGCCCTGCAGCACGTCCCATTCCCAGCAGAAGTTCTCCATGAACTGGCTGGGCAGCTCGACGGCGTCCCATTCCACGCCGTGGATGCCGGACACCGCGAGCTCGTCCACCTGGGTGAGCAGGTGGTGCAGGCCGTGGCCGCACTCGTGGAACAGCGTCAGCACGTCGTCGTGGGTGAAGGTGGCGGGCCGCTTTTTCGTACCCTCACCGACCGGGCCGGGGAAGTTGCACACCAGGTAGGCGACCGGCGTGTCGCTGCCCCAGGTGTTGCGGTGGCGGCTGCGCGCCGAGTCCATCCACGCGCCGCCACGCTTGGTGCTGCGCGCGTGCAGGTCGAGGTAGAAGTGGCCGACGAGTTCCGGTCCGTTCGCTCCCTCCTTCTCGATGCGGAAGAAGCGCACGTCCGGGTCCCACTTCGGCGCCTCGTCGGGAAGGATGTCGACGCGGTAGAGCGCGCGGATCACGCCGAACAGGCCGTCGAGCACCTTGGGCTCGGGGAAGTACTGCTTCACCTCCTGGTCGGAGTAGGCGTAGCGCGCCTGACGCAGCTTATCGGAGGCGTAGGCCACGTCCCAGGGCTCGAGGGTGTCCAGCCCCAGCTCGGCCCTGGCGAAGGCCTTGAGCTCTTCCAGATCCTTCTCGGCAAAGGGTTTGGCCTTGGCGGCGAGGTCGTGCAGGAAGCCGAGCACCTGTTCCGGCGTGTCGGCCATCTTGGGCACCAGCGAGACCTCGGCGAAGTTGCGGTAGCCGAGCATGCGCGCTTCCTCATCGCGCAGCGCCAGGATGCGGCCGATGAGCGGGCCGTTGTCGAGCTCGGGATTGCCGAGCTCGGAGGCGCGGGTGGCGTAGGCGCGGTACATGCGCGCGCGCAGATCGCGGTCGTCGGCGTATTGCAGCACCGGCAGGTAGGACGGCATCTGCAGCGTGAACTTCCAGCCGTCCTTGCCTTCCGCCTCGGCGGCGGCGCGGGCCGCGTGGCGGGTGTCGTCCGGGATACCGGCAAGACCAGCCTCGTCCGTGATCCACTCGGCGTGCACGTTGGTGGCGTCGAGCAGGTTCTCGGAGAACTTGGCGGCGAGCTGGGATTGCTCTTCCTGGATTTCCTGGAAGCGCGGCTTCTGCTCGTCGGGCAGTTCGGCACCGGACAGGCGGAAGTCGCGCAGCCCGTGCTCGAGGATGCGCTGGCGCACCGGCGACAGCGTGGCGAACTCGGGGCTGTCGTGCAGCGCCTTGTACTTCTGGAACAGCGCCAGGTTCTGCCCGACCTCGGCGTAGAAGCGGGAGATCTCGGGCAGCATGGCGTTGTAGGCCTCGCGCCACTCGGGCACGTCGAACACGCTGTGCAGGTGGCCGACGACGCCCCAGGCGCGGCCGAGGCGCTCGCCGGCCTCGTCCATCGGGCTGACGAAGCCGTCCCAGGTCGGCGTGGCGGGGTCGGCGGTGAGGCGCTCGATCAGCGCCCGGTTCTCGTCGATCAGGCCGCGGATCGCGGGTTCGACGTGTTCCGGCTTGATGTCCTCAAAACGCGGCATGCCCGTGAAGTCGAGCAGGGGGTTGGTGTTGGAAGGGGAGTCGGGGGTGGGCGTGCTCGGCTGCATCTTCTACCTTGTCTGTTCGTTCCGGCGTGGCCGGCCAAGGCGGCTATTCTGCCGCAAAAAAGACGGCGGGCGCCGCGCACGACGCCCGCCGCCGGAGCTGCGTGGATTCAGTGGACCAGATCGCGATACGCATGCCAGCTGGCGTGACCCACCAGCGGCAGCAGGATCACCATGCCGATCATCATGCTCGCGAAGCCGATACCGATGAGGGCAACGATCACCACGGCCCACAGCATCATGGTGTCGAAGTTGGTCTGGACGGCGCGCAGGCTGGTCATTGCCGCGGTGACGGTGTCGGTTTCGCGATCCATCACCATCGGGATGGCGATCGCCGAAAGAGAGAAGACGACGAGCGCCAGCACGCCACCGACGATGACGTAGGCCGCCAGGAAGTACAGGTTCGTGCCCGAACTCAGGAGCCCGCTGACGAAGTTGGTCACGTCGCTGACCTCGCCCCGGTAAAAGAGCGCGAACATGATCGCCGAAATGCGCTCCCAGGCAATGAGCGCAATGGCGAGGAAGGCGCCGAACATGGCCAGACCGTCAGCCTTTGCGGCGAGTCCACGCAGCGACCCTGAGAACGAGGTCTTGTGGCCCTTCTCGTGCCGCCGCGAAATCTCGTAGAGGCCCGCCGCGGTGATCGGTCCGATCAGCAGGAACCCGGAAATGGCTGCCATGAACAGGTAGGGTTTGTCCGCCGCATAGGACAGGATCGCGTAACCGACTGCAGCCAGGATCAGGCCGTAGGAGAGGCTCGCGCCCAGGTTCTCGCGCATGTCGTCCCAGCCCATGCGCAGCCACTGCATCGGACGGTCGGTGCCGATCGAGCGGATGTGGGGAAGCTTGAAATGCTGGTCCAGTGAGTCGTAGGGCTTGTCCATGTTGTTCTCCACATCTGCGTTGTTCTGGGGGCGTCGCAACCCGGCTGGACGTGCTTGCCGGGCGTGAATGTCCATGCAGGCGCTGGGTCTTCGTGTTTTTAGAATAGGACACGTACGAAGAGTTCGCGAATAAGAGCTGTTCCAGGTCCAGATAGGCTGATGCTATGCAACATGGGGTGTTCGACTGACCGCGGAGTGCGCAGGTGGGGGCTGAGACCGCGGGAGGCCGGGGTGGCAAGGCAAAAAAAGGGCGCCCCCCGGCACCCCTGTCTGGCGCTCGCGCGCTCGAGGTCTGTGCGGCTCAGGCCAGCTTCTGGCCGGTCAGGCGTTCGTAGGCCTCGCGGTACTTGCCCGCGGTGTGCTCGATCACGTCGGCAGGCAGCTTGGGGCCGGGCGCGGTCTTGTTCCAGTCCAGCGTTTCCAGGTAGTCACGCACGTACTGCTTGTCGAAGGACGGCGGGCTGATGCCCTCGCGGTAGCTGTCGGCCGGCCAGAAGCGCGAGGAGTCGGGGGTCAGCGCCTCGTCGATCAGGTGCAGCGTGCCGGCGGCGTCGATGCCGAACTCGAACTTGGTGTCGGCGATGATGATGCCGCGGCTGGCCGCGTAGTCGGCCGCCTCGGAATACAGCGCGATCGCCGCCTTGCGCGCTTCCTCGGCCAGCTGCGCGCCGGTCTTGCCAGTGCCGGCCAGCGCGTCCTTCATCAGCGCCTCGCAGCGTGCCTGCGCCTGCTCGAAGGAGATGTTCTCGTCGTGCTCGCCCATGTCGGCCTTGGACGACGGCGTGAAGATCGGCGCTGGCAGCTTGGCCGCCTGCTGCAGGCCGTCTGGCAGCGCGATGCCGCAGACCGCGCCGGTGGCCTGGTAGTCCTTCCAGCCCGAGCCGATCACGTAGCCGCGCACCACCGCCTCGATCGGCAGCGGCTTCAGGCGCTTCACCACCAGCGCGCGGCCGCGCACCTGCTCACGCTCGTCGGCGGCGACCACGGTCTCGGGGTCGATGCCGGTGAGCTGGTTCGGCAGGATGTGGGCGAGCTTGTCGAACCAGAAGTTCGCCAGCGCCACCAGCACGCGGCCCTTGTCGGGAATCGGGTCGGGCAGGACCACGTCGAAGGCCGACAGGCGATCGCTGGTCACGATCAGCAGCTTCTCGTCGTCGACGGCATAGATGTCACGCACCTTGCCGCGGCCGAGCAGCGGCAGGCTCTTGATGGAAGTTTCAAAAAGGGGCGTCGCCACGGTGGGGCCTCGGGTTGCTGGCAAAAGCGGGATTATAGGCGAGGCAGCGGGTGTGGGTCGCTCATGCGAAGTGCGATGAGGAGGGTCATGGGTGGGGGGGGGCGTCTTCCCTGCTCAGCAGCGTGCGCATTCGCCTCAGCCCCATATACACGAAGCCTGCGATCACAGGGATCGACACTGCGGTGATGATCTCGGGGGTCGCCGGGGCGATGAGTGACTTGGCGCCCTTGGCGACGTAATTCACCAGTTGCGAGGCGTAGTAGGTGATGGCGACCACGGACAGACCCTCCACCGTCTCCTGCAGATGGAGCTGGATCTTGGCGCGGCGGTTCATCTGCGCGAGCAGTTCCTGGTTCTGACGCTCGAGCTCGATGTCCACCCGGGTACGCAGCAGTTGCGAGTTGCGCGCAATGCGGCCCGAGAGGTCTTCCTGGCGGCGCGCGATGGTGGCGCAGGTGGCTATCGCGGGGGCGAGGCGACGCTCCATGAATTCACGGATGGTCGGGAAGCCGCCAAGGCGGGTTTCGCGCAGGTCATCCACGCGCTGCTGCACCAGGCGGTAATAGGCTGCGGCGGCGCCGAAGCGGAAGGTGGTGCGGGCGACCGAGCGCTCGATGTCCGCGGCAAGGCGGGTGAGGCGGCCGAGCACGGCGCGGTCGTCCTCGGCGCTGCGCGCGTCGCCCATGCCATCCATCAGGTCGGCGAGCTCGTCTTCTGCATGCGACAGCAGGCGTCCGACCTCCTTCGCCACCGGAAAGGCCAGCAGTGCCATGACGCGGTAGGTTTCGATCTCGACCAGCCGTTGCACCATCCGCCCGGCCTGACGCGGCGTGAGGCCATCGTCGAGGAGCACGAAGCGCGAGAAGCCGTCGTGGATATGAAAGTCCGTGAACACCCAGCCCGCGCATTCGGCCACGCGTGCTGCAACCAGCGTTTCTCCGCGTGGTGAGGCCTGATTGAGCAGGCTGTCGGGGTCGACGTCGTCGGTGCTGCGCACTTCGATGTGCGTTGCGGCAATGAGCTGGCCGGGGATGTCCCGGCGCCAGGCAGTAGGCACGGACAGGAGTGCGTTGTCTTCTGCGCCATCGCCAGGGTGGATTCTGCGGAAGAAGGTGTAGCTGGAGAACTCGTTATGGCGTTCCCACTTGAGGCGAAAGTCGCCAGCATCGAGCAGGAGGTGGCCGCTGTCGGTGCGTGGGGCCGGCAGTTCGAGCTGACCACAGAGCGCGGCGAGATGCGCGGTTTCGCGTTCTGCGCTGCCCTCGTGATGCAGGAAGGCGAGATAGGTGACGTATTCCGGGGTGTCGAGTGGAACCGGTGGGCGGGCGTGCACCTCGTCGTTCAGCGTCTGGCGCAGGGGGTGTTGTTCGAACAGGGACATGATGTCTGGGACGCGGTACGGGAGAGGAGCGGCCGGTGCGGTCGCAAGCGGAGCCGGTTACAAGCTTTCGCATTCTTGCCCAGCCCCTGCGGGGTGACAAGCGAGGGTTGGCGAAAATCGCGTTGCACCAGGGCAGGATCAGCGATGCTGCAAGAAAACGCCCGCTTCCGGGACGGGAAGCGGGCGCAAAGCCCGAAGGCAGGGAGAGAAGGAAGACGCACCGTGGGTACCTGCCGGTGCGAGCGGTGCGGGCAGATGGAGCGGCGAGCGCTGAGGGCGTATGCCGGACCGCGTTGCCGCAGGTTCAGATCGCGGTGCTGGCGTAGCGCCGCGCGAGCGCGTCCAGCGGCAGCGGCTTGATACGGCTGGCCTGCCCCGCGCAGCCGAAGGCCTCGAAGCGCTCGCGGCAGATGTCGCGCGCCGCGTCGCGGGCGGCCTTGAAGAACTTGCGCGGGTCGAACTCCTTGCGGTCGGTGGCCATTAGCCGGCGCATCGCGCCGCTCATCGCCAGGCGCAGGTCGGTGTCGATGTTGACCTTGCGCACGCCGCTTCGGATGCCCTGCACGATGGCCTCGACCGGCACGCCATAGGTCTCGCCGATGTCGCCGCCATGCTCGCGGAGGATGGCGAGCCATTCCTGCGGCACGCTGGAGGAACCGTGCATCACCAGGTGGGTGTCGGGGATGCGGGTGTGGATGGCGGCGATGCGGTCGATGGCGAGGATGTCGCCGGTGGGCGGGCGGGTGAACTTGTAGGCGCCGTGGCTGGTGCCGATCGCCACCGCGAGTGCGTCGACGCCGGTGGCGGCGACGAAGTCGGCGGCTTCGTCGGGGTCGGTCAGCATCTGGCTGTGGTCCAGCGTGCCCTCGGCGCCGACCCCGTCTTCCTCGCCGGCCTGGCCGGTCTCGAGTGAGCCGAGGCAGCCGAGCTCGCCTTCCACCGATACGCCCACCGCATGGGCCATCTCCACCACGCGGTGGGTGACCTCGACGTTGTACCCGTAGCTCGCCGGAGTCTTCATGTCCGCGCGCAGCGAGCCGTCCATCATCACGCTGGTGAAGCCGCTGCGGATCGATTGCTGGCACACCGCAGGGCTGGCGCCGTGGTCCTGGTGCAGGCAGATCGGAATGTCGGGCCACTGCTCGACCGCGGCCTCGACCATCTTCTTCAGGAAGGCCTCGCCGGCATAGCCGCGCGCACCGGCCGAGGCCTGCAGGATGACCGGGCTGTCCGTGGCCTCGGCGGCGAGCAGGATGGCGTGGATCTGCTCCATGTTGTTGATGTTGAAGGCGGGCACGCCGTAGCCGTGTTCGGCGGCGTGGTCGAGCAGCTGGCGCAGGGTGATCATGGCCATGGGATGGATCTCCGCAGGAAGTGGGCGGCTCAGTTCAGCGTCGCCTTCGCGGCGCGGGGCTGCGTGGATGCGAACGTGTTCTGAGGTGTGGATGTGATCAGGGCACGTGCCCGGGCGAGTACTGCGCCAGGGGTGAAGCCGAAGCGTTGCAGCAGGGCAGAAGCCGGAGCGGACTCGCCAAATCGATCGATTTCGATCACTTCGCCGGCGCAGCCGCCATCGCCGCAGATGTAGCGCCACCAGCCCTCGCCGCGTGCGGCTTCGATCACCAGTCGCGGCACGCCGGCGGGTAGCACGCTGTGCCGCCATTCGTCGGTCTGACGGTCGAAGAGCGTGGGGCACGGCATGGACACCACGCGCACACCCACCCCCTCGGCGGCCAGCGCCGCGTGCGCCGCCATCGCCAGCGCCACCTCCGAGCCGGTGGCGATGATGACGAGCGCAGGCGCGTCGGCATCGGCCAGCACGTAGCCGCCCCGCAGGATGGCCTGGATCTGCACTTCGTCGCGCGCCTGGTGCGGCAGGTTCTGGCGCGACAGGGCGAGCAGGGTGGGGCCGTCGCGGCGCGCGACCGCGGCGTTCCAGGCGGCCTGGGTTTCGACCGCATCGCACGGGCGCCACACGTCCAGCCCCGGGATCAGGCGCAGGCTGGGGATATGCTCGACCGGCTGATGGGTGGGGCCGTCCTCGCCCAGGCCGATCGAGTCGTGGGTCATCACATACACCACGCGCTGCTTCATCAATGCGCTCATGCGGATGGCGTTGCGGGCGTAGTCCGAGAACACCAGGAAGGTGGCGCCGAAGGGAATGTAGCCGCCATGCAGGGCGATGCCGTTGAGCGCAGCGGCCATGCCGAACTCGCGCACACCCCAGTTGATGTGGCGCCCGGGCGCATCTGCGCGCACGGCGCCGCAGCCAGGCCAGTCGGTGAGGTTGGAATGCGTCAGGTCAGCCGAGCCGCCGAGCAACTCCGGCAGCGCGCGTGCCAGGCGGCCGATGGCCTGCTGGCTGGCCTTGCGCGTGGCGACGGAGGCCGCCTCCTTCGCGACGCCGCGCAGGATGGCGTTGGACAGGATGCCGAAACCTACCGGCAGATCGCCCGCCGTGCGGCGGCGGAATTCCTCCGCTTCGTCCGGGAAGGCCTGGGCGTAGGCGCTGAGGCGCCGCGCCCATTCTGCCTGCTGCGCAGCCCCACGGGCGCGTGCGTCGAAGGCCGCGCGGACTTCACCCGGGATCTCGAAGGGGACTTGCGGCCAGTCGAGCGCGCCGCGCGTGGCGGCGATCTCGCTGGCGCCGAGTGGCGCGCCGTGGACGTCCGCTGTGCCGGCCCGACCGGGGCTGCCATGGCCGATGTTGGTGCGGCAGCAGATGAGCGTGGGGCCGGTGTCGGCCCGGGCGTGGCCCAGCGCCACCTGGATGGCACGATCGACGGCGGCGATGTCGTGGCCGTTCACCGCCTCGACCACGTTCCAGCCATAGGCGCGGAAGCGCGCCGGCGTGTCGTCGGCGAACCAGCCGGAGACGTCGCCGTCGATCGAGATGCGGTTGTCGTCCCAGAAGCAGATCAGCTTCGAGAGCCGCTGCACGCCGGCGAAGCTCGCGGCCTCGTGGCTGATGCCTTCCATCAGGCAGCCATCGCCGAGGAAGACCCAGGTGCGGTGGTCGACGAGGGTGTGGCCGGGGCGGTTGAACTCGGCGGCGAGCAGCTTCTCGGCGAGCGCCATGCCCACGGCGTTGGTCACACCCTGGCCGAGTGGACCGGTGGTGGTCTCGACGCCGGGGGTGTGGCCGACCTCGGGGTGGCCGGGGGTGCGGCTGTCGAGCTGGCGGAAGCGCTTGAGCTCGCCCAGCGGCAGGTCGTAGCCGCTGAGGTGGAGCAGGGCGTAGAGCAGCATCGAGCCGTGGCCGTTGGAGAGTACGAAGCGGTCGCGGTCGGGCCAGGCGGGGTCGGCGGGGTTATGGCGCAGGTGCCGGGTCCAGAGTGCCACGGCGATCTCGGACATGCCCATGGGCATGCCGGGGTGGCCGGACTGGGCGGCTTCGACGGCGTCGATGGCGAGGAAGCGCAGGGCGTTGGCGCACAGGGCGTCGATCGGGGCCTGGGTGAGTCGCATGTTCATCGTTATTTCTCCAATCGGGGAAGCATTACTGCGCCAGCGCCTTGCGGCGGCGGTCCATCAGGCGCCAGATGAAGGGGGTGAAGATGAGCTGCATGGCCAGTTCCATCTTTCCGCCCGGCACCACGATGGTGTTGGCGCGGCTCATGAAGCTGTCGTTGATCATGTTGAGCAGGTAGGGAAAGTCGATGCCCTTTGGGTTGGCGAAGCGGATCACCACCATGGATTCGTCGGCGGTCGGGATGGCGCGTGCGATGAAGGGGTTGGAGGTGTCCACCATCGGCACGCGCTGGAAGTTCACATGCGTGCGCGCGAACTGCGGGCAGATGTAATGCACGTAGTCGTGCATGCGGCGCAGGATGGTGTCGGTGACCGCCTCGGTGGAGTAGCCGCGGGTGCTCTTGTCGCGGTTGAGCTTCTGGATCCATTCGAGGTTGATCACCGGCACCACGCCGATGAGCAGGTCGACGAAGCGCGCGACGTCGATGTTCTCGTGTTGAACTGCGCCGTGCAGGCCTTCGTAGAACATCAGGTCGGTGCCGGCGGGGAGTTCCTCCCACGGGGTGAAGGTGCCGGGTTCCTGCTTGTACGGCTCGGCTTCGTCGGCGCTGTGCAGGTACTTGCGGCGCTTGCCGCTGCCCGACTCGCCATAGCTGCGGAACAGGGTCTCGATCTCGCCGAACAGGTTGGCTTCGGGGCCGAAGTGGCTCAACTGGCAGTTGCCGTCGAGGTCGCAGGCGGCGAGCTTCTCACGCATGGTCTTGCGATCGTAGGCGTGGAAGCTGTCGCCCTCGATGACCGCCGCAGTGACGCCCTCACGGCGGAAAATCTCCTCGAAGGTGCGCTGTACGGTGCTGGTGCCGGCGCCGGAGGAGCCGGTGATGGCGACGATCGGATGACGTTCGGACATGATGTCTCCCCGGGAGGCTTATGAAGCGAATGCGGTGTCGCGGAACAGCGAGCGCGTCTGGAACAAGGGCAGTTCGTCTTGCGGCCCACCGATCAGCGGTTCGCCGTGGTAGCGCTCGATGCGCTCGACCTCTTCCTTCGAACCGAACACGAAGCCGATGCGCTGGTGCAGCGATTCGGGCTGGACCTCGAGCGCCGGGCGCACGCCGGTGCTCGCGCGGCCGCCGGCCTGTTCGATGAGGAAGCCGACCGGGTTGCACTCGTAGAGCAGGCGCAGCCGGCCGGGCTTGGCCGGGTCCTTGCGGTCGCGTGGGTAGAGGAAGACGCCGCCACGCATCAGGATGCGGTGGGTTTCGGCGACCAGGGAGGCGATCCAGCGCATGTTGAAGTCGGCGCCGCGCGGGCCGCTGCGTCCGGCGAGGCACTCGTCCACGTAGCGTCGCACCGGGGCCTCCCAGAAGCGCGCGTTCGAGGCGTTGATGGCGAACTCGCGCGTGGTCTCGGGTACGCGGAGATCGGGGTGGGTGAGATAGAACTCGCCGATGATCGGGTCGAGGGTGAAACCGGCGACGCCGCTGCCGACCGACAGCACCAGCATGGTGGAGGGACCGTAGATGGCGTAGCCGGCAGCGACCTGGCGGTTGCCGGGCTGCAGGAAGTCTTCGGCTGGCGCGTCTTCGCCCGGCGTGGGTGCGCGCAGGATGGAGAAGATGGAGCCGACGGCGACGTTGACGTCGATGTTGCTTGATCCGTCGAGCGGGTCGAAGGCGAGCAGGTACTTGCCGCGCTGGTCGCTGGCGGGCAGCGGGATGGGGGCCTCGTTCTCCTCCGACACCATGCCCGCGAGGTCGCCGCCCCAGTGCGTGGCGCGCAGGAAGATCTCGTCGGCGAGCACGTCGAGCTTCTTCTGCTCCTCGCCCTGCACGTTGGCGCTGCCGTGGCTGCCGAGCACGTCGGCGAGCGCGCCGTGGGCGACCGCGCGCGAGATCGCCTTGCAGGCCTGGGCGACCTGCAGGATCAGGGCGTTGAACTCGCCGGTGGCATCGGGGTTGCGGCGGCGGTGTTCGATCAGGTATTCGGTGAGTGTGCTGCGCTCGAGGCTGAACATGGTGGTCTCCCCCGGCGTGGTGCCGGATTGGTGCGTGTCGTTATCAGTCGGGGTCGCGGGCCGGTGAGCGGTGCGTCACTGGGGGCCGGCGGCCTCGTCGGGCTGGAAGTGGCGGCTGGCGCGCACGTCGGCCTCGGTGATCGTGGTGAGCGCCTCGGCATCGACCGTGGCGCCGGACTCGAACAGGCGTAGGGCCTGGCGCAGGCGCATGCGGTCGAGCGCGTTGCGGATGCTGCGCGCGTTGGCGAAGTGGGGCTGGCGGCGGCGCAGCACGATGTATTCGTCGAAGGCGCGGCGCGCAGCCTCGTCGAAGCGGTAGTTCCAGCCGGCGAGCATGCGCTGGGCGATCTCGGCGAGCTCGCCATCGCTGTAGTCGGGGAAGTCGATGTGGTGGGCGATGCGCGACTTCATGCCGGGGTTGGATTCGAAGAAGCGCTCCATGCGCTCGGCGTAGCCGGCGAGGATGACGACGAGGTCGTCGCGCTGGTTCTCCATCACCTGCAGCAGGATCTCGATGGCTTCCTGGCCGTAGTCCTTTTCGTTCTCGGGGCGGTAGAGGTAGTAGGCCTCGTCGATGAAGAGCACGCCGCCCATGGCGCGCTTGAGCACGTCCTTGGTCTTGGGCGCGGTGTGGCCGATGTACTGGCCGACGAGGTCGTCGCGGGTGACGGCGACGACGTGGCCGCGGCGGCAGTAGCCGAGGCGGTGCAGGATCTCGGCCATGCGCATGGCGACGGTGGTCTTGCCGGTGCCGGGGTTGCCGGTGAAGCTCATGTGCAGCGAGGGGTGTTCGGTGGCCAGCCCGAGGCGCTGGCGCACGCGGTCGACGAGCAGCAGGGCGGCGATCTCGCGCACGCGGCGCTTGACCGGGGCAAGGCCGACGAGGTCGCGGTCGAGGGACTCGAGCACTTCGCCGATGCCGGCGTCGCGGAACTCGGCGCCGAGGTCGATGCTGGCGGGGGCGGGGGCCTTCTCGGGGGCGTTCATGGTCGCGTCTCCTGTCGGTGTCGGTTCATCGGAACGTGGGTGGGCGTGTGCGCGGGACCGCCGGCCGACCGGGTGATCTGCGCCGCTTGGCTGCGGAACTCGCGCGCTGCGCGCGCTCAGACAGTCCTCGCCGCGCTTCGCAGATCACCCGATCGGCCTGTGCCCGTGGGCTTACTGATGCGCTGTGTCGTCAGCTCGCATAGCGCGCGCCTTCCGGGTTGCGGCCGACGGCGTAGCTCTCCATCGTGTAGCGCAGGCTGCGACCCTTCGTTTCCTGGCGGGTGAGTCTGAAGCCGGGCTCGGCCGTGGGGCGCTGGACGATGAAGGACATGCGCACCGTCTCCCAGCCCTTGGTGGAGTCGAAGGCGTTGATGCGGATGTAGGTCTCGGGGTTGGCCTCGCGGCAGGCCTTGAGTTCGCCCATGACGCCGGCCGGGTCGCGCAGGTCGAACATCGGCAGGCTCCACATGTTCCAGTAGGTGTTGCGCGGGTGCGGGTCGTCGGTGAATTCGAGGGCGACCGCCCAGTTCTGGTCGAGGCAGTAGTTGATCTGCGCGGCGATCTGGGTGTCGGTGAGGTCGGGCAGAAAGGAAAAGCAGCCTTGGGTGATGCGCATGATGGGTCTCCTCGGTTCCGGTATGGGGCTGGGCTTCAGGCCACGCTGGCGGTCGGCACGAAGTCGGACGTGTCGGTGCTGGTGTAGTTGAAGGTGATCTCGCCCCAGGTATCGAGCGCGGCGCGCAGCGGCTGGCACCACTTGGCGGCGTCGGCGAGGATCTGCGGACCTTCGTTGAGGATGTCGCGGCCTTCGTTGCGGGCGAGCACCATGGATTCGAGCGCGACGCGGTTGGCGGTGGCGCCGGCCTGGATGCCCATCGGGTGGCCGATGGTGCCGCCGCCGAACTGCAGCACGCATTCGTCGCCGAACAGGTCGAGCAGCTGGTGCATCTGACCAGCATGGATGCCGCCCGAGGCGACCGGCATCACGCGCTTGATGCTGGCCCAGTCCTGGTCGAAGAACAGGCCGCGCGGCAGGTCCTGCCTGGTGAAGGTGTCGCGACAGACGTTGTAGAAGCCCTGCACCGTCATCGGGTCGCCTTCGAGCTTGCCCACCGCGGTGCCGGCGTGGAGGTGGTCAACACCGGCCAGGCGCAGCCACTTGGCGATGACGCGGAAGGACACGCCGTGGTTCTTCTGCCGCGTGTAGGTGCCATGGCCTGCGCGGTGCATGTGCAGGATCATGTCGTTGTCGCGGCACCAGTTGCTGATCGACTGGATCGCGGTCCAGCCGATGACGAGGTCGATCATGACGATGCACGATCCGAGCTCGCGGGCGAATTCGGCGCGCTTGTACATCTCCTCCATGGTGCCGGCGGTGATGTTGAGGTAGTGGCCCTTGGATTCGCCGGTCTGCGCCGCGGCCTGATTGACGCCCTCCATGCAGTACAGGAAGCGGTCGCGCCAGTGCATGAAGGGCTGCGAGTTGATGTTCTCGTCGTCCTTGGTGAAGTCCAGCCCGCCGCGCAGGGCTTCGTACACCACGCGACCGTAGTTCTTGCCGGAGAGGCCGAGCTTGGGCTTCATCGTCGCACCCAGCAGCGGGCGGCCGTATTTCTCCAGGCGCTCGCGCTCGACGACGATGCCGGTCGGCGGGCCGCGGAAGGTCTTCACATAGGCCACCGGCAGGCGCATGTCCTCGAGGCGCGCGGCCTTGAGCGGCTTGAAACTGAACACGTTGCCGATGATGGAGGCGGTGAGGTTGGCGATCGAGCCTTCCTCGAACAGGTCGAGGTCGTAGGCCACCCAGCAGAAGTACTGGCCTTCCTGGCCCGGCACCGGCTCGATGCGGTAGGCCTTGGCGCGGTACTTGTCGCAGGCGGTCAGGCGGTCGGTCCACACCACGGTCCAGGTGGCGGTGGAGGATTCGCCGGCCACCGCAGCGGCGGCCTCGATCGGATCCACGCCTTCCTGCGGGGTGATGCGGAACACGGCGAGCACGTCGGTGTCCTTGGGCTCGTAGTCGGCGTTCCAGTAGCCCATTTGCGCGTACTTGAGCACGCCGGCCTGGTAGCGCTTCCTGGGGTCGAGGATCTGCTGCGGGGTGTCTGCGGCGCCCATATCGTGTCTCCTTTGTTTGATCGGCTGCGAGTGGTGCTTCGAGCGGTGGGGTGACTGGACAATAAGGGCTTGCTCAAATAAGCTCCAATGACGTTTTTTGTGTATTTCAGATAAGGTTTTCTGATGAAGCTCGCCCAGCGCATGACCCTGAAGCAGCTACGCGCCTTGGTCGCCGTCGCCGACAGCGCCAGCTTCACGCAGGCGGCGCGGCTGCTGCATCTCACCCAGCCGGCGATCTCGATGCAGGTCCGTGACGCGGAGGCCATCGTCGGGCAGGTGCTGGTGGATGGGCGGCGCGAGGTGCGACTGACGCCGGCGGGAGAGCTTCTGGTGCGCGCGGCGCGGCAGGTGTTGCACAGCCTGGAACTGGCCGAGGTCGAGCTGAAAGCGAGGATGGGTGTGGCAGCGGGTACGCTGGACGTGGTCGCGATCACCACGGCGGAGTATTTCGTGCCCTATCTGCTCGCGGAATTTGGCCGCCGCTTTCCAGACATCACCTTCCGGCTCACAGTGGCGAACCGCGAGCACGTGCGCGCGCTGCTGCAGGAGCAGCGCTGCGACGTGGCGATCATGGGGCAGCCGCCGCGCGGCCTGGAGTTGCGGCGCATTCCCTTCGCGCCGCACCGGCTGTCATTCGTGGCGCGCCCGGATCACCGCCTCGCCGGGCGCAAGCGCATCCCGCCCGCGGCGCTGACCGAGGAGCGCCTGCTGTTGCGTGAGCAGGGCTCCGGCACGCGCGACAACCTCGAACGCTACCTGCGCACGCATGGCGTCAAGCCGCTGGCTGCGGATGAGCTCGGCAGCAACGAGACCTTGAAGCAGGCGGTGATGGCGGGCATGGGCATCGCCTTCCTGTCGCATCACACCTTTGCGATGGAGGTGGAAAGCGGGCGCCTGGTGCGGCTGGACGTGGCCGATACGCCGGTGATCCGGGAGTGGAACGTCGTCTCGCGCATGGACCGCCCGCTGACGCCAGCGCTCGATGCGCTGCTGGAGTTCCTGCAGACCGAGGCGGCAGAGATGATGCGGGCGATGGAGCGCTGAGAGCCGCGCAAGAAAAAACGCGCCACATGGGCGCGTTTCGAACTGCCTGGGAAGCCGCGACGACTCAGCGCACGATCTGCGTGAGTTCGCCGGCCTTGTAGCGCGCCGCCATTTTCTCGAGCGAGACCGACTTGATCTTGCTGGCCATGCCGGCGCAGCCGAAGGCTTCGAAGCGGGCCTTGCACACCAGCTTGGCGGCTTCGCGCGCCGGCTTGTTGAACTCGCGCGGGTCGAACTTGGAGGGGTTCTCGACCAGGAACTTGCGCACTGCGCCGGTCATCGCCAGGCGGATGTCGGTGTCGATGTTGATCTTGCGCACGCCGTACTTGATGCCCTGCACGATCTCCTCGACCGGCACGCCGTAGGTCTCCTTCATGTCGCCGCCGTACTGGCGGATGATCTCGAGCAGTTCCTGCGGCACCGAGCTGGAGCCGTGCATCACCAGGTGGGTGTTGGGGATGCGGGCGTGGATCTGCTTGATGCGCTCGATGGCGAGGATGTCGCCGGTGGGCTTGCGGCTGAACTTGTAGGCGCCGTGGCTGGTGCCGATCGCGATGGCGAGCGCGTCGCAGTCGGTCTGCTTGACGAAGTCGGCGGCCTGGTCGGGGTCGGTCAGCATCTGGCTGTGGTCGAGCGTGCCTTCGGCGCCAACGCCGTCTTCCTCGCCGGCCTGGCCGGTCTCGAGCGAGCCGAGGCAGCCGAGCTCGCCTTCGACGCTGACGCCGATGGCGTGCGAGAACTTCACCACCTCACGGGTGACGGCGACGTTGTACTCGTAGGAGGAGGGCGTCTTGCCGTCTTCCAGCAGCGAGCCGTCCATCATCACGCTGGAGAAGCCCGAGCGGATCGCGCCCATGCAGATCGCCGGGCTCTGGCCGTGGTCCTGGTGCATGACGATGGGGATGCTCGGGTAGGCCTCGACGGCGGCGTCGATCAGGTGGCGCAGGAAGGCTTCGCCCGCGTATTTGCGCGCGCCGGCCGAGGCCTGCATGATCACCGGGCTGTCGCATTCCGCCGCCGCTTCCATGATGGCCTGGACCTGTTCGAGGTTGTTCACGTTGAACGCGGGCAGGCCATAGCTGTGTTCGGCGGCATGGTCGAGCAGCTGGCGCATGGAAACGAGGGGCATGGAGTCTCTCCGGAAGGGGGCCGCGCTCGGCGGCAGTGCGATCGAAAGCCGGTATTTTAGCCTGTGTCGTGGCGAAAACGATCCTGCCCGTGTGGGGCGCGTTCGGGGACAGAGCTGGCAGGCAGGAGAAGCGGAGTTGTGGGGAGCGCGGGCGCCGGGGCTGGAATTGCTGGAGCGGGCCTGCCCGCGAATGCAGCGCCCGAGAAGGCGCCGCTTGCGGGCAGGCCCACCCCTGCAGCCAGCTTTACACCGGGTCGTCCAGGGTGCCCGGCATGTGGTGTTCGCCGACGCGTACGATCTTGAGCGTGTTGGTGCCGCCGGCACTGCCGATCGGCTCCCCGATGGTGAGCACGATGAGGTCGCCGTAGTCGACCACGCCTTGCTCGAGCAATACCTGTTCTGCCTCCCACAGGAGCACGTCACGGTCCTGGTGAGTCTGGCTCATCAGGAGCGGATGGACTTCGCGGTAGAGCGTCATCTGGTTGCGCGCCGAGACCTCGGGGGTGAGCGCGTAGATCGGCACGCCGGCGATCAGGCGGCTCATCCACAGCGCGGTGGAACCGGTCTGCGTCAGCGAGGCGATCGCCTTCACCTTGAGGTGGTAGGCCGTCCAGATCGCCGCCATTGCGATCGACTGGTCGATGCGGGTGAACACGCGGTCGAGCATCTCTCGGTCAAGCCCGGTGTCGTAGGACTTCTCCGCCTCCAGGCAAACGCGACTCATCGCCTCGATGACCTCTACCGGGAACTTTCCGGCGGCGGTCTCGGCTGACAGCATCACCGCGTCGGTGCCGTCGAGCACTGCGTTGGCCACGTCCGAGACCTCGGCGCGGGTGGGCACCGGGCTGGTGATCATGGATTCCATCATCTGCGTGGCGGTGATGGTGAGCTTGTTGCGGTCGCGCGCAGCGCGGATCATCTTCTTCTGCAGGGCCGGCACGGCGGCATCGCCCACCTCCACGGCCAGGTCGCCGCGTGCCACCATGATGCCGTCCGAGGCGTCCAGGATCTCCTCGAGGTTGGCTACGGCCTCGGTGCGCTCGATCTTGGCGATCAGCAGCGCCGAGCTGCCCGCCGCGCGCATCAGCTGGCGCGCCATGTACATGTCGGCTGCGCTCTTGGGGAAGGACACCGCCACGAAGTCCACCCCGATACGGGCGGCGGTGCGGATGTCGTCCATGTCCTTGCCGGTCAGCGCGGGAGCGGTGAGGCCGCCGCCCTGACGGTTGATGCCCTTGTTGTTCGAGAGTTCGCCGCCCACCTTCACTAGGGTGTGGATCTCGTGGCCGAGGACGCGCTGCACGATCAGCTTGAGGCGGCCGTCGTCGAGCAGCAGGATGTCACCCGGCTTCACGTCCTTGGGCAGATCCTTGTAGTCGAGGCCCACGCGCTGGACGTTGCCCAGTTCGCAGCGTGCGTCGAGGATGAAGGGGGCGTCACGGGTCAGTGTCACGCGGCCTTCCTCGAACCTACCGATGCGGATCTTCGGTCCCTGCAGGTCGGCGAGGATGCCGACCGGCCGGCCTGCCCGCGCGGATGCATCGCGAATGGCTTCCGCGCGCGTCACATGGTCTTCCGGCTTGCCGTGGGAGAAGTTCATGCGCACCACGTCGAGGCCGGCGTGCACCATGCGCTCCAGGGTGTGCAGGTCGGACGAGGCGGGGCCGAGGGTGGCGACGATCTTGGTATGGCGGGACATCCGGGCTGCTCCGGTCGGTTGGCTCCCGGCATTCTAGCAGTGCGCCATGCACGATCGCTGCCGTGCGATCCCATGGGCTGCCCCCGCAGGGCGCCCGGACGCAAGCGCGGCGCCTGAGCATTCGAGAGGAGCCCTGCACCCGTTCCGGGTGGGTCTATTGTGCGTTGCAACAAAAGCCGGTATAGAGTATCGCCATCCGCCTCCTTTCCTTTGCGGGCGCCCGGCGTGCCCCCTGCCGGATGCCTGCCTGACCGATGACTTCACCGCTTCCCGGATTCCGTTCCGCATCTTCCCCCTGGCCTGCCCGTCTCGATGTGTTGCAGAGCCTGTCGGGGCTCGCGCTCGCGCTCTTCATGTGGGTTCACATGGGCTTCGTTTCCGCGATCCTGATCAGCGAGGATTTCGCCTGGAGCGTGGCGCGGTTCTTCGAGGGCTACTTTTTCCTGCCGCGCCCGCAGGCCTGGCTGGTGTCCGTCTTCGTTGCGGGGATCACATCGCTGCTCGCGCTGCATGCGCTGCTGGCCCTGCGCAAGTTCCCGGCCGACTGGCGCCAGTACCGTATCGCTGCGCGGCACGGCAGCCGGCTGCGCCATGGCGACACCACGTTGTGGTTCGTGCAGGTGGTGACCGGCTTCGCGATGTTCTTCCTGGCGCCGGTACACCTGTACGCGATGTTCATGCACCCCGAACTTATCGGCCCGTATGAGTCCGCCGACCGGGTGTGGACCGGCGGTTTCTGGCCGCTGTACCTTGCGCTGCTGTTCGCGGTTGAGGTGCATGGCAGCGTGGGGTTATATCGGTTGGCGGTGAAGTGGGGGTGGTTCGAGGGTCGCGATGTGCGTGTGAGCCGGCGCCGGCTCAAGATCGCGATGTGGGCGCTGATCGCCTTCCTGCTCACCCTCGGTCTGACTACGCTGATGGCGGAGATCCGCCTGGGCATCGAGCATGCACCGCGTGCGGGTGAGCGCTATGTGCCGAGCTGGCAGCGCGGGGTGGATTCCGGAGCATTGCGGCAATGAGGATCGAATACACGGACGTGCTGGTTGTGGGTGGCGGGCTGGCCGGACTGCGCACCGCGGTGGGCGCGGCGCGGCGTGGGCTGCGGGTCGAGGTGCTGTCGCTGGTACCGGCCAAACGCTCGCACTCCGTCGCGGCGCAGGGCGGCATGCAGGCGAGTCTGGGTAATGCGACCAAGGGCTTGGGCGACAACGAGGATGTGCACTTCGAGGACACCGTGCGCGGTTCGGACTGGGGGTGCGACCAGCTTGTCGCACGCATGTTCGCCCACATGGCGCCCAAGGCGGTGCGCGAGCTCGCGGCCTGGGGGGTGCCCTGGAACCGGGTGCAGCGCGGCGCGCATGAGGTGGTGATCAACGGCGAGCGTGTCACGCTCACCGAACGCGATGAGGCCCATGGCCTGATCACCGCGCGCGACTTCGGCGGCACGCGCAAGTGGCGCACCTGCTACACCGCCGACGGCACCGGCCATACCATGCTCTATGCGCTCGGCGATCGCGCGGTGGCCGAGGGCATTCCGGTGCGCAACCGCAGTGAGGCGGTGGCGCTGATCCACGAGGGCGGGCGTTGCCAGGGTGTGGTGGTGCGCGATCTGGAGAGCGGCGAGCTGTACGCCATGCTCGCTGCGGCCACAGTGATCGCCACCGGCGGCTTCGGCCGCATCTGGGGGATTTCGACCAACGCGCTGATCAATGAAGGCATGGGGGCGGCGATTGCGCTCGAGACCGGGGTGGTACGCCTGGCCAACATGGAGGCGGTGCAGTTCCATCCCACAGCGATCGTGCCTGCCGGCATCCTCGTCACGGAGGGCTGCCGCGGTGACGGCGGTCTGTTGCGTGACGTCGATGGCCACCGCTTCATGCCCGACTATGAGCCGGAGAAGGCCGAACTGGCCTCGCGTGACGTGGTCTCGCGCCGCATGGCCGAGCACATGCGCCGCGGCAAAGGCGTGAAATCCGCCGCCGGCGAGCACCTGTGGCTGGACATCGCGGTGCTCGGCGCCGCCCACATCGACCACAAGCTGCGCGAGGTGAAGGACATCTGCCGCCACTTCCTCGGCATCGACCCGGCGCGCGACTGGATCCCGGTGCGTCCGACCCAGCACTACTCGATGGGCGGCATCCGCACCGACCACCGCGGCGAATCGCCCTCGCTGCGCGGCCTGTTCGCGGTGGGCGAGGCGGCGTGCTGGGACCTGCACGGTTTCAACCGTCTGGGCGGCAACTCGCTCGCCGAGACGGTGGTGGCGGGCATGCTGGTGGGCGAGTACGTTGCCGATTTCGTTGCGTCGCACGCCGGCGCCTTGAAGTTCTCGCCCGGACTCGCGCGCGAGTTCGTCGGCCGCGAGCGCGCCGCCCTGGAGGCGATCGCTGCGCGTCCGGTGCCCGCGCCGGGCGGGGACACCGTGGCCTCGCTGCGGCGCGAGATGGAGGTGACCATGACCGAGCACGTCGGCCTGTTCCGCAATGAGACCGGGCTGCGCGCAGCGGTTGCGACGCTGACCGACCTGCATGCGCGCGCGCAGCGGGTCGGCATCGCCAGCCGCCATCTCGACGCCAACCCGGAACTGGTGGCCGCCTACCGCCTGCCGCGCATGCTCGCGCTCGCGCTGTGCGCGGCGCAGGGCGCGCTCGAGCGCCGCGAGAGCCGCGGCGCGCATGCGCGCGAGGACTACCCGGCGCGCAACGACCGCGACTGGCTGCGCCGCACGCTGGCGTGGTGGCCGACGGGGGGCGCCGCGCCGGTGCTGGAGTACGAGCCGATCACGGTCGAGCACATGGAGCTGCCGCCCGGCTTCCGCGGCTACGGCACGCGCAACATCGTCGAGCACCCGGCCACCGCGCTGCGCGAGGCCGAGATCGAATCCATCCGTGCCCGCCTGGAGGGCGCCGGGCGCAGCCCCCTGCAGGCCGCGCTGCTGGATTTCCGCATGCGCCTGCCCGAGCGCTATCGCGGCGACAACGAACGCCTCGCCGGCATCGAAGAAGGAGCGCCGCGATGAGCCGCCGCCTGAAACTCTCCATCTTCCGCCACAACCCGCGCGACCCCAAGAGCGTGCCGCGCCTGGTCGACTATGAGCTCGACGAGCAACCGGGCATGACGCTCTTCATCGCGCTCAATGCGATTCGCGACACCCAGGCGCCGGACCTGAACTTCGATTTCGTCTGCCGCGCGGGGGTGTGCGGATCGTGCGCGATGGTGATCGACGGCCGCCCCGGGCTGGCCTGCCGTACGCTGACGAGCACCTTGCCGGCATCGTTCAGCTTGTATCCCCTGCCGGTGTTCCGGCTGGTGGCCGATCTTTCGGTGGATGTGGGGAGCTGGATGCGCGAACTCGCCGAGCGCCTGCAGACCTGGGCCCACCTGGATGGCGAGCCCGATCTTGATTGCCTGGAGGCGCGCATGGAGCCGGCGCTGGCCGAGGAGGTCTACGAGCTCGATCGCTGCATCGAGTGCGGCTGCTGCATCGCCGCCTGTGCTACCGCGCAGATGCGCGAGGGCTTCGTCGGTGCGGTCGGCCTCAACAAGGTCGCGCGCTTCCGCCTCGACCCGGCCGACACGCGCGACGACGCCGACTTCTACGAGCTCGTCGGCAACGATGCAGGGATCTTCGGCTGCATGAGCCTGCTGGCCTGCAACGACCTGTGTCCCAAGGAGCTTTCGCTACAGACTCAGCTCGCCTGGCTGCGGCGCAAGATGGCGGGGCAGGGCGTGCGCTGGCTGCGCCGGGCTTGAAGCGTCGCCATGACGAAAACGGCCGCCCCTGTGAGCGGCCGTTGCGCGGTGTCGGTGCAGGCCTCAGTCCTTGAAACGTGCTTCCAGCGCTGCGATCGCGGGCAGGGTCTTGCCTTCGAGGAACTCGAGGAAGGCGCCGCCGCCAGTGGAAATGTAGCCCACGTCGTCGGCGATGTGGAATTTCGCGATGGCTGCCAGGGTGTCGCCGCCGCCGGCGATCGAGAAGGCTTCGGAGTGGGCGATGGCCGAGGCCATCATCTTGGTGCCGCCGGCAAACTGGGGCAGTTCGAACACGCCGACCGGGCCATTCCACACGATGGTGCCGGCGTGGGCGATGATCTCGGACAGCTTGGCGGCGGTGCGCGGGCCGACGTCGAGAATGCGGTCGTGCGGGCCGACCTCGTCCACCGAGATGCGGTTCGCGCGCGCCAGGGCGGAGACTTCGTCGGCGACGACGACGTCTACCGGCAAGGGCACTTCGGCGCCGCGCGCCTTCATCATGTCCATGATCGCCTGCGCTTCCTTGACCAGCTCGGGCTCGGCCAGCGACTCGCCGATCCGCTTGCCGGAGGCGAGCAGGAAGGTGTTGGCGATGCCGCCGCCAACGATCAACTGGTCGACCTTGTCGGCGAGCGAGCGCAGGATGGTCAGCTTGGACGACACCTTGGAGCCACCGACGATCGCTACCAGCGGGCGCTTGGGGTCGTGCAGCGCCTTGCCGAGTGCGTCGATCTCGGCGCCCATCAGGATGCCGGCACAGGCCACCGGGGCGAAGCGGGCGATGCCGTGGGTGGTCGCTTCGGCGCGGTGGGCGGTGCCGAAGGCGTCATTGACGTAGAGGTCGCACAGCGCGGCCATTTTCTTCGCCAGTTCCTCGTTGTCCTTCTTCTCGCCCTTGTTGCAGCGGCAGTTCTCGAGCAGGACGACCTCGCCCGGTTTCACCTCGAAGCCGCCTTCGACCCAGTCGCCGACCAAGCGCACCGGACGCTGCAGCAGCTGGCCTAGGCGTACCGCAACCGGCGCCAGGGTGTCGTCGGGGCCGACCGTGCCCTCGGTGGGGCGGCCGAGGTGGGAGGTGACCATGACCGCGGCGCCATTCTCCAGACAGAACTGGATCGAGGGCAGCGACGCGCGGATGCGGGTGTCCTCGGTGATGTTGCCGGCATCGTCCTGCGGCACGTTGAGGTCGGCGCGGATGAAGACCTTCTTGCCGCGCACGTCGAGGTCGGTAAGTTTCTTGACTTGCATGATTCGCTCGTTCCCGGAAAAACGCCCTGCGTGGCAGGGCGTAGATGGTTGGCGGTTCTGGACCGGCTTGCCTGGCGCTTACTTGGCGTTATAGAAAGCGCGGGCAGCGTCTAGCATACGGCAGGAGTAGCCCCACTCATTGTCGTACCAGGCCAGGACCTTGACCAGCACGGAGCCGTCTTCGCCCTTGATGACGCGCGTCTGGGTGGCGTCGAAGGTGGAGGACACGGTGGTGTGGTTGAAGTCGGACGACACCAACGGCTCGTTATTCACCGCGAGGATGCCCTTGAGCGGGCCGTTGGCCGCGGCGGTCATCAGCTCGTTGATCTCTTCCTTGGTGGTGGCGCGCTCGGCGGTGAAGGTGAGGTCGACCAGCGAGACGTTGATGGTGGGCACGCGCAGGGCAAAGCCGTCGACCTTGCCGACGAGCTGCGGCAGCACCAGGCCGACGGCCTTCGCGGCGCCGGTCTTGGTGGGGATGATGTTGGCAGCGGCGGCACGCGCGCGGCGCAGGTCCTTGTGGCGCACGTCCACCGTGACCTGGTCGTTGGTGTAGGCGTGGATGGTGGTCATCAGGCCCTGCTTGATGCCGACGCTGTCGGCCAGGATCTTGGCGACCGGGGCCAGGCAGTTGGTGGTGCACGAGGCGTTGGAGACGACGGTCATGTCGCTGCGCAGCACTTCTTCGTTAACGCCCATGACGATGGTGGTGTCCACGTCGTCACCGCCCGGGGCGGAGATCAGCACGCGCTTCGCACCCTGGTCGAGCAGGGCCTGGGCCTTGGCCTTGGTGGTGTAGGCGCCGGTGCATTCAAGCAGCACGTCCACGCCGTGGCTACCCCAGTTCACGCCCTTGGGGTCCTTGGTGGAGTAGAAGGGGATCTTCTTGCCGTCGATGATGATGCAGTCCTCGCCCTCGGTCTCGACCGAGGTCGCGAAGCGGCCGTGGGTGGTGTCGTACTTCAGCAGGTGGGCGTTGGTGGCCAGATCGCCGGAGGCGTTGATGGCGACCACTTCGAATTCGTTCTGCAGGCCCTGCTCGTAGATGGCACGCAGCGTGCAGCGACCGATACGACCGAAACCGTTGATGGCGACCTTGATGCTCATCGATGCTTCTCCCTGGAATGAGGATAAAGATTGAAAACCGGGTGTGCGTCCTTGTTGCTGCCCCGCCGGCAGGCGCCGGGTCGAGCCCTGATGTGCAGCGGGAGCGGTCCGCTTCCGGAGCCGCTCCCGCGCCTGGGTCTCGTCAGAGCACCGCTTTCACTGCCTGCACCACCGCATCCGCGGTGATGCCGAAATACTTGAACAGCTCGCCGGCCGGCGCCGACTCGCCGAAGCGGTCGATGCCGATCACCCGGCCTTCAAGGCCCACGTACTTGTACCAGCCGTCGGTGCAGCCGGCCTCGACCGCGACGCGCGGCAGGCCGGCGGGCAGCACGCTGGCCTTGTAGGCGGCGTCCTGGCGGTCGAAGATGTTGGTCGAAGGCATGGACACCACGCGCACCGCCACGCCTTGTTCGGCCAGGGTCTTCTGCGCCGCCATGGCGAGTGCAACTTCCGATCCGGTGGCGAGGATCACCGCCTGCGGCGTGCCGCCGGCCGCGTCCGCAAGCACATAGCCGCCCTTGCGGATTGCAGCGACCTGTTCCGCCGTGCGGGTCTGGAAGGGCAGGTTCTGGCGTGAGAAGCACATCGAGGTGGGGCCATCCTTGCGCTCGATCGCGCTTGCCCAGGCCACGGCGGACTCGGTGGTGTCGCAGGGGCGCCATACGTCCATGTTGGGGATCAGGCGCAGGGTGGCGGTCTGCTCCACCGGTTGGTGGGTGGGGCCGTCTTCGCCGAGGCCGATCGAGTCGTGGGTGAACACGAAGATCTGGCGCACCTTCATCAGCGCGGCCATGCGCAGGGCGTTGCGCGCGTACTCGCTGAACATCAGGAAGGTGGCGGTGTAGGGGATCAGGCCGCCGTGCAGCGCGACGCCGTTGGCGATCGCCGCCATGCCGAACTCGCGCACGCCGTAATACACGTAGTTGCCGCCGCTGGTTTTGCTGACGCCCTTGGCGCCCGACCACAGCGTGAGGTTGGAGCCGGCGAGGTCGGCAGAGCCGCCGAGCAGCTCGGGCAGCTTGGGCGCGTAGGCTTCGATGCTGTTCTGGCTGGCCTTGCGGGTGGCGATGGTCTCGGCCTTGTCGGTGACCTTGGCGAGCACCGCGGCGACGTGGGCATCCCAGTCGGCCGGCAGCTCGCCGGCCATGCGGCGTTCGAACTCGGCGGCGAGCTCGGGGTGGGCGGCACGGTAGGCGGCGAAAGTGGCGTTCCACTGGGCCTCGAGCGAGGCGCCCTTGGTGCGTGCGTCCCAAGCGGCGTAGACGTCGGCCGGGATCTCGAAGGGCGCGTGGGTCCAGCCGATGTGGGCGCGGGCAGCCTCGATTTCGGCCGCGCCGAGCGGGGCGCCGTGCACGTCGTGGCTGTCCTGCTTGTTGGGGGCGCCGGCGCCGATGATGGTCTTGCAGCAGATCAGCGTCGGGCGCGAGGGGTCGGCCTTGGCCTGCTGGATGGCAGCCTCGATCGCCACCGGGTCGTGGCCCTGCACGTCGCGGATCACCTGCCAGCCGTAGGCCTCGAAGCGCTTGGGGGTGTCGTCGGTGAACCAGCCCTGCACATGGCCGTCGATGGAGATGTCGTTGTCGTCGTAGAAGGCGACGAGCTTGCCCAGGCCCCAGGTGCCGGCGAGGGAGCAGGCTTCGTGCGAAATGCCCTCCATCAGGCAACCGTCGCCGAGGAAGACATAGGTGTTGTGGTTGACGATCTCGTGGCCGGGGCGGTTGAACTCGGCGGCGAGGATCTTCTCGGCGAGCGCCATGCCGACCGCGTTGGTGATGCCCTGGCCGAGCGGGCCGGTGGTGGTCTCGACGCCAGGCGCGTAGCCGTATTCGGGGTGGCCGGGCGTCTTGCTGTGCAGCTGGCGGAAGCGCTTGAGCTCCTCGATTGGCAGGTCGTAGCCGGTCAGGTGCAGCAGTGCGTAGATCAGCATGGAGCCGTGGCCGTTCGACAGTACGAAGCGGTCGCGGTCGGCCCACTTGGGGTTGGCCGGGTTATGGCGCAGGTGATGGCGCCACAGCACCTCGGCGATCTCGGCCATGCCCATCGGCGCGCCCGGGTGGCCGGAGTTGGCCTGTTGCACGGCGTCCATCGCCAAGGCGCGGATCGCACCGGTGATGGGGTTGAAGACCGGGGGCTGGACGTTGCGGGTCGGCTGCATGCTGTTCTCGGGCCGGAGGCCACCATCGGAAAAACCGGAATTATCCCTTAAAAGGCCCCGGGGATGCCAACGCTGTGCCGCACTATCAAGGCGGCCCAGAGTGGGAGGATCGCTGCAGGCTTTTGGATCAGGCGTACTGCCGGCGGCGCTCCATGAGCCTCCAGATGAGCGGGGTCAGGATCAACTGCATCGCCAGGTCGAGCTTGCCACCCGGAATGACGATGGTGTTGGCGCGGCTCATGAAGGCATCGTGGATCATGCGCAGCAGGTAGGGGAAATCGACGCCGCGTGGATCCTTGAAGCGGATCACCACCATGGACTCATCCTGGGTCGGCACGTCGCGCGCGATGAACGGGTTGGACGTATCGACCACCGGCACGCGCTGGAAGTTGATATGGGTGCGGGCGAACTGGGGCACGATGTAATGCACGTAGTCGTGCATGCGGCGCAGGATGGTGTCCTGCACGGCCTCGGGGGTGTAGCCGCGCAGCTTGGTGTCGCGGTGCAGTTTCTGGATCCACTCGAGGTTGATCGTCGGCACCACGCCGATGAGCAGGTCGACATGGCTGGCGATGTCCACTTCCTCGGTCTGCACCGCACCGTGCAGGCCCTCGTAGAACAGGCAGTCCGTCCCGACCGGAAGATCCTCCCATTCGGTGAAGGTGCCCATGGGCAGGTTCCAGCGCATCGACTGGGCTTCGTTGTGGATGTAGTAACGGCGGCGGCCGGTGGCGGCTTCGCCATAGGCGCGAAACAGGCGTTCGAGCTCGGAGAGCTGATTGGCTTCGGGGCCAAAGTGGCTGATGCCGCGCTGGCCGACCCGCTCCGCGTCCTCGATCAGCGTCTTCATCTCGTCGCGGGTGTAGCGGTGAAAGCTGTCGCCCTCGACGATGGCGGCATTGACATTCTCGCGGTGAAAGATCGCTTCGAAAGTGTGCTTGACCGTCGTCGTACCCGCGCCGGACGAACCGGTCACGGCGATGATCGGGTGCTTCAGGGACATGATGGGCTCCGTCGCAGGCGCAGGGTCGGATAAGCGGCGCGCGGGCGCCGCAGGCGGTTCGGTGTGGCGGGGTTCAGGAGTGCGCCTTGATCCAGTTCGACCAGTCGGTGAACAGGGCGGGCGAGGCGGCGGCGATCACGCCGCGCTTGATCGCGGGGCCGGACATCAGCGCGCCGCCGTCCAGTGCCTCGGCAATGCCGCCCGCCTCGGCCAGGATCAGGCGTCCGGCAGCGTAGTCCCACAGCATCTGCCCGCCATGCACATACACGTCGAGCCGGCCGGCGGCGACGAAGCACCATTCGAGCGCGCTCGAACCGAAGTTTCGCTGCGAGTAATAGGGCGGCCGCACCGCCAGTTCGTCGCCGAGGTGATGGCTGATGCGCTTGAAGTCCACCCCCGCCACGGCGTCGCACAGGCTGGTTGCGCCGGCGCGCAGGGGCAGTTCGGTGCCGTTGAGATAGGCCCCCGCGCCGCGCGCGGCATAGAAGGACTCGTCGGTGATCGGGTTGTAGACCACGCCGATCACCGGCTCGTGGTGGATCAGATAGGCGATCGATACCGCGAACAGGGGGATACCGTTGGCGAAGTTGGTGGTGCCGTCGATCGGGTCGATGCACCACATCCCGCGCGCACCCTCGTTCCACACGGTTGCCTGCTCGGCGGCGCTCATCTCCTCACCCAGCACGGCGCCCGGGAGGAACTGCGGCAGTGCCTCGGTGAAGCGACGCTGTGAGGCGAAGTCGGCTTCGGTGAAGAGCGAGCCGTCGGCCTTGCGATTGCGCGCCGACTTGAGATAACGGGGAAGGATCTCGTCGCGCGCGATGTCGCGAACCATGGATTCCAGGGCGCGTGCGCGCGCCAGGCGCTGGGCTGCTGTAGGCATCGGGGCCTCCTGGCCGCTCGGGCGGCCTGTGCTGAGGCCTATAATCTTACGATGATTTCACGCTTCCACTTTCCTGGTCGCCTGCCCGAGGCGGGTGAGTTCGAGTTGCCCGAGGCGCTCGCCCATCATGCGGCGAGGGTGCTGCGCCTGCGCGATGGCGAGGCCGTGGTGCTGTTCGACGGCCACGGCGGCGAGGTCGATGCGACGCTCGCGATCCACGGAAGGCGGGTTTCGGCGCGGCTCGGTGCGCGGCGAGATACCGAGCGCGAGTCGCCTCTGGAGGTGGTGCTGGTGCAGGCGCTCGCGTCCGGCGACAAGATGGACTGGGTGGTGCAGAAGGCGGTCGAGCTGGGCGTGAGCGCGGTTCAGCCGGTGCAGGCCGAGCGCTCGGTGCTCAGGCTTGCTGGCGAGCGTGCGGAGAAGCGCGCCGCCCATTGGCAGCAGGTTGCAGTGGCCGCATGCGAGCAATGCGGGCGCAACCGCGTGCCGGTGGTGCTGCCGGTGCTGGGCCTGCCGGCCTGGCTGGCAGGCCACCGCGGTGGGCTGAACTACGTGCTTGCGCCGGGCGGTGCGGCCGGCTTCGCCGACGAGCCGGCGCCTGCCGGATGCGTACGTCTGCTGGTTGGGCCGGAGGGGGGCTGGAGCGAAGCGGAACTGGCGGCCTTCGATGCGGCCGGCTGCCGGCGCGTGCGGCTGGGGCCGCGCATCCTGCGCACCGAAACGGCCGGCCTGGCGGCGATCGCTGCGATGCAGGCGCGCTGGGGCGACTTCTGAGCCGCCACTGCGGCACCACTGCAGCACTACGAAAAGGGAGAAGCTGATGTTCGAATCCGCCGAACTCGGCCACCACACCGACCCGGAAACCTTCGATGCCGCCGTCCCCGGGCTGCGTGCCGAACTGCTCGATGCGCAGTTCGATCTGCTCGATCTCAAGCAGTTCGCGGTGGTCGTGCTCATCAACGGTGTCGACAAGGCCGGCAAGGGCGAGACGATCAATCTGCTCAACGAGTGGATGGATCCGCGTCACATCGAGACCTGGGCCTTTGATACGCCCACCGCAGAAGAGTCCGATCGCCCCTTCATGTGGCGCTTCTGGCGCGCGCTGCCGCCGCGCGGCAGGATCGGCGTGATGTTCAGCAACTGGTACACGCAGCCGATCCGCGACCGTGTGGAGAAGCGCAGTGGCAAGGCCGAACTGGATCAGCGCCTGGACGAGATCCGTCGCTTCGAGGCCATGCTCGCGCACGAGGGCGTGCTGCTGATCAAGTTCTGGTTCCACCTCTCCCGCTCGGCGCAGAAGAAGCGCCTGAAGGACCTGGAGAAGGACGAGCGCACGCGCTGGCGTGTGACCGAGCGCGACTGGAAGTACTTCGAGCTCTATGATCGCTACCGCGAAGTGGCAGGTCACGCCCTGCGCACGACCAGCACCGGCGAGGCGCCGTGGCTGATCGTCGACGGTTCCGATCCGCGCTTTCGCACGCTGTTCGTCGCACGCACGCTGCTGGCCGCGCTGCGCAGGCGTCTTGATGCGGCCTCGCAGCACTGGATGCCGCGCCTGTCCGCTGCGCCGCTGCCGCCGTGCATCGATGGCCTGAACGTGGTCGACAGCCTCGAGCACCCGCGCATGAAGCGCAAGGAGTACGACGAGCTGCTCGAACCCCTGCAGGGGCGCCTGGCCTTGCTCACGCGCTCGGAGGTCTTTCGCCAGCGCAACCTGGTGCTGGTGTTCGAGGGCATGGATGCAGCGGGCAAGGGCGGTGCGATCCGTCGCGTGGTGGGGGCGCTCGATGCGCGCCAGTACCGCATCGTGCCGATTGGCGCGCCCACCGAGGAAGAGCGCGTCCAGCCATACCTGTGGCGTTTCTGGCGACATCTCCCGCCGCGCGGCAAGGTGGTGATCTTCGACCGCTCCTGGTATGGCCGGGTGCTGGTGGAGCGTGTGGAGGGGTTTTGCTCGGAGGCTGACTGGATGCGTGCCTACTCCGAGATCAACGACTTCGAGGAGCAGCTGGCCGATGCCGGAGCAATCGTGGTCAAGTTCTGGATGGCGATCACCAAGGATGAGCAGCTCGAGCGTTTCAAGGCGCGCGAGACCGAACCGCACAAGCGCTTCAAGATCACCGCCGAGGACTGGCGTAACCGCGAGAAGTGGG
This sequence comes from Thauera sp. ZXT1-4, assembly GCF_052598215.2. Lineage (NCBI taxonomy): Bacteria > Pseudomonadati > Pseudomonadota > Betaproteobacteria > Rhodocyclales > Zoogloeaceae > Thauera > Thauera sp. ZXT1-4. The sequence goes on along the minus strand of NZ_JBQWSN020000010.1, from coordinate 70,379 downwards.
ACGATTACCGTCGTGCCGTGTGCGATATGGTCGATCGTACCAGCACCGAGCGCGTGCCCTGGACGCTGGTCGAGGCAGACGACAAGCACCATGCCCGCATCAAGGTGCTGCGCACCCTGTGCGAGCGGCTCGAGGCGGAGCTCGGCTGATCGCCCGGCCGCGTTCGGGCTAGAATCCGCACATCCGATTCCGTATGTGCCGGCGAAGTCCCGCCGGCCGCTTTCCTCGTGGTGACCGTGTGAGCAAGTCCGCCAGTACAACGCCTTCGACGAACTCCGCGCCGGGCCTCGACATGCCGGCGTCCTCCGCGCCCGTGCCTGCGCCGGTGCCGGTGGTCGATGACGCCACCGCACAGTTCGTCGCCTGGGTGCGCGGGGCCGCGCCCTATATCCATGCTTTCCGCGGCCGCACCTTCGTCGTCGGCTTTGGCGGTGAGGTCGCGGCCGGCGCCCGGGCGCAGAGCCTCGCATACGACTGCAACCTGCTCGCCGCGCTCGGCATCCGCCTGGTACTGGTGCATGGCGCGCGTCCGCAGATCGATGTTGAGCTCGCGCGCAGGGGGCTCGAGCCCCGCTTCCACCACGGCCTGCGCGTCACCGATCCGGAGGCGCTGGAGTGCGTCAAGTCGGCCATGGCGGTGACCCGGCTCGAGGTCGAGGCGCTGCTTTCGCAAGGCCTGCCGAATACCCCGATGGCCGGCAGCTACATCCGTGTCACCGGCGGCAACTTCATCACCGCGCGCCCGGTGGGGGTGGTCGACGGGGTGGATTACCAATACACCGGCGCCGTGCGCAAGATCATCGCCGAGGAGATCAACGCCGACCTGGATCAGCAGAACGTCGTGCTGATCACGCCACTGGGTGTGTCGCCCGCGGGGGAGATCTTCAACCTTGCCATGGAGGAGGTGGCCGAGGCGGTGGCGATCGCGCTCAAGGCCGAAAAGCTTATTTACCTGTGCGATGCGCCGGGACTGCTCGATGCGCAGGGCGCGTTGATCGAGTCGGTGACGGCGGACGAGGCCGAGCGTGCATTCGAGGCGGGCGAAGGGCTCACGGAGGACATGCACCTGTTCCTGCCCTGCGCGATCCGTGCGGTGCGCAAGGGCGTGGCGCGTTGCCACCTGATCGACCACGATCTCGATGGCGGCCTGCTGCTCGAATTCTTCACCCACGCGGGCGTCGGTACGGTGGTGTCTCGAGACCCGCTGTTCCGCGTGCGCGAGGCGACCGTGGACGACGTTGCCGCGCTGGTGGCGCTGATCTCGCCGATGGAGGCCGATGGCACGCTGGTGCGGCGCGGGCGCGAACTGCTCGAGCAGGAGATCGACCGCTTCACTCTGGTCGAGCACGATGGCGTGCTTGTCGGCTGCGCGGCGCTGTATCCCTTCAGTGAGGAAAACGCGGCTGAGCTGGCCTGCCTTGCGGTCACGCCCGAGTACCGGCGCGCCGGCCTGGGCGACCAGTTGCTGAAGCGCATCGAGCGCCGCGCGCGCATGCAGCGCCTGGAGCGCCTGTTCGTGCTCACCACGCGTACTTCACACTGGTTCCGCGAGCGCGGCTTCAGCGAGATCGGCCCGGAGGCCCTGCCGCGCCAGAAGCGCGAGCTCTATAACTACCAGCGCCGCTCCAAGGTGTTCGTGAAGAGCCTTTGACCGGACGCGCTCCGCCGGATGTGCGAACGCCGGTGCGGCGGATCAAGCGGGCAGGGATGAGGTGGCCGGGATGAGGTGGCCGCGGTGAATGGGCTAGAATGCGGCCTTCACGCTTCTATGAACCCGCAAGCAGAAAGGATCGAAACATGGCACGCATGGTGAACTGCATCAAACTGGGGCGCGAGGCCGAAGGTCTGGAGCGGCCGCCGGTGCCCGGCGAACTTGGCAAGCGCATCTACGAGAGCGTTTCGCAGGAAGCCTGGCAGCAGTGGGTCAAGTACCAGACCATGCTGATCAACGAGAACCGGCTCAACCTGATGGATGCGCGTGCGCGCAAGTATCTGGCCGAGCAGATGGAAAAGCACTTCTTCGAAGGCGGTGCAGACCAGATTGCCGGCTACGTGCCCCCGCAGCCCTGAGCTTGCACGCAGCTCTGGTGCGCGCGGCGGACTTGGACAGACGAAAAGGGGGAGGGCCTCGCGGCGCCTCCCCCTTCGCTTTTTCGGCAGGTGAAGCGGGCGCTCAGGGCTTTTCGCCGAGCTGCGCCTGCGCCTTCTCGAAGCGGACATCCTCGCCGCGGGCGAGGTAGACCACGTGCTCGGCGATGTTCAGGGCGTGATCGCCGATGCGCTCGATCGACTTGGCGATGAAAAGCATTTCGAGGCTGTTCGTGATCGTGCGCGGATCTTCCATCATGTAGGTGATGAGCTGGCGCATGATGCTCTTGAAGCCGGCATCGACGTCGGCGTCCTTGCGCTTGATCGTGTCCACGCTGCTCGTGTTGGCGCGTGCGAGGGCGTCCAGCGCCAGTTGCAGCATCTCGAGCGCCATGGTGGCGCACTGCTCGAGTCCGACGCGCGGGGTGAAACTGCTCTCGGCGGTGTGCAGCCGCCGTGCCGCCTTGGCGATCTTTTTCGCCTCGTCGCCGATGCGCTCGAGATCCGACACGCTCTTGATGGCGGTCATGACCAGGCGCAGATCGCTTGCGGCGGGCTGGCGGCGGACAATGATGTGGTTGCACTCGTCGTCGAGACGGATCTGCTCGAGGTTGATCGCCTTGTCGCCGTCGATGACCTTCTCGAGCAGCACCAGGTCGCCGGTACGCAGGCCCAGGAGGGCATTCCGGGTCTGTTGTTCGACCATGCCGCCCATCTGCAGCACGCCGCGGCGGATTTCCTCGAGTTCGACGTCGAACTGCTTGTAGGTGTGTTCGGTCATTTCTGTAATCGGCCTGTTCGGGAAGCCAGCAGGCTAGCAGGGCATTGTTAAGCTTTTGTTGCGCGCAACGAGGCTGAAACCACGGTTGTGAATCCGGTGCTCAACGCTGCAGGCGTTCCACGCCCGCGGAGCCTGCCAGCACCAGCACGTCCGCGCCGCGCTCGGCGAAGAGGCCGTTGGTGACCACGCCCACGATCTGGTTGATGCGGGTTTCCGTCGCGACCGGATCCGTGATCGACAGGCCATGCACGTCCAGGATCAGGTTGCCGTTGTCGGTGACGAAGTCCGCGCGTACCTTGGGGTCGCCGCCCAGCTTGCGCAGCTCGCGCGCCACGTGGCTGCACGCCATCGGGATCACCTCGACCGGCAGCGGAAAGCGGCCGAGCACGTCGACCCGCTTGCTGGCGTCGCAGATGCACACGAAGCGCCCGGATACGGCCGCGACGATTTTCTCGCGCGTGAGCGCGCCACCTCCGCCCTTGATCATCGCGAAACCGCCATCGATCTCGTCGGCGCCGTCCACATAGACCGGCAGGTGTTCGATGCCGTTGAGATCGAACACCTCGATACCATGGGCGGCGAGGCGTTTCGAGCTCGCTTCGGAGCTGGACACCGCGCCACGGATGCGCTCGCGCATCCCGGCAAGGCCGTCGATGAAGTGATTCACCGTGGAGCCGGTACCCACGCCGACGATGCTACCCTCCACGATGTAGTCGAGTGCGGCGAGCGCGGCGGCTTTCTTGAGTTCGTCCTGGGTCATGATGTGCTGGTGTTGTGTGCGGCGCGTGGTCTGAAGGGTCAGACAAGACCGTGGAAGGGTTGAACGAGAACGGTATCTCCCGGCTGCACGTTCGTGCAGTCTTCAGGAAGGACCACGAAGCAGTCTGCTTCGGACATCGAGCGCAGGATCCCCGAGCCCTGCGCACCGGCGAGGGTTGCCGAGAGCCCGTCGCTGTCGCGGTTCAGGCAGGCACGGAGATACTCCACCCGCCCGGGCTGCTTACGCAACGCGAAGGCTGCATGTACCGGGAAACGCTCGGCGGGTGGGAGCGGATTCACCCCCATGAGCTTGAGCAGGGCATCCTGCACGAACTGGTAGAACGTCACCATCACCGCGACCGGATTGCCCGGCAGGCCGAACAGCACCGCGTTGCCGATGCGCCCGAAGGCCATGGGGCGCCCCGGCTTGATGGCCAGCTTCCAGAACGCGACCTCGCCCAGGCGGGTCATCATCTCGCGGATGAAATCTGCCTCGCCGACTGAGACGCCACCGCTCGTGATCACGACGTCCGCTGCCTGCGAGGCTTCGCGGAAGGCGGCCTCGAGCGCCTCGGGCCGGTCGGGTACGACGCCGAGATCGAGCAGGTCGCAACCGAGCCGCGAGAGCGTGCCATGGAGCGTGTAGCGGTTGCTGTCATAGACCTGACCGGGGCCGAGCGCCTGGCCGATGGAAGCGATCTCGTCTCCGGTCGACAGGATCGCGACGCGCAGACGTCGGTGCACGCAGACCTCCGCGATGCCGAGCGATGCGATCAGGCCGAGCTCCGCCGGGCCGCAGCGCTTGCCTGCGGCAACGGCCACGCCGCCCTCGGCGAGGTCTTCACCCGCGCGGCGCAGGTTCTGTCCGGGTTTCTGGCCGGCTGGAATGCAGACCTTGTCATGCTCGCGACGCGCCACTTCCTGCATGACGATCGTGTCCGCGCCTTGCGGGATGCTTGCGCCGGTCATGATGCGCACCGCCTGGCGGTGGCCTACGATGCCCGAAAAGGGCCGTCCGGCATAGGCGGTACCGACCACGTCGAGCAGGGTCTCCGCCCCCGCAGCGAGGTCGGTCGCGCGCACCGCGTAACCGTCCATGGCGGAATTGTCGTGTGCAGGGACGTTGTAGGGCGCGATCACGTCCTCGGCCAGCACGCGCCCGAGCGCGGCGCGCACGGTCACCCGCTCGCGCCCGCCGACCGGGGTCAGCGCTGCCAGGATGGTGCGCCGGGCGTCCTCGACGCTGAGGAAATTGCGGCTCGGGTAGCTGCCTGCGGGGGCTGAAGTCATGCTTCGGATTCCGGGTAGGGGGGGCTTGCTCCGCATCTCGGTGGGTCCCTGTTCGCGCGATTACAGCGCGCCGTAGGAGTGCAGGCCGGTGAGGAACATGTTGACGCCGACGAAGGCGAAGGTGGTCACGAACAGACCCACGACCGCCCACCAGGCCAGCACCGCGCCACGCAGGCCCTTGGTCAGGCGCATGTGTAGCCAGGTCGCGTAGTTCAGCCATACGATCAACGCCCAGGTTTCCTTCGGGTCCCACTGCCAGTAGGTGCCCCAGGCTTCGGCGGCCCAGAGCGCGCCCAGGATGGTGGCGATGGTGAAGAATGCGAAGCCGATCGCGATCGCCTTGTACATCACGTCCTCGAGCACGCGCAGTGCCGGCAGCCGGCTGGCGAGGAGGCCGCGCTCGGCGAGCAGGTAGGCCGTGCCGACCATCGCCGCGACCGCGAACGCGCCGTAACCGATGAAGTTGGTCGGCACGTGCACCTTCATCCAGTACGACTGCAATGCGGGGATCAGCGGCTGGATCTCGTGCGCCTCTCGGGTGAAGGTGTACCAGAGCAGGAACGCAACCGCGGCGGAGAGGACGATCATCACGAAGGCGCCCATGCGCCGCGTTGCATAGCGGCCCTCATAGTAGAGGTAGAGCAGGGCGGTCATCAGCGTGAAGAGGACGAACACTTCGTACAGGTTGCTGATCGGAATATGGCCGATCTCGGGTCCGAGCAGGTAGGACTCGTACCAGCGCACAAACAGACCCACGGTGCCCATGACTGCGGCGATCCAGGTCAGCGTGGAGCCAGTGCGCTCACCGAAGTCCGAGCGCGCGAGCAGACCGATCCAGTAGGCACCCGTGGCGATGAAGATGAGCGCGCTCATCCACATGATCGCGGTCTGGCTGGAGATCAGGTACTTGAGGAAGAAGGTCTGCTCGGCGCGCGCCAGATCGCCCTGATAGAGCGCAATGCTCGCCAGCGACAGCACCGCCACGGCGGCGAGGAAGCTGCGGAAGGGCTTCCAGTACCAGCCGATCGCGGCCAGCACCGGTACATGCAGGATCAGCACGATGTCGTCGTAGACGTCCATCGCGTGCTGGTAATGGACCAGTGCGATGACCGCTCCGGCCACCAGCGCCAGTGCGTATAGCCAGTCGAAGAGATCAAGTTGGCGCAGCCAGTGTTTTGGCGCGCGCTGCGCTGGTGGCACAGAAGCGGCAGCGGCGGGGTGAGAGGGGGCTGCGGGGGAGGGACGTGCGATATCCATCATGCACCTTTGACCGATTCGGGAACGGGGGCGGGCGGAGCCGCGCGCAGGGCGGCAGCGAGGCCTTCCACGTGGCGCTGGAAGGTTTCGTCGACGTCCAGTGCCTTGCGATTGGAGGACATGGCGACGAGGATTTCGTTCGCCTTCACCAGTACGAAGAAGCGGCGTTCGCGGATGTAGAGCATGGCGAACACGCCCAGCACGAGTAGCAGCGAACCAATATAGACCAGCGGCTGACCGGGGGAGCGCGTTGCCTGCAGCACGGTCGCGAGCCGCTCCTCGAAGCTGTCCAGCTGGAGGTAGGCCGGCGAGCCGTAGAACAGGCTGTCCGAGATCGCAGCGATGCTGTCGTTGACGTAAGTGGCGCGCGCGGGGCTCACTTCCGCGGCGTCCAGGCCAGCGTCCGCGCGGACCTGCATCCAGGCCTCCCACGCTGCGCCCTGCAGTACGCGCACCAGCACATCGGCGGCCTGGCCACGCTCGGCCTCGGGGACGGTGCGTTCGATGAAGGCGCCCAGGGTCTCGTAGCCGCGCTCGGCGAAAAGCTCCAGCGTCTGGACCGCGCTTTGCGCGAGCGGCGCGCGCATGGCTTCGGCGTTCTGTCCGCCGGCAAAGGTGCGGGCGGCGAAGCGCTGCGCCAGCTGCGCGCGCTGGGTCGGGTCGAGCAGCAGGTTGCGTACCGCGAACCAGGTGTCGACGCTGCCGGCCTCGTCGAGCGGGATGCGCATGTAACGGAAGCTGTCGGCCTGGCTGTCGCGCAGGCCGGTATACAGGAACCAGCGCCCGTCCTGCTCGATCGGCAGCATGTAGTTGTGGAACTCCCGCGCCTGCCCGGCTTCGTCGCGCAGCCGGTAGGTGAAACTCGGGCCGACGTTACGCATGTCGCGCGGGCTGACGGTCCGGGCCCCACTACCGAGGTGCTGCTCGAGCCTGGCCAAGCCCTTGGCCGACTGCACGTCCGCACCTTCACCGGTCGCGAGATCCTCGACGTTGAAGGCCTTGAAGTCGATGAATTCCAGGGTGTAGCGGAACGCTTCGTCGTGGAACGGGAGGTTCTCGCCGACCGCGCCCTCGAGTTCCGTCAGCACGCCGGCACGCCCCGGCAGCAGGCTCCTGGCCACGAGCCGGAGCCGGGAGCCGCCGTCCTCGAAGCTCGACTGATAGAGGGTAATGCCCTGCAGTGTGAGCGGCTTGTTCACCTCGATCGTGTGTGCGGTGGATTCGCCGCTCATGCGGTTGGCCACAACGATGTCGCTGGCGAAGCGCTTTGGCATGCCATTCTCGTAATGGTCGATGTGGAAGCGCTCGAGTGTGATGTTGAAGGGCAGTTCCTGCAGCAGGATCCCGTCGCCGGCGCGCAGCACGGCGAAGGTGGTGGTGCGCCCCTCGGGGATGTAGACGTCGCCTCGGAAGCTGGGGTTGTCGAGGTCGAGGCGTGCCGATTCGGGGATGTCCGCGATCAGCTGGTTGGCTGCGGTGGGCTGCTTGTCGCCCAGCCAGGTCGTAACGCGCAGGGGGAGGTCGCCGTCGAGCAGGCCGCCGACGCAGATCAGTACGATCGCGCCATGGGCGAAGAAGTAGCCGACGCGGCCGATGCTGCCTTGCTTCGCGGCGATCAGCGCACCGTCGCTGCGCGCGTTGCTGCGGCTGTTGAAGCGGTGCTGGCGCAGGTATTCCTCGATACGTGTCTGCGCCTCGGGCAAGTCCAGCGTTGCACTCAGGCTGGCGCGGTGGGCGAACTGGCGCAACGAGGCTTCGCGCGCATGTTCGCGGAAGCTGCGTATCTCGCGCAGCATGGGCGCGGTCTGGCGCACGATGCACAGCGAGGTCGACAGCACCAGGAAGGCCAGGATGACGATGAACCAGCCGGCGTTATAGACCGAATACAGGCCGAGCTTTTCGAAGACGGGAAACCAGAACGGACCGAACTGGTTGAGATAGGCGTTCAGTGGGTCGTTCTGTTTGACGACCGTGCCGATCACCGAGGCGATCGACAGGATCGTCAGCAGGGCGATGGCGAATCGCATCGAGCTCAGGAGCTCGAAGAGGGCGCGCGCGGTGCCGCGTTGCATCCGGACCTCGGTGAGAAGGGTCGGGTGAGCGGCGGCTGGGGCGACGCGCGAACGCGGCGTTCGAGGCGGGCTGCCGCCTCACCGGACCGGCAGGGCGGGGCGGCGGGTGCCGCCCCCGGGTGTTGCGGGTGCGCTGAAGTTCAGCGCAGGCCGGCAGCGTAGTCGGAGACGGCCTTGATCTCGGGATCGGTCATCTTGATCGCGATTGCACGCATCATGTTGTTCGGGTCGTTTGCGCGCACGTTGTCGCGGAAGGCCTTCATCTGCGCATCGAGATACTCGGCGAACTGACCCGACAGGCGCGGATACTGCGCCGGCATGCCGGAACCGGCGGGGCCGTGACAGGCGGCACAGGCGGGGACGCCCTTCTCGGGGATGCCGGCGCGCCAGATGTGCTGCCCGAGTTCGATCGTCTCGAGGTTCTGCGCCGCTTCCGGCTGAAGTTCGAAGCCGGCGAAGTACTGGGCGAGGCCGCGCATGTCAGCTTCTTCCAGGCCGGCCACCATCGCGCCCATGATCGCGTTCTCACGCACCGGCGGGTTGCCGTTCCAGCTCTTGAATTCGCGCAACTGCTTGAAGAGGTAGTCTTCGTGCTGGCCGGCGATCTTCGGGTTTGCCGGAAGTGCGCTGTTGCCATCGATGTTGTGGCAGGCAGCACAGACGGTCTCGGCGGTCTGTTTTGCCTTGGCGAGGTCCGGAGCCTGGTCCTGGGCCTGAAGGCTGCCGGCAAGCAGCAGCAGCGACGAGAGCAGCAGGGAACGCTTGATCATGATGTCCTCGGAAAGCCGTGAGTGAATGTTTCAAACGCGGTATTCTAATACAGGAAAGCCTGATTGCGCGATGCGATGGAGGCTTTCTTCCATAGCCAACCGCCTTTTCGCCCCTTCCTAGATGCCTTTGTTCCGCAACGCACAATTCGAGATATCGATCGCCAAGCCCTCCGGCTTGCCGCCACCGTCCGGCCCGGAAATCGCCTTCGCGGGGCGCTCGAACGCCGGCAAGTCGAGCGCGATCAACACGCTCGCTGGTCATGTGCGACTTGCCTTCGTCTCCAAGACGCCGGGGCGCACCCAGCTTCTCAACTTCTTCCGGCTCAACAGCGGCGCGCTGCTTGTTGACCTGCCCGGCTACGGCTACGCGGCGGTGCCCGAGAAGGTTCGCCGCGAATGGGCAGGCCTGATCGAAACCTACCTGAAGAAGCGTGAGAGCCTGATCGGATTGGTGCTGATCATGGATTCGCGCCATCCGCTCACCCCGCTCGACCGGCAGATGATCGATTGGTTCGCGGTGTCCCGGCGTCCCATTCATGTTCTGCTCACCAAAAGTGACAAGCTCTCGCGCGGAGCGGCTGCGGCGGTCCTGCAGGAGGTACGCCGCGCGCTCGCGCCGCTGGGTCCGCAGGTTACGGTGCAGCTGTTTTCCAGCCTGAAGAAGAGCGGCGTGGAGGAGGCCGAGAAAGTGATCGGCGGGTGGCTCCTGGGCGACCTGCAGCCAGCGCCCGACGACTCCGGGGGTGAGGCCGATGCGGGTGACGCCTGCGTGCCGGCCGAGGGCCTGGAACAAACAAAAGCCCCCGACCAGGGGACATAGTCGGGGGCCAAAAATGCCTCACCGGGCGTGAGGCACCCGCTCAGGGAGGTGAAGCGGGAGATGGCCGGCGCGCGGCGCCGGACACCATCTGCTTGCTAAGATGGAGACTCTTGCGCGAAGTTCCGTGTTTTTTGCATTCGCGGTCTTCGCACCCGGTTCCCGGGCGCCCTTGCGTCGCGACACGGCGGGGCTGCGGTCGGACCGGACCCGACCCATGATTTGAGAGAGAACACGATGCGACCCACTGGAGCGTTTCCCTCCACCCGCATGCGCCGCATGCGCCGCGACGAGTTTTCGCGCCGTCTGATGCGTGAGAACGTGCTTACGAGCAATGACCTGATCTACCCGGTGTTCGTGCTCGATGGCAGCGCACGCACCGAGGGTGTGCCTTCCATGCCGGGCGTCGAGCGCGTTTCGATCGACAATCTCCTGCGCGTGGCCGACCAGGCGCTGGCGCTCGGCGTGCCGGCGCTGGCGCTGTTCCCGGTGATCGACGCTGCCGGCAAGACCGACGGTGCCGAGGAGGCCTGGAACCCCGAGGGCCTGGTGCCGCGGACCGTGCAGGCGCTCAAGGCGCGCTTCCCTGAGCTTGGCGTGATCACCGATGTCGCGCTCGATCCCTACACCAGCCATGGACAGGACGGCCTCATCGATCCGGCCGATCCGCGTGGCTACGTGATGAACGACGAGACGCTCGAGGCGCTCGCCAAGCAGGCGTTGTGCCACGCGCAGGCTGGCGCCGACGTGGTTGCCCCCTCGGACATGATGGATGGCCGCATCGGCCGCATCCGTGCCGAACTCGACGCGGGCGGGCACATTCATACACGCATCCTGGCCTACTCCGCCAAGTACGCTTCCAGTTTCTACGGCCCCTTCCGCGATGCCGTCGGTTCGGCCGGGAACCTGGGCAAGGGCAACAAGCACACCTATCAGATGGACCCGGCCAACAGCGACGAGGCGATCCGTGAAGTCGCGCTCGACATCGCCGAGGGCGCGGACATGTTCATGGTCAAGCCGGGCATGCCGTATCTGGACATCGTGCGGCGAGTGAAGCGCGAGCTAGAGGTGCCGACCTACGTCTATCAGGTGAGCGGCGAATACGCCATGCTCAAGGCGGCTGCAGCCAATGGCTGGCTTGACGAGCGTGCCTGCGCGATGGAAGCGCTGCTCTCGTTCAAGCGTGCCGGCGCCGATGGCATCCTGACCTACTATGCGCTCGATGCCGCACGCTGGCTCAAGGATGGCGACTGAGGTCGGCTCGTCGGGCCACGACCTCAGTCGCGGCACCGCCAGCACGCGCGCGCTGACCGCCGCCGACCTGGATGCGGTACTCGCCGTGCAGCGGGCTGCGTATGGCGACGCCTATCAGGAGTCTGCTTCCGTGCTGGCGCGCAAGCTTGCCCTTGCGCCTGAGGCGTGTTGGATTGCCGAGCTGGACGGGCGCGGCGTCGGCTATGTGCTCGCGCACCCGTGGGCAGGCATCGCGCCGCCCGCGCTGCATGCCGAACTCCCGCGCTTGCCCGAAGGGGAGCGGCTCGCCTTCCTGCATGATCTGGCGGTGTCTCCTGAGGCCCGTGGCGCGGGCGTGGCAGCCGCCCTGCTCGATCGCGTGCGCGACTGGTGTGCGCGTGCGGGCCTGCGGCGCATGGTACTGGTCGCGCTGGAAGACGCCGTCGCCTTCTGGCAGCGGCACGATTTCGTGCCGATCGACCAGCCGGTGCCATTGGGCTACGGCGATGGCGCCCGCCTGATGGCGGCCCGTCAGCCGAGCAGCCGCCCAAGCTGACGCTGCAGCGAGAGGATGTTCGGAATGCGCAGGTCGACGTAGGACGGCGTGCGCAGTCCTCCACCCACCAGTACGGTGCGCATGCCCAGGCGCTTGGCGGTGCGCAGGTTGACCACGGAATCCTCCAGCATGATGCACTGTGTTCCACGCAGGCGCTGGCGGTGCAGCAGGGTCCGGTAGGCGCGGATGCCGGGCTTGGGTTGGTAGCCCAGGTCCTCGATGCCGATCACGTCCTCGAACAGGCGGTGAATGCCCATGATGCGCAACACGGCCTCGGCATAGTGGCGCGGCGCGTTCGAGAACACGATCTTGCGCCCGGGCAGATGGCGGAGCATGCCGCGCAGCGCACGCTCGAACACCATCATCTCGTGCAGGCGGTCGAAGCGGTGCGTCTCGACCAGGAAGTGATCGGGGTCGGTGCCATGGTGCCGCATCAGTCCGAGCATGGTGGCGCCGTAGCGGTGCCAGTACTGGTTGCGCAGCGCGTTGGCATCGTCGGGCGCCAGACCCAGGTGCTGCTCCAGGTAGCGCGTCATGCTGCGGTTGATGTGCGGGAAGATGTGCGGGCTGGCGTTGTGCAGCGTATTGTCGAGGTCGAACAGCCAGACGGGTTGGGTGGGCATCTTCGTCCTTGGTGCAGGGGCGGTAATGTCAGCGAGCCGTGCGGCGGGGTTCGAAGCGCACGACGCTGCGCCCGTCCTCGGTCGTCCTCGGGGGGGCCTTCCAGGCGTGGCCCTGGATGATCTCGAAGGTGGCAGGCAGGCGGCCGTCGTGGCGCAGGCGTTCGTAGCTGGCGCGTGCCTCGGCCCATTCCCTGCGCCCGGACAGGCCGCGTGGACGTCCATCGGCCGCGTTGGCGCCTCCGCTGGCGCGTAGATCGGCCATCAGGCCGTCGAGGTCGGCGTAGGTCAGGGTCAGGATCTCCATGTCCATCACCGGGTCGGAAAACCCGGCCTCGATCAGCGTGTCGCCCAGGTCATGCATGTCGATGAAGCGGTGCACGCGATCGCCCCTTCGTGCGGGCAGCGCTGCCCGCAGCTCGCGTAGCGTGTCCGGGCCGAAGGTGGTGAACATGAACAGGCCGCCCACCTCCAGCGTGCGATGTACTTCGCGGAATACCGGAGAAGGATCGTCGAGCGCGGGAAGCATGAGGTTGGACCACACCAGACCGAGGCTGGCGCGGGCAATCGGGAGCTTGCGGGCGTCCGCAAGCAGGTGCGGCAGGGCTGGAGGGGGGCCGAGCAGGCGTCGCAGCAGTCCGCCGCGTCCGGCCGTCGGTCGCACACGGGCGCCCGCGCGATCGAGCATGGCGGGCGCGAAGTCGGCTGCGAGCAGCAGCGCGTCGGGGAAGCGCTCCGCAAGGCGCGGCAGGTCTGCGCCGGTGCCGCAGCCCAGGTCCAGGACGCGGCGAGGCTCGACGCGGATGTAGTCCAGGCGCTCGTCCATGCGCCGTGCCACTTCGCGCATCAGGGGGCCGGAGTCGTCGCTGCTGGCGGCGGCGCGCTCGAAGCGGCGCCGCAGCAGGTGATGGTCCAGCGCGAACGCGCTGCTCGAGTCGGCGCTGGAGGTGGGCATGGGCTGGTCGCTCAAATCGCGCGCAGGCCCAGTCGTTCGAACAGGCGGTCGTCGCGGTCGGCGTCGGGGTTGTCGGTGGTGAGCAGGCGCTCGCCGTAGAACATGGAGTTTGCACCGGCCATGAAGCACAGCGCCTGAAGTTCGTCGCTCATCTCCTGCCGGCCGGCCGAAAGACGGACGAAGCTTGCCGGCATCGTGATGCGGGCAGCGGCGATGGTGCGGACGAACTCGAAGGGGTCGAGGGCTTCGGCCTCGGCGAGGGGGGTTCCCGGAATCGCCACCAGGTTGTTGATGGGCACGGACTCCGGGGGCTTGGGCAGGTTGGCGAGCTGGGCGATCAGTGCGGCTCGCTGGAGCCGCGATTCGCCCATGCCGATGATGCCGCCGCTGCAAACATTGATGCCGGCCGAACGTACGCGCTCGAGCGTGTCCAGGCGGTCCTGCATGGTGTGCGTGGTGATCACGCGGCCATAGAACTCGGGCGCGGTGTCGATGTTGTGGTTGTAGTAGTCGAGCCCGGCCTGGGCGAGCTGCTCGGCCTGGCCATCCCTCAGCATGCCCAGGGTCACGCAGGTCTGCAGGCCGAGTGCCTTGACTTCGCGCACCATCTCCACCACCGGCTCCAGATCCCGGTCCTTCGGGCCACGCCAGGCTGCACCCATGCAGAAGCGCGTTGCACCGCGGGCCTTTGCCGCGCGTGCCTTGTCGAGCACCTCGTCGATCGGCATCAGCTGCTCGGGCTCGAGGCCCGTGTGGTGGCGCTTGGACTGGGAGCAGTAACCGCAGTCTTCCGAGCAGCCGCCGGTCTTGATCGAGAGCAGGGTCGAGCGCTGGATCGCGCTGGCGTCGAAATGCGCACGGTGGACCTGCTGGGCACGGAACACCAGATCGAAGAAGGGCAGGTCGAAGAGCGCCTCGACCTCGGCGACGGCCCAGCGTTTCCGGTCGGCCGGCTCGGCCCGGCGGGGTTCATCGATGCGCTGGAGGATGGCGGAATGCGTTGTCATTTCTGGCCCGTCAGGCTGTAATTATGGAGGCCCGCATGTTCTTCCAAGGACGGAAACCTTGTCAAATTCAACACACGCGCTGCGCGCGCTCTGGCTGCAGGTCGTCGATCTGCTCGCGCCTCAGGACTGCTTCCTGTGCGGGGTGCGCACCGAGGGCATGGCCCTTTGCGCCGCGTGCAATGCGGGTCTGCCGCGCCGGCCTGATTCAGCCTGTCCGTGCTGCGGCCTACCCGGACTGAACGGGGGTGTGTGTGGTGCCTGCGCCCGCGAGACGCCTGCCTTCGATGCAACCCTGGCGGTGTTCGAGTTCGCCTTTCCGGTGGATGTCATGGTGCATGCGCTGAAATACCAGCGTCGCCTGGCGCTGGCCGAGTTTTTCGGGCAGGCGCTGCTTGAGCGTGGTGCGGGTTTTGTCGAGGGTGCGGACCTGCTCGTTCCGATGCCGCTGCATCCGCGCCGACTGGCCGAGCGCGGCTTCAATCAGGCGGTTGAGGTCGCCCGGCCGGTGGCGCGTGCGTGTGGTTTGCCGCTCGGACTGGCCGTGGTGAACAAACTGCGCGACCTCCCGCCGCAGGCGGGGCTCGATCGCGAGGCTCGACTGCGCAGTCCGCGCGGCGCTTTCGGGGGCAGCACGTCCCTGGCGGGGCAGCGCGTGATCGTGGTCGATGACGTGATGACCACCGGCGCCACGCTGGATGAACTGGCGCGCTGTCTCAAGCGCCAAGGGGCGAGCTGGGTGGGCAACCTGGTCGTCGCCCGCACGCTGACGCCCGGCTGAAAGGTGCATCCCGCGCCTCGCCTGTGCTGGTCTTTTCTGGTCGGGGCACGATGCGCTCGATGCTGCGTGGCGTTAGACTCCCGTCCAGCATTTCGCGTCCAGCGTCTGTTACGAAGCCGGGTGCGTATCCATGATCATGTATCCCGCAGATGTTCGAAATCGTCCTCTATCAGCCCGAAATCCCGCCCAATACCGGCAACATCATTCGCCTCGCGGCCAATACCGGTTCGCGTCTGCATCTGGTGGCGCCCCTCGGCTTCGATCTTTCCGACCGGCATCTGGCGCGTGCGGGGCTGGACTATCACGATCTCACCTGCGTCACGGTGCACGGGGACTGGGATGCCTGTCTGGCGGCGCTTGCGGGCAGGCGCATGTTTGCGCTCAGCACCCGGGGAAGCGAGCGCCATGACCGGGTGGCTTACCAGCCCGGGGACGCGCTGGTCTTCGGACCCGAGAGCCGCGGCCTGCCCCAGACCGTGCTGGATGGATTTCCGGCCGGACGGCGGATCCGCATCCCGATGCGGCCGACGAACCGCAGCATCAACCTGTCGAATGCAGTGGCGGTCGTGGTGTACGAAGGCTGGCGTCAGCGTGGTTTTGAGGGTGCGGCCGGGGTGGATGAGGCTGCTCCTGGCGCAGCAGCCGTGGCCGCGCCGTAGCGCCTCGCTCACTCCTCGCGCGGGTCGCGTGCGAGCAGGCGCTCGACTGCGCTGCGCGCATTCATGCCGTGGTGGAGCAAAGCGTCGATGGCCTCGCAGATCGGCATCTCCACGCCGTGCCGGTGCGCAAGCTGTACCACCTCGCGCGCGGTGGAGACCCCTTCGGCGACGTGGCCGAGCTCACGCAGGATGTCGCCCAGACTTTTCCCCTCCGCCAAGGCCAGGCCAACGCGCCGGTTGCGCGAAAGATCGCCGGTGCAGGTCAGGATCAGGTCGCCCATGCCGGCGAGCCCCATCAGGGTCTCGGAGCGGGCACCCAGCGCGCGCGCCAGACGGGTGATCTCTGCCAGGCCGCGCGTGATCAGCGCTGCACGTGCGTTGAGCCCGAAGCCCATGCCGTCCGAAACGCCGGCGGCGATCGCCATCACGTTCTTGACCGCACCGCCGACCTCGCAGCCGACGAGGTCGGTGTTGGCGTAGATGCGCAGGCGCGGCTGGTGCAGCACGCCGACCCAGTGGCGCGCGAATTCGCCGTCACGTGCGGCGAGCGCGACCGCTGCCGGCAGGCTGCGTGCAACCTCCGCTGCAAAGCTCGGCCCGGTGAGGGCTCCGCAGGGTGCAGTGGCGCCGAGTTCCTCTTCAACGATCTCGTGCGGCAGGCGGCCACTACCCGCTTCGAAGCCCTTGCACGCCCACAGCAGGGGGGTGTTGGGCGTCAGCGCGCGCAGCGCGCGTACCGTGCTCCGCAAGCCGGCCAGGGGGGTGACCACCAGGTGCAGTTCGGCATGGCGGGCGGCGTGTTCGAAGTCGGGGTCGATGGCGAGCGCGTCATGCAGGCGCACGCCGGGAAGGTAGCGAAGGTTCTCGCGGTTCTCCGCGATGCTGGCCAGCTGGGCGCGGTCGCGCGCCCACAGTCGAACATCGTGCGAGGCGCTGAATGCCTGGGCGAGCGCAGTGCCCCAGGCGCCCGCGCCGAACACCGTGATCCGGCAGCGGCTCACAGGCCCCAGACCTCATTTGCGCGCACGTAGCCCTCCAGGCCTTCGGCATGGCGCACCCGCGCCCAGCCCAGTTGGGCCGGTTCGACGAGTTGCAGCACGACGTTGCGTGTCGCCTCGAAGGCCGCCTGAGCGTCGGCCTGCGGCTGGTGCCGGATGGTCGCGCGCTCGGCGGTGACGATGACGGTACGCTGCTCGCTGAGCGCGTGGCTCTCGACCCAGTTCAGGGTGCCTTCGGGCTCGCGCACCCGTAGCCAGCCGCCTTGGGTGACGACTACCTCGACCGGGGTGCCGGGGAGCAGGCGGAAGAGCGCGCGGGCCTGGGGGGAAGGCGCGTCGTGCATGACCAGCGAGGGGCCGGCGGACTTGTACTGGATTCCGGGCCCGCCTGCCTGCGCACCCGCGAGGCTGGAGGCCGAGCAAAGCGCGAGGAGGGTGGCGAGGCGCAGCCCCGGACGGCGCTTTGCAGTGCTGCTGGGCGTGCGCTTCATGGGGGATTCCTTACTGGATCGGCACTTCACCGTCGGCGCGCGCGGCGGCTTGCTGGCGCTGCGACTGGTAGAGCGTCTCGAAGTTGACCGGCGCGAGCAGGACTGGCTGGAAGCCTGCGCGGGTGACCGCATCGGACACAGCCTCGCGAGCGTAGGGGAAGAGAATGTTGGGGCAGCCGATCATCATCACCGGTTCGAGGTCGTCCTGCGGCACGTTGCGGATCTGGAAGATGCCTGCCTGTGCAACCTCGATCAGGAACAGGGTGCGGTCCTCGCTGATCTTGGCGTCGACGGTCACGGTGAGCGTGATCTCGTACACGCCATCCTCGATGGCGCGTCCGGCGGTGCTCAGCTGCACATTGATCTGCGGGTTCTCGCGCTCGAGGAAGATCTGAGGTGCGCCCGGTACCTCGACGGAGAGGTCCTTGACGTAGAGTTTTTCGATCGAGAAGACGGGCTGGGTGTTCTGTTCAGACATTGGGATGGATCCGGGTTGGAGTGGATTGGTGATGGGTGCGCCGGCCGGGGACACGCCGGCAGAATGTTCAGGCGGTCAAGCGGATTCGCCCTGCAGAAGCGGGTCGAGGCGGCCGGCTTCTTCGAGCGCGAAGAGGTCGTCGCAGCCGCCGACATGGTAGTCGCCAATGAAGATCTGTGGAACCGTGCGCCGACCGCTGAGCTTCATCATTTCCTCGCGGCGGACGGGGTCGAGGTCGACGCGGATCTTCTCGAGCCCGGCCACGCCCTTGTGCATCAGCAGCTGTTCGGCGCGGATGCAGAAAGGGCAGGTCGCGGTGGCGTACATGCGGACGTGGGGCTGCATGCTCATTTTCGCTTGCGGCTCACCGGATGGCCGGCCTTCTGCCATTCCATCATGCCGCCACGCAGGTTGTAGATGCGGGTGAAGCCGGTCTTGCGGAGCTGGGCGGCGCAGCTGTTGGCGCGGCCGCCGGTGGCGCAGCACAGGATCACCGGGTGATCTTTCAGCTTTTCCAGCTCCTTGCCACGGCGCTCGAACTCGCCCGATGGGATGTGGCGTGCGTTCGGGATGTGGCCCTGGGCGTATTCGCCCTGCTCGCGCACGTCGATGACGATCGCATCCTCGCGGTTCACGAGCAGCGTTGCCTGGACCGGGGAGACCTGGCTTTCGTCGCCGCGGCTGCGGATCAGCTCGACCATCAACCAGGCCCCGGAGACGGCTGCAAGGGCCGCCCAATGCCAATTTTGTTGCAGGAATTCCACTTGAAAGGGGCTCCGTCAGGGTGGGAAGGAATGCGTGAATGAGCGCGTGCTCAGCTTCCGGATGCGTCCACGCCGCAGAAGACCTCGCGCATCAGCACGATGAGCTGGAGCGTGCGCTGATCGCCGACGCGGTAGAAGACGCGATTGGCGTCCTTGCGCGTCTGCAGCACGCCTTTGTCACGCAGGATCGCGAGGTGCTGCGAGACATTGCTTTGCGAGGTGCCGACGGCATCGACGATTTCCTGCACGCACTCCTCTCCGTCGCCGAGTACGCAGAGGATCTTGAGGCGCAGGGGGTGGGCGATGGCCTTGAGCGCGCGGGCCGCTGTTTCGATGTGCTCATGGCGGTCGATGAGCGTGAGGATGTCATTCTGGTTCACGATAGGGGCGGCGCGGGCAAAACGTTAGTATAAAATATTGCGTTGCGCCCATGCAGAACATCCTGCAAGCAAGGGTTTACCACCAGTTTCGTGCCAGCCTCCACTCCTCCCATTTCTCCATCGCGTCCGGGACGCAGCATGCCGCGCCCACGTTTTTGTGGATTGTTCGTCTGCGCCTGGTTTGTTGGCGCCTTGTGGTGCGTCTCGCCCGCGCAGGCGCAGCCTCCTTCCGGCCAGATCGACGAGCACCGTTCGGATCTGGCTGATCTGAAGCAGCGCATCCGCGACCTGCAGCAGGAGATGGCCCGTACGGAGGCAAGCCGTTCCGAAGCGGCGAAGGCGCTTGCCGAGGCCGAGCGCGCCGTGTCGCGTGCAGCCAGGGAGCTCGCGCAGCTTGAGGCGGAGCGTAAGGATGCGGAGAAGAAGCTGGGCGTGCTGGAGGCCGAGCAGCGCGAAACCGCGGGGCGCATCGACAGCCGGCGCAGTGAGCTTGGTGAATGGCTGCGCCGCCAGTACGTGCATGGCGCGGCCGACGGCGTGGCGCCCCTCCTGTCCGCCCGCGACCCGAACCAGCTTGCGCGCGATGCACACTATCTCGAGCACCTCGGGCGGGCGCGCGTCGCGCTGATCGATGGCTTGCGCGCCGACATGCGGGAGACGCAGCGCCGTTCTGAGGAAATCCAGCAGCGCCGCGACCGGCTCGCGACCCTCGAGGACGAGCAGCGTGCGCGCAGGAAGTCCCTCGAACACGAGCAGCAGCAGCGCAAGCAGGTGCTGGCGAGGGTTGCGGGCGAGCTCCAGGCGCAGAAGAAGGCGGTCGGCAGCCTGCAGCAGGACGAGAAGCGTCTCGGGCAGGTCATCGACACGCTGGTGAAGCGCGCCCGTGCCCAGGCGGAGCGTGAGGCCGCCCGGCTGCTCGCCGCGCAGCGCGAGGCCGAGCGCAAGGCGGCGGAGCAGCCCACTGCCTCGGCCGCGGGCAATGCGCGGCCGAGCCTCCCGCGCAGGGTGGAGCCGGTGGTGGGCGAGGTGCGCGCCGCGGCAGCGCCGACCCCATCCGGGGTGCGCTTCAAGGATCTGCGCGGCCAGATGCGCTTTCCGGTGCGGGGCGAACTTGTCGGGCGCTTCGGCGCTCAAAGAGCCGAGGGTGGCACGACCTGGAAGGGGGTGTTCATCCGCGCCGGTTCGGGGATGGAAGTGCGTGCGATCGCGGGCGGAGAGGTGGTCTTTTCGGACTGGTTGCGCGGGTACGGAAATCTCATCATCGTCGACCACGGCAGTGACTACCTTTCCATCTACGGTAACAACGACACCCTGCTCCGGGATGTGGGCGAGCGCGTGGGCGGTGGTGACGTGATCGCCAGCGTGGGCGCAGGCGGAGTGGGCAACGAATCGGGTTTATACTTCGAAATCCGCCACGGCGGTCAGCCGCTCGACCCGATGCAGTGGGTGCGGCTCAACTGACCGAAGGCAAGGCCGGCCAAGTCGCCGGCGCATCAATGGAGTTCTCATGCGCAGCAGCAAGCTGAAACAGTTCGGCCTCGTGATGACCGGCATGGTCGCCGGCGTCCTGATCAGTCTCAATTTTTCCGCCAGTGCCGACCGCAGCGTGCAGGTGCCGCTGCCGGTCGATGAGTTGCGCGCGTACGCGGATGTGTTCAACGCGATCAAGCAGGGCTACGTCGAGCCGGTCGAGGACAAAAAGCTCATCACCGATTCGATCAGCGGCATGCTGTCGGGCCTGGATCCGCACTCGGCCTACCTCGACGCGGAGGCGTTCAAGGATCTGCAGGTGGGTACCCAGGGCGAGTTTGGCGGCTTGGGCATCGAGGTCGGCATGGAGGATGGCTTCGTGAAGGTCATCTCCCCGATCGAGGACACCCCCGCGTTCCGTGCCGGAGTGCAGGCGGGCGACCTGATCGTCAAACTTGACGACACGCCGGTCAAGGGCATGAGTCTGAACGATGCGGTCAAGCGCATGCGCGGCAAGCCCAAGACCGACATCACGCTGACCATCATGCGCAAGGGGCAGTCCCAGCCGATCGTCATCACGCTCACGCGCGAGGTGATCAAGGTCCAGAGCGTCAAGTCGAAGCTCATCGAGCCGGGTTATGCCTATCTGCGTGTCGCGCAGTTCCAGGAGAACACGGCCGTTTCGGTGGTGGATCACCTGAACAAGCTCGCCGCCGAGGGGCCGATGCAGGGTCTGGTGCTCGACCTGCGCAATGATCCGGGCGGCCTGCTGCACGGTGCAGTCGGGGTGTCGGCGGCGTTCCTGCCGCAGGATACGCTGGTGGTGTCGACTGACGGTCGCACCGAGGATGCGCGCCGCGAATACCGCGCCGCTCCGGCCGACTACCTGCGCGGAACGCGGGACGACTTCCTGCGTCGCCTGCCTTCGGTGGCGCGCGAAGTGCCAATGGTGGTGTTGGTCAACGCGGGTTCGGCTTCGGCTTCGGAGATCGTGGCCGGCGCGCTGCAGGATCACAAGCGGGCCACGGTGATCGGCACCCAGACCTTTGGCAAGGGGTCGGTGCAGACCATCCTGCCGCTCAACAACAACACCGCGATCAAGCTCACGACGGCGCGCTATTACACCCCCAGCGGCCGCTCCATCCAGGCAAAGGGCATCGAGCCCGACGTCATCGTGGAGGAAAGCGCCAACGGCTCGAGCCGCCGCGTGCGCGAGGCTGACCTGCTTCGCCATCTCGGCAATGATCGTGACCCCGAGGCCGAAGCCAAGGCCGCCGCCGAGAAGGCGGAGGGCAAGCCCGCCGAGAGCGAGGAAGAGACGGAGCCGGTGCGTTTCGATTTCGGAGGGGAGGACGACTACCAACTCCAGCAGGCAATTCGCCTTCTCAAGGGTGAGCAGATCGTCCAGAATGAAAAATAAACCATGAGGATGGGAGGGGAATGATGCGCAGGGAGACCGCCTACAAGCTGGCTGGCAGGCATCACGACCGTCCCTTGCCTGGCGCCGACATCCACAAGCAGCGTGAGATCCGCTTCAAGGGCCTGCCTCCCGGGCAGGTCGAGCGGGCCTGGAAGGCGCTTCAGGCGTTGAAGGGCCTGCAACTAGAGCGTGACGACGAGACCCTGACGATCGTCGTGCGTTACTCGGTGCTCGACTATTCGCTCGAGACGCTCGAGGACGCCCTGCGTGATGCCGGCTTCGCGCTTGAGAATTCGCTTTACGTCAAGCTGGTGCGCGCCCTGGTGTATTTCTGCGAGGAAACGCAGCGCCACAACCTGCTTTCGCCCGAGCGGCTGATCAAACAGTCGCACGAGGTGTACATTCAGGCCTGGGACCACCAGTTGCACGGTGATCACGACGACACGCCCCCCGAACTGCGCGAGTACAAGTAGCCTCCATTCGATGAACGACGATCAACTGCTGCGCTACAGCCGCCACATCCTGCTGCCCGAGGTCGATGTCGAAGGGCAGCAGCGCTTGCTTGATGCGCGTGCGCTGATCGTCGGGGCGGGCGGACTGGGTTCGCCGGCAGCGATGTACCTCGCGGCAGCGGGTGTGGGCACACTCGCCATTGCAGACGACGACGAGGTCGATCTCACCAATCTGCAGCGCCAGATCCTCCACAGCGCCGACCGGGTGGGGGCGCCCAAGGTGGTTTCTGCGCGCGAGACCCTGCATCGGCTCAATCCGGAGACCCACATCGATCCGATCCGGCAGCGCCTTTCGGGCGCGGCGCTGGAAGAGGAAGTCGAGCGTGCCGACGTGGTGCTCGACTGCAGCGACAATTTCGCCACCCGCCATGCGATCAACCGCGCTTGCGTGCGCTTGCGCAAGCCCCTGGTCTCCGGGGCCGCGATCCGCTTCGACGGGCAGGTTTCGGTGTTCGACCTGCGCAACTCCGACGGCGCCTGCTACCACTGCCTGTTTCCCGAGGGGGAGGATCTGGAAGAGGTTCGCTGCGCGGTGATGGGGGTGTTTGCACCCATCGTCGGCATCATCGGCACGATTCAGGCGGCCGAGGCCCTGAAGCTGCTGATCGGCTGCGGCACCACCCTGGATGGGCGCTTGCTGCTGCTGGACGGGCTGTCCATGGAGTGGCGCAGCGTCTCGCTTGCACGCGACCCGGGCTGCGCGGTTTGTAGCCGACGGGCCTGAGCGGACCGAGCCTGCTTTTCAGGCAGCGGAGCGCGGACGGGCGATCAGGCGCAGATCCGGCCCGATCATTCGCAGGTCGCGGATGTCGAGCCGCGTGGCGCCCTCTAGGGCCGCGAGTGCGGGCAGGTTGAACAGTCCGTGTGCCGCGTCCCCGACCAGCATTGGCGCGAGGTACAGCAGCACTTCGTCCACGCAACCTTCGCGCATCAGCGATCCATTGAGTTTGAAACCGGCTTCCACGTGGATCTCGTTGAGACCGCGCGCGCCCAGTTGCAGCAACAGTTGGGGGAGATCCACCTTGCCCGCGGCATCGGGCACGATCAGTACCTCGTGGCCACGGTCGCGTAGCGCGGTGATGCGCGCTGCGTCCGCGCTTGCGGTGGCAATCAGGATGGGCGCGCCCTGAAGGATGCGCGCAGCGAGTGAAACCTGCAGACCTGCATCGACCAGGATGCGTAGCGGCTGTCGCGTGCAGGGGACGTCGCGCACGGTGAGCTGGGGGTCGTCCTCGCGCACGGTACCGATGCCGGTAAGGACCGCACAGGCGCGGGCGCGCCAGCGGTGGCCATCGGCACGGGCGGCGGCACCGGTGATCCATTGGCTGACGCCGTTCTCGAGCGCGGTCTTGCCGTCCAGGGTGGCTGCGGCCTTCAAGCGCACCCAGGGCCTGCCGCGCGTCATGCGGGACACGAAACCGATGTTGAGTTCGCGCGCCTCATCTTCGAGCAGGCCGTACTCGGTGCGGATGCCCGTCGCGCGCAAGCGCTCCAGACCGCGACCGCCAACCAGGGGGTTGGGGTCCACCATGGCGACCACCACGCGCGTCACGCCCGCGTCGATGAGCGCATCGGCGCAGGGCGGTGTGCGGCCGAAGTGCGAGCAGGGCTCGAGGGTCACGTAGGCGGTGGCGCCGCGGGCTGCGCCCGCCGCTGCGCGCAGGGCGTGGATTTCGGCGTGCGGCTCGCCGGCGCGCTCGTGCCAGCCTTCGCCCACGATCTCCCCGTCGCGCACCAGCACGCAGCCGACGCGCGGATTGGGGGAGGTAGTGTCCAGGCCGCGGGCTGCGAGTTGCAGCGCGCGCGCCATGGCAGCATGGTCAGCCGCCGAAAAGGTCATGCTCGGGGTCGGATTCGGGTTTGGAAACCTTGGCGCGGCGTGGACGCGTCTGCACCTCGCGGATCACTTCGGAGAACTCATCGACGTCGGCGAAGTTTCGATACACCGACGCGAAGCGGATGTAGGCGACCTTGTCCAGCTTCTTGAGCTCCTTCATGACCAGTTCGCCGATCCTCTCGCTCGGCACTTCCTGTTCGCCCAGCGCCAGCAGCCTGGCCTCGATGCGGTCAAGGGCGGCGTCGATCGCCTCGATTGTCACCGGGCGTTTGCGCAGGGCCAGCTTCATGCTTCCGGCGAGCTTGGCGTGGTCGAACTCGGTCCGGTTGCCGTTGCGTTTGACGATGTGCGGCATCTTCAGATCGATGCGCTCGTAGGTGGTGAAACGCTTGTCGCATTTCACGCAGCGACGGCGACGCCTCACGACGTCGCCGTCCTCGTTCTCGCGAGTGTCGGTGACCTGGGTGTTCGGATCACCGCAGAAAGGGCATTTCATGGGCTGCGCGGCGCATGGGGGCGTCGACCGCCCCCTTTGTGCGCCTTACTCGCCGTACACCGGAAATCTTGCGCACAGCTCGGCCGCCTGGGCGCGCACGCGTTCGATCACGCCCTCGTCGTCCGGCGCATCCAGTACGTCCGCGATCATGTGTGCGACCTTCTCGACCTCGATCTCGGTAAAGCCCCGGGTGGTAACTGCCGGCGAGCCGATGCGGATGCCGGAGGTGGTGAAGGGCTTCTCGGGATCGTTCGGGATCGAATTCTTGTTGACCGTGATGTGGGCCTTGCCCAGCGCTGCCTCCGCAGCCTTGCCGGTGATCTTCTTGTTGCGCAGGTCGACCAGGAAGACGTGGGACTCGGTGCGGCCGGAAATGATGCGCAGGCCGCGCTCCTCGCCCAGTACGCGCGCCATGACGCGGGCGTTGGCGATCACCTGTTCCTGATAGTTGCGGAACTCGGGCGAGGCTGCTTCCCTGAAGGCCACCGCCTTGGCTGCGATGACGTGCATCAGCGGACCACCCTGCAGGCCCGGGAAGATCGCCGAGTTCAGCGCCTTCTCGTGTTCGGCCTTCATCAGGATCACCCCGCCGCGTGGGCCACGCAGGGTCTTGTGGGTCGTCGAGGTGACGACGTCGGCGTGCGGCACCGGGTTGGGGTAGAAGCCTGCAGCGATCAGGCCGGCGTAGTGGGCCATGTCGACCCAGAAGATCGCGCCGACATCCCTCGCCACCTTTGCGAAACGCTCGAAGTCAATGCGCAGCGAATATGCCGACGCGCCGGCGACGATGATCCTCGGTTTCGTCTCGTGGGCGAGGCGCTCCATCGCGTCGTAGTCGATCTCTTCCTTCTCGTTCAGGCCGTACGCAACGACCTTGAACCACTTGCCCGACATGTTCAGCGGCATGCCGTGGGTGAGGTGGCCACCTTCGGCCAGGCTCATGCCCATGATGGTGTCGCCCGGTTTCGCGAAGGCCATCAATACGGCCTGGTTTGCCTGCGAGCCGGAGTTGGGCTGCACGTTGGCGGCTTCGGCGCCGAACAGGGCCTTGAGGCGGTCGATCGCGAGCTGCTCGGCCACATCCACGTGCTCGCATCCGCCGTAGTAGCGCTTGCCCGGATAGCCCTCGGCGTACTTGTTGGTGAGCTGGGAGCCCTGGGCTTCCATTACCGCGTGGGAGACATAGTTTTCCGAGGCGATCAGTTCGATGTGGTCTTCCTGGCGCTTGTTTTCGGCCTGGATGGCGGACCACAGTTCGGGGTCGAATTTGGCGAGGGTGTCTTGCGAGGAGAACATGTCGGAAGCTCGAAGAAGGATTTGTTCGGCCGCAGGCGCATGCTCGCCTGCGGGCTGGGTTCAGCGCGGGAGTTTATCACGTGCGCGCATGCACAAAAAAAGGCGCGCATCGAACACGATGCGCGCCTCGTGAGGATCTCCGTCGCTGGGCTTACCAGCCGCCGTTCCCCACCCCGCCGCCGTTGCCGCCGCCGTCATTCCAGCCACCACCGAAGCTGCCGGGGATCTCGAGTTGCATGGAGTCGGGGTCGAATTCAACCGGCTTGTCGAGGCTGAAGGTGACGATCTCCGGGAAGACCAGCAGCAAGGTGAGCATGAACAGCTGGATGAGCACGAAGGGGATCGAGCCGCGGTAGATGTCCATCGTCTTCACGCCTTCCGTTTCGCGTCCTGTGACGCGATCGAGGAAGGGCTTCGCGGGTGCGACGCTGCGCAGGTAGAAAAGGGCGAAGCCGAACGGCGGGGTCAGGAAGGAGGTCTGCAGGTTCATCGCCAGCATCACGCCGAACCAGATCAGGTTGATGTCGAGCTTTTCGGCCACCGGTGCCAGCAGGGGGACCAGAATGAAGGCGATCTCGAAGAAGTCGAGGAAGAAGCCGAGCACGAAAACCATCAGGTTCACGAACAGCAGGAAGCCGATCTGGCCACCCGGCAGCTTGTCGAACAGGTGCTCCACCCAGAGCTGACCGTCGACCGCGATGAAGGTGAAGCTGAACAGCGTCGAGCCGATGAGGATGAACAGCACGAAGGTCGACAGGCGGGCAGTCGACTGCAGCGCATGCTTGAGCAGCGGCATGTCGAGCCGGCGTCGCATCAGCGCCATCAGCAGCGCGCCGACCGCACCCATGGCGCCGCCTTCGGTGGGAGTGGCTACGCCCAGGAAGATCGTGCCCAGCACGAGGAAGATCAGCGTGAGCGGCGGAATCAGCACGAAGGTGACGCGCTCGGTGATGCGCGACAGCAGGCCAAGGCGGAAGAGCTTGTTCAGGGCGGCGCCAAAAAATGCGATCAGCGTGCCGACGGTCAGCGAGACGACCACTGTTTCGTCCGTGGGGGGCGTGCGCTCCACACCCGAGATGGCGGAGGCGATGTCGGCGTAGAAGTAGCCGAAGGCGACCGTCAGGACCGTGACGAAGATGGAGAAAACGCCCAGCGAGCGCATGCCTGAGCTGCCGTCCGGTTCTCTATACTGGCGTGCCTCGGGTGGCAGTGCGGGCACCATCTTCGGCTTGAACATGGCCAAGCCGATGATGAAGAGCACGTACATGCCGATCAGCATGAACGCCGGCAGGAAGGCTCCGCGGTACAGGTCGCCGACGCTGCGGCCAAGCTGGTCGGCCATCACGATCAGCACCAGTGAGGGGGGCACGGCCTGGGCCAGCGTGCCCGAGGCGGTGATCGCGCCCGAGGCGATCGCGCGGCTGTAGCCGTAGCGCAGCATGATCGGCAGCGAGATCAAGCCCATCGAGATCACCGACGCGGCAACCACGCCGGTGGTGGCGGCGAGCAGCGCGCCCACGAGGATGACCGCGAGTGCGAGCCCCCCCCGGATCGGGCCGAACACCTGGCCTACGGTGTCGAGCAGATCCTCCGCCATGCCGCTGCGTTCGAGAACCAGACCCATCAGGGTGAAGAAGGGGATCGCAAGCAGCGTGTCGTTCTGGATGATGCCGAACACCCGCAGCGGCAGGGCCTGAAAGAGGCTCACCGGCAGCAGGCCCATCTCGATGCCGATGAAGCCGAACATCAGCCCCGTTGCCGCTAGCGCGAAGGCGACCGGAAAGCCGCTGAGCAGGAAGATCGCCAGCGCGAGAAACATCAGCTGCGGCAGGCTGGAAGAGAGCATTTCGATCATTTGCGGGTCTCGCTGACGGAGGCGAGGGCGATCTCGGTCGCGTCGGCGACCTCATC
The DNA here is from genome assembly GCF_052598215.2 of Thauera sp. ZXT1-4. Taxonomy (NCBI): domain Bacteria; kingdom Pseudomonadati; phylum Pseudomonadota; class Betaproteobacteria; order Rhodocyclales; family Zoogloeaceae; genus Thauera; species Thauera sp. ZXT1-4. Next base: position 42,684 of record NZ_JBQWSN020000010.1, on the reverse strand, counting down.
GACGGCCGCCAGAAGCGGATTGGGCGCGAGTCCCCTGAGGAAGGCGACCCGCTTGATGAGTTCGGAGATCGCCTGCAGCCCCAGCAGGGCGAAGCCGGCAGGAACAAGGGCGTAAACCGGCCAGCGGATCAGGCCGCCCGCATTGGAGGACATCTCGTTCGAAAGATACGCGTTCTTTACCAGCGGCCAGGAGAACTCGATCATGAACCAGCACATCGGGAGCATGAACAGCACGATGCCGACGATGTCGATGATGTTTCGGGTACGCATGGACAGGCGGCTGGCGAGCACGTCGATGCGCACATGGGCGTTTTGCAGGAATGCATAGCCTGCACCGAGCAGGAAGACGGCCGCAAACAGGTACCACTGGATTTCGAGGTAGGCGTTGGAGCCGATGTTGAACACCTTGCGCGCGATCGCGTTCGTGGCGCTGATCAGCGTGGCGGCGAGCACGAACCACATCGTGGACTTGCCCACGATGCGTGTCAGCCCGTCGATCAGCCTGGATAGGCGGAGGAGGTTTCCCATGGGGTGGCCTGGATGCGGTGGTCGGACGACACTGCCGGACGCTGCGTGATGCAGGCCCGGTCAGCGAGGAGTCGAAGATGCAGAAACGGGCGCTTCCCGCGCAGAAGCCGGGAAGCGCCGCGCATCTTAAAGCTTTTGTGCGGCCATGTACTGCGAGTAGTTGCCTTCGGCGACCGCAAACCACTGCACCTGGTCAGCCATGAAGCGGGAGTAGTCGGGGAAGACCTTTTGCCAGTTCGGGTTTTTCGCCGCGATCTCCTCGTACACTTCGCGCGATGCCTTGAAGGCGGCATCCATCACGTCACGCGGGAAGCGGTTCAGCTTGGCGCCTTCGGCCACCAGTTGCTTGAGTGCGCCCGGGTTGCGCCCATCGTAGCGCGCCTGGCAACGTACATGCGCGTCGGCTGCCGCGAGTTGGACGATCGCCTGATACTCCTTGGACAGGCTGTTCCACTGCTTGTCGTTGATGTAGACGGAGAACTGGGTGCTGCCTTCCCACCATGCGGGGAAGTAGTAGTTCTTCGCGACCTTGTAGAGGCCGAGCTTGAGGTCGTCGTAGGGGCCGATCCACTCCGCGGAGTCGATCGTGCCTTTCTCCAGCGCCTGGTAGATTTCGCCGGCAGGGATGTTCTGGGGCACGGCACCGAGCTTGCTCAGCACGCGACCGCCGAAACCGCCGATGCGCATCTTCAGGCCGTTGATGTCGGCGACCGAGTTGATCTCCTTGCGGTACCAGCCGCCCATTTGCGCGCCGGTGTTACCGCAGGGCAGGTTTACGATGTTGTATTGCGCGTAGAACTCGCGCATGAGCTTGAGGCCATCGCCCTCGTTCATCCAGGCGGTCATCGCACGCGAGGCCATGCCGAAAGGCACTGCGCAGTCGAGTGCGAAGGTCTCGTCCTTGCCGAAGAAATAGTAGGGCGCGGTGTGAGCGCATTCCACGGTGCCCTGTTGCACGGCGTCGACTACGCCGAAGGCGGGGACCAACTCACCGGCCGGATAGACGGTGATGTTGAACTTGCCGCCGGTCGCGTCGGAAACGTTCTTCGCGAAGATCTCCGATGCCCCGAAGACCGTGTCGAGCGACTTCGGGAAGCTTGACGCGAGGCGCCAGCGGATCTGTTCCTGCGCGTGCACGATGGCGGGGGCGGCGCCGGTCGCGAGAATGCCGGCCATACCGGCGCCCTGAATGAATTTGCGACGTTCCACGATGTCTCCTTTGGTGTTGGTTTGCAACCGCGACCGATTATAAGGAGCGTGCCAGTACTGGCGAAAACCGAGGAAAACCCTTATCCGAGGGATTTTATGGATATGGCGTTTTATGCGTTCGGCAATTCGTCGCGAGCGCCTTCGAGGTGCGTCTGCTCGGCCCAGCGCAACAAGCGCCAGCGGTCGTCGGTCCGCTCGATCCAGTTGAGCGCTGCGTTGGGGATGGAAAAATCGCGCGGTGCGTGCAGGTCCTTGCGGGCTGCGATGCGGTGCACGATGTCGAGCACCCCCCCGTGGGTCACCACCAGCACCTGCTCGCCCGGGTGGCGGACGGTGATCTCGTCGAGCACGCTGTGCACCCGCGCGGCGAAGTCCTCCAGGCTCTCGCCGCCCTCGGGAAAGGCGAAGCCAGGGTCGCGCTGCACGAAGCTGCGGTACGCGTCCGGGTGCAGGCGCTCGGCCTCATCGTAGGTGAGTCCCTGAAACAGTCCGTAATGACGCTCCCGCAGGCGCGGCTCCGTGACGACGGCCAGGCCATGGCTGTTGGCGACCGCGGTCGCCGTCTGTTGTGCGCGGCAGAGATCGCTGCTGTAGAGCGCGGCGAAGCGAAGGCTGCCGAGGCGCATCGCGGTGGCTTCGGCCTGGCGGTGGCCGAGCGGATTGAGTGGAACGTCCAGATGTCCCTGCAGCCGGCGTTCCGCGTTCCAGGCGGTTTCGCCGTGACGCACGAGGCAGAGACGGCAGCTTGATGCGGTGAGGGGCGAGGCGTGCATGTAGGGACTCGGGGCGTGCGAAAAAAGGAGGAGCCCGCGCGGGGCTCCTCGGGTGCTGCGGATGCCGGGAGCGGCGAAGCTCAGCGCACCGACTGCATGAAGCGGTCGTAGGTCGCTTCAGCCACGCCGAACCAGGCGTTCTGCGACTGGCGGTACTTGACGAACTCGGTGTAGATCTTCTTCCATGCCGGGTTCTTCGCCGACTCTTCGTCGTACAGTTCCTGGCTGATCTCGTACGCCTTCTGCATGATCTCGTTCGAGAAGCGCTGCAGCTTGACGCCCTGCGCGAGCAGGCGGGCGAGGGCCTGCGGATTCTTGTGGTCGTAGCTGGCGGTCATCAGGATGTGCGCTTCGCGCGCGGCGGCGCGGAAGGCGGCCTGGTACTCCGCGGGCAGCTTCTCCCATTCCTGCTTGTTCACATAGAAGTGAACCGCAGGCCCCGGCTCCCAGAAACCCGGGGCGTAGTAGTAGGGCGCGACCTTGTGGAAGCCCAGCTTCTCGTCGTCGTACGGGGCGACGAACTCGGCAGCGTCGATGGTGCCCTTCTCCAGCGCGGCGTAAATGTCGCCCGCGCCCAACTGCTGCGGAATCGCACCCATGCGCGCGAGGATCTCGCCGCCGATGCCAGGGATGCGGAATTTCAGGCCCTTGACGTCATCGACCGTGTTGATCTGCTTGCGGAACCAGCCACCCATCTGCACGCCGGTGTTGCCGCCGAGGAAAGAGTAGACGTTGTAGTTGCTGTAGAACTCGTCGAGCAGTTCCTGACCGCCGCCGGCGATGATCCAGGCGTCCATCTGGCGCGCGTTGAGGCCGAAGGGAATGGCGGTGCCAAAGCCGAAGGCCTTGTCCTTGCCGGTGTAGTAGTAGGAGCAGGTGTGGCACATCTCGACGGTGCCCTGCTGCACCGCGTCCAGCGCCTGCATGCCCGGCAGCAGTTCGCCGGCCGGATAAACGCGGATGTCGAACTTGCCGCCGGTGATCTCGCGCAGGCGGTTCGCGAGCAGGTCGGCGCTGCCCATCAGCGTGTCGATGCTCTTGGGGAAGCTCGAGGTCATTCGCCACTTGATCTCGGGCAGGCCGGTCTGGACTGCGGGGGCGGCGATGGCTGCCGTCGAGGCTGCGCCGGCAGCGCCAGCGGCCAGGCTGGCGCCTGCCTTCTTGAGGAATGAGCGACGTTCCACGTTATCTCCTTGCGGGTGTGTTGAATGCGCAGACGATTATATAGACCCGCGTCTGCTTCCGGGATTTGCATGCGCTGGTTTCAGCGACCGGCCACCTTCATGTGCTCGATCAGCACCGAGCCGCACTGCTTGGCGCTGCGCGGCAGGGCATCCTTGCCAATGGCGACGATGCTGCGGAACATCTCTCGCAGGTTGCCGGCAATGGTCACCTCCTCGACCGCATGCTTGATGCGGCCTTTTTCGACCCAGAAGCCTGCCGCGCCACGCGAGTAGTCGCCCGTTACGTAATTCACGCCGTGGCCGAGGAGTTCGGTCACGAGCAGGCCCCGGTCCATCTGCCGGATCAGGCTGGCGAGATCGTGCTCCCCGGGGTGCACGATCAGGTTGTGGGAGCCGCCGGCGTTGCCGGTGGTCTGCATGCCCAGCTTGCGGGCGGAGTACGCGGACAGGAAATACCCTTCCAGCACGCCGTCGCGGACCACCTCGCGGTCACGGGTGGCGACGCCGTCGCTGTCGAAGGGGCTGGAGCCGAATGCCTTGCGCAGGTGAGGGCGCTCGGAGATGTTTACCGTTGCCGGAAAAAGCGGCTGGCCGAGGCTGTCGAGCAGGAAGCTTGCCTTGCGATAGAGCGCGCCGCCGCTGGCTGCCTGCACGAAATTGCCCACCAGAGACACCGCGAGCGGTGCCTCGAAGATCACCGGTACCTCGCAGGTGCGGATCTTCTTCGCGCCCAGGCGAGCGAGCGCGCGCTCGCCGGCCACCCGGCCGATCTCTTCGGGCGACAGCAATTCGGCGGGGTCGCGGCGGGCGTCGTACCAGAACTCGCGCTGCATGCCGTCGCCCTCTCCGGCGATCACCGAGCAGGACAGGCCGTGACGTGTGGTGGCGTAGCCGCCCACGAAGCCGTGGCTGTTGGCCGAAACGAAATGCGACTGCTGGATCGATGTGTTCGCGCCTTCGGAGTTGGTGATCTTCGGGCTCACCGCGAAGGCCGATTCCTCGCAGCGGCGCGCGAGTTCGATCGCTTCCGCGACGTCGATCGCCCAGGGATGGAAGAGGTCGAGCTCCGGAAGCTTCTTCGTTCGTGCCATCAGCGCTGCATCGGCCAGCCCTGCGCAGGGGTCGGGGGCCGTGAAGCGGGCGATCGAGATGGCTGCCTCGACTGTGGCCTTGAGTGCCTTCTTCGAGAAATCGGAGGTGCTCGCGTAGCCGCGTTGCTGACCGAGATAGACGGTGACGCCGACGCCCTTGTCGCGGTTGTACTCGATCGTGTCGACTTCGCTCCGACGGACCGCAACGGACTGGCCGAAGCCCTCCGATACGTCGGTCTCGCAGGCCGATGCGCCGAGCTTCTTCGCGTGCTTCAGGATGTCGCCGGCGATCTCCGCGAGATGTGCCTGCGAGAAGGAAAAGCCTTGACTGGACATGGAGGGGTCGTCTGCGTGCAAAGGCTATAATCTTAACCCGATCAAGCCAGCCCCCCACGCACGCAATGCGCTCAGAATCGCGCCGCCACGGCCAAGCAGAACCCGAATCCGAAGACGACTTCCTTGAACCGCCGAGCAAGAGCAGCCGCAAGCGCGAGATGCAGGCGCTGCAGGACCTCGGCGAGCAGCTTGTTGCGCTCTCGCCCGAGCGACTCAAGAAGGTGCCGTTGCCCGAAACCCTGTACGAGGCCATCCGCGCCGCGCAGGGCTTCAAGATGGAAGCCCGCCGCCGCCAGTTGCAGTACATCGGCAAGCTCATGCGCAAGATCGACCCCGAGCCCATCCAGGCTCAGCTGGAGATCTTCGCCGGCAACTCGGCTGCCGAAGTGGCGAAGATGCACCGTCTCGAGCGCCTGCGAGAGCAACTGCTGGCAGACGAGCAGACCATCGGTACCATCGCCGAGACCTGGCCCGAGGCCGACCTGCAGTACCTGCGCACCCTGCGCCGCAATGCGCTCAAGGAGCGCGAGGCGGCGAAGCCGCCCAAGTCCTTCCGTGAGATTTTCCGCGTGCTGCGTGATCTGCAGGCGGCACAGGAGGCCGCCGAGGAAGAACTCGCCGTGCTCGGGCTGCCGATGGGCGACGATGTCGACGAGGATGCACCGCCACAGGCATGAACAATGCGGCTGACTGCCGCGCAGTGTGCCGCACAGACCTTCAGGCACAAGAACCACAGAGAGCGATTCCATGAGTGAACACATCCGCATCGGCCTGGTGTCGATCAGCGACCGCGCCTCGGACGGCACGTACGAAGACCAGGGCATCCCAGCGCTGAAGGACTGGCTGGGGAGGGCGCTCACCTCGCCGTGGGCAGCCGAGACCCGCCTGATCCCCGACGAGCGGGCGCGGATCGAGCGCACCCTCGTCGAGCTCGTCGACGATGTTGGCTGCAACCTGGTGCTCACCACCGGCGGCACCGGCCCGGCGGTACGCGACGTGACGCCCGAAGCGACCCTTGCCATCGGTGACAAGGAGATGCCCGGCTTCGGCGAGGAGATGCGCCGCATCAGCCTCAACTTCGTGCCCACTGCCATCCTGTCGCGCCAGGTCGCGGTGATCCGCGGCAAGTGCCTGATCATCAACCTTCCGGGCCAGCCCAAGTCGATCCGCGAGACGCTCGAGGGCGTGCGTGATGCCGACGGCAGCGTGCGTCATGTTGGCATCTTTGCCGCGGTGCCCTACTGCATCGACCTCGTTGGCGGCCCGTACATCGAGACGGATGGCGCAGTGATCAAGGCGTTCCGCCCCAAGCACGCAATTCGGCCGAAGCAGGCCTGAAGACGGTGAGCACGCCGACCGAACTGTTCTGGGAAGAGGTGGCTGAAGACGGCGGCGTGCGTGCTTGCAGCGCACGCTGGCGCTCCGAAAGCGGCCAGGCGCCGCCACGCCGCGTGGTGGTCGCGGATGACACCACCAAGGCTGACACAGCCTGGCGGCTGGCCTGTGAGGGCACTGCGCTGCTGTGGCGCGGCGACTATCACAACGCCCGCCAGTTGCTGCAGGCCATGGCGCGCCGCGCCGACGCCCGCCCGCGCAAGCAGGGCAAGGCAGGCAAGCGGGGCAAGCAGCCTGTTTCGCCTGCGCAGGCCTTCCACCTCCACCGCATGGCGCAGGCGCAGCGCGCACGCACGCTGGGCATGCTGTTGATTCCCTTCGAGGTCGGTGGGCGCATTCCGCTGCGGCGTGCGCCCGAGGTGCTTGAGGTCGTCGCCGAGGCCGTGTCCGGCACGCCCGATGGGGATCTGGCGGCGGCGCCCTTCGTGATGTCGCTGCGCGAACTGCTCGGTCTCGTCGGTGCGCACGAGTGGCGGCGCAAGGGCGTGGACATCCCGCTGCTCGGTGCGCGGATCCACCCCTGGTACGGCGTGTATTCGCCGATCCGCGGTGAGTACCTCGACCTGATCGCGCGCGCGCGCCTGCCCGCGAAGACGCAAGCCTTCGACATCGGCACCGGCACCGGCGTCATCGCCGCGTTGCTCGCGCGCCGCGGGGTGTCGCGCGTGGTGGCCACCGACGTGTCGCCGCGCGCGCTGGGCTGCGCGCAGGAGAACCTCGCCCGCCTCGGCCTGCTGGCGGAGGCTGCGCAGCAGGACAGCCCCTGCGGTGCTGATTCGAGCGCGACCTCTGCTGCCCATCAAGCGCCCACGGGTCGCATCGAGTTGCTGCTGACCGATCTCTTTCCGCCCGGTCGGGCGCCGCTGGTGGTGTGCAACCCGCCCTGGGTGCCGGCCAAGCCGAGCGCTGCGATCGAACACGCTGTCTACGACCCCGACAGTCGCATGCTGCGCGGTTTCCTCGCCGGTTTGGCGGAACACCTCGAGGAGGGCGGGGAGGGCTGGCTGATCCTGTCCGATCTCGCCGAACACCTCGGGCTGCGCAGCCGTGTCGAGCTCCTGGGCTGGATAGACGCTGCCGGATTGCGCGTGCTCGGCCGCGAGGACATCCGTCCGCGCCACCGCAAGGTGGCCGACGCCGAAGATCCGCTGCATGCGGCGCGTGCAGCGGAAACAACCTCGCTCTGGCGCTTGGGCGTCGCGGAGCGCTGAACGCGGAATCCGCTCAGCGCACCGCACAGCGGCACCTTCGCTTCGAGCGACCCTGCGGGAAACGGTTTTCCGTCTTCCCGGGCGCAGATAAATGCCCCCGGAAGCAAGGAAAACCTACTGTCGCGGCACCAGTCGGATCACCTTCTTTTCCAGATGTTTCGCCGTCGGCGGCACCGAGAGCTGCCGCCGACGCTCGACCTCGCGCCACCAGGCGCGCAGACCGAGCAGCACGGCGAGGATGCTCGCATAGAGCAGCGGCTCGCTGATGTCCGCCTTCACCAGCCACCAGAAGTGCACAACCGCGAAGATCGCGACCGCGTAGGTGGAGCGGTGCAGCGACTGCCATCGGCGCCCGCCGAGGCGACGGATGGCAAAGCTGTTCGAGGTGGCGGCGAGCGGGATCATCAGCACGAAAGCCGCGAAGCCGACGGTGATGAAGGGCCGGTCGAGGATGTCGAGTGCAATTGCGTTCACGTCGAAGAACTGGTCCAGCCACAGGTAGATCGCGAAGTGGGCCAGTGCATAGGCGAACGCGAACAACCCCAGCATGCGGCGCAGGCGCAGCAGCCAGTGCAGGCCGCTGAGGCGGCGCAGCGGAGTCACCGCCAGCGTGATCAGCAGCAGGCGCAAGGCCCACTCGCCCGTGGCGTGGGTGAGCGTCTCGATCGGGTTGGCGCCGAGCGTGTTCGCCTGCCAGCCGAGCGCGAGATGGATCGCGGGCAGCAGGCAGAGGATGAAGAGGAGAGTCTTGACGGCTACGATCAGGCCCGCGGAGGGTGCCTTGAGAGAGAGGGTCATCGCTTGGGTGGAGCGCAGTGCTGCTCAGTAGAATTTTTTCAGGTCCATGCCCTGATACAGGCCGGCGACCTGGTCGGCATAGCCGTTGAACATCTGCGTGGGGCGCTTGCGTACCTCGCCGATCCGGCGCTCGCTGTGCTGGCTCCAGCGCGGGTGGCGCACCTGCGGGTTCACGTTGGAATAGAAGCCATATTCCTGCGGTGCGAACTTGTTCCAGGCGGTGGCCGGCTCCGTTTCCGTGAGGCGGATGGTGACGATGGATTTGGCACTCTTGAATCCGTATTTCCACGGCACGACCAGACGGATCGGTGCACCGTTCTGGTTCGGCAGCACCTCACCATAAAGGCCGACGGAAAGGATGGTCAGCGGATGCAGCGCTTCGTCCAGACGCAAGCCTTCGGTGTAAGGCCAGTCGATGACGTCCGTATTCATCACTTTGGGGTCGTAGTGGGTGACGAATTCGACATACTTCGCGCTGCCCAGCGGTTCCACTTCCTTCAGCAGCGCGGCGAGCGGGAAGCCGACCCAGGGTACCACCATGGACCAGGCCTCGACGCAGCGCAGGCGGTAGATGCGCTCCTCCAGCGGGGCAAGCTTGAGCAGGTCATCGATGTCGAAGTTGCGCGGCTTGCCGACGAGGCCCTCCACGCGCACCGTCCACGGGCGCACCTGCATGCGGTGCGCGTTCGCGGCCGGATCGCCCTTGGCGGTGCCAAACTCGTAGAAGTTGTTGTAGGTCGTCAGCGCATCGTAGGGCGTGGGTTCCTCGGACGTGCTCAGCACCGAGGGCTGGGTGTGCAGCTTCGTCGCGGCGTGGGCCATGCCCGGGATGCCGTGCCACGCGGCTGCGCCCGCGATCAGGCCCGCGCCGCTGCGGGTCAGGAATTCACGCCGGCGTGCGAAAAGGGCCTGTGGGGTGATTTCGGAAGGCAGGATGTCGGCCGGCTTCTTGATCAGCATGGTCGGGGTTCTCCGGGTTGGGGCGTGCGTTTGAAGATGCCGGGCGTCATGCGTCGTGGCGCCGCGTGCAGTGTACGAACAGACGATCGAAACTTCGATCGGTTCATTGCATCATGCCGATAGGGGGCGCGTTGCCCAGTGCCCGCCCGCTTTCCGCTAAAATCGACTTCCCCGCAAAGTTTCGAGCAAAGGCCAAGCATGACCGCCTCCATCAAGGTGCATATCGACGACGTCCGTATCCAGGAGATCAAGGAGCTGGTGCCGCCTGCGCATGTGCTGCGCGAGTTTCCCGCGACCCCGAAGGCCGCGGAAGTCGCGTACGAGGCGCGGCAGGCGATCCATCGCATCCTCTACGGCGCGGACGACCGGCTGCTGGTGGTGATCGGGCCGTGCTCGATCCACGATCCGGAGGCGGCGATCGAGTACGCCAACAAGCTCAAGGCGGAGGCCGAGCGGCTGAGTGGCGATCTGCTCATCGTCATGCGGGTCTACTTCGAGAAGCCGCGCACCACGGTGGGCTGGAAAGGGCTGATCAACGATCCCGGCCTCGATAACAGCTTCCGCATCAACGACGGCGTGCGGTTGGCGCGCAAGCTGCTGTGGGAGATCAACGAGCTTGGCCTGCCGGCGGGCACCGAGTTCCTCGACATGATCACCCCGCAATACATTGGCGACCTGATCTCCTGGGGCGCGATCGGTGCGCGCACCACCGAAAGCCAGGTGCACCGCGAACTCGCATCGGGCCTGTCGTGCCCGGTCGGGTTCAAGAACGGCACCGACGGCAACCTGCGCATCGCGGCCGACGCGATCAAGGCGGCACAGGCGCCGCACCACTTCCTGTCGGTGACCAAGGCCGGTCACTCGGCCATCGTGTCAACGCGCGGCAATGAGGATTGCCACGCGATCCTGCGCGGCGGCAAGGAGCCCAATTTCGATGCAGTCAGCGTCGATACGGCTTCCAAGGCGCTCGCCGAAGCGGGGGTGTGCAACAAGGTCATGGTCGACTTCTCGCATGGCAACAGCCGCAAGCAGCACCGCCTGCAGATCGAGGTCGCGGAGAACGTTGCCGCACAGCTTGCCGAGGGCGAGGACCGCATCATGGGGGTGATGGTCGAGTCGCACCTCAAGGAGGGGCGTCAGGACCTCGTGCCGGGCAAGGCGCTCGAGTACGGCAAGAGCATCACCGACGCCTGCATCGGCTGGGAAGACAGCATCGACGTCCTCGAAACGCTTGCCGAGGGCGTGCGCCAGCGTCGCATCAAGCGCGCCGCCGAGTTCTGACCGGCTGCCGCGCCGACGAGCGCTACTGGGGCCTGCCACGTGCAGGCCCTTTCAACTTACGGCGGCCGGTGCCGCGCTCGATCTCCGGCCCGCCTTTCCCCGTACGGCTGCGCGCATGAGAGAACCCACGCGCAAGATCATCCATTGCGACTGCGACTGCTTCTACGCCTCGGTCGAGATGCGCGACGACCCGGCCCTGCGCGGCAGGCCGCTCGCGGTGGGCGGGCGTGCGGAGACGCGCGGCGTGATCGCCACCTGCAACTACGAGGCGCGTGCCTTCGGCGTGCATTCGGCGATGCCCACGGCACGGGCCTTGAAGCTGTGCCCGCAGCTGATCCTGCTACCGCCCGACTTCGATCGCTATCGGGAGGCCTCGCGCCGAATCCTCGCCATCTATCGCGACTACACGCCTCTGGTCGAGCCCTTGTCGCTCGACGAGGCTTATCTGGATGTCACCGGCGTGGACCGCTGCCACGGCTCGGCTTCGCTGATGGCCCAGGAAATTCGCGAACGCATCCGCGACGAGGTGGGCATCACCGCCTCGGCCGGCATCGCGCCCAACAAGTTCATCGCCAAGGTGGCGAGCGACTGGAACAAGCCCGACGGACAGTTCGTCGTGCGTCCGCAGGACGTCGACGCCTTCGTGGCCGCGCTGCCGGTAAAGAAGATCTTCGGCGTCGGCAAGGTTACGGCGGCGAAGCTCAATGGACTCGGCGTGCGCACCTGCGGTGATCTGCGCGCCTGGAGCGCAGCCGACCTGACCCATGCGTTCGGCAGCTTCGGCGCCAGCCTGTACCGGCTGTGCCGCGGCATCGATGAGCGCCCGGTGCAGCCCGATCGCGCGCGCAAGTCGCTGTCAGTGGAGACCACCTACACGCCCGACCTGCGCGATCTGCCCGCCTGCCGTGCAGCGCTGCTGGAACTGCTCGCGGATTTCAGCCGCCGCTTCGAGCGCGCGCGCGACCGACCGCCGGTACACAAGGTTTTCGTGAAGGTGCGTTTTGCGGATTTCAGCCGTACCACGGCCGAGTGCGTGAGCAGTGCCCCGGAAGAGACCACATGGCTGCGGCTGCTCGACGAGGCGCATGCGCGGGGTGCGATGCCCGTCCGGCTGCTGGGCGTGGGGGTGCGCTTCGGCGAGCGGGTCGAGGGGGGCACCGATGTGCTGCAGGGTTCGCTGTTCGAATCCTGAGCGCGCGGACCTTCCGGCTGGTGTGGCCGCGCGGCCGGGATCGGGTTTGCTCAGGCGTTCTTGCGCTTCTGCCACAGCACGTCGCCGCGCCCGCCGGCACGGTTGAGCACGCGGCCGAGCACGAAAAGTAGATCGGAAAGGCGGTTGAGGTACTGGCGCGGAGCGTCATTGACGGCCTCTTCCAGCGCCAGCGCGACCAGTGCGCGCTCGGCGCGGCGGCACACCGTGCGGGCGTGGTGGGCATAGGCCGCGGCACGGGTGCCGCCGGGCAGGATGAAGTCCTTGAGCGGCTCGAGGTCCTCGTTGAAGCGGTCGAGCTCTTCTTCCAGGTGGGTCACCTGCTTGTCGGTGATCATGCTCATGCCCGGGATGCACACCTCGCCGCCGAGGTCGAACAGGTCGTGCTGCACGTCTGTGAGTAGGGCACGCACGTCCTCGGGCAACTCCTCGCACAGCAGCAGGCCGACGATGGCGTTTGTCTCGTCGACCTCGCCCAGCGCGTGGATGCGCAGGCTGTTCTTGGAGACGCGCTTGCCGTCGCCCAGGCCAGTGGTGCCGGCGTCGCCGGTGCGGGTGTAGATCTTGGAGAGGCGGTTACCCATGGTGTGCTCGTGTCCCGTTGTTGGTTGACGTTCGCGTCAATTATAGGCGAAGGCTGGCGCTCCGCGGGGCGGCAATTGGTGCGCTTAAGCTCATGATAAACTTGCGCATTCGCCTGCAGCCAGGGCATCCCGTCCAGAAAACACGCAAACTTCCATGAAATCCGCCGAAATCCGCGACGCCTTCCTCAAGTTCTTCGAATCCAAGGGCCACCAGATCGTGGCCTCCAGCTCGCTCGTGCCGCACGAGGATCCGACGCTGCTGTTCACCAACGCCGGCATGAACCAGTTCAAGGACGTGTTCCTCGGCTTCGACAAGCGCGCCTACACCCGCGCCACCACCTCGCAGAAATGCGTGCGCGCCGGCGGCAAGCACAACGACCTCGAGAACGTCGGCTACACCGCGCGCCATCACACCTTCTTCGAGATGCTGGGCAACTTCAGCTTCGGTGACTACTTCAAGCGCGACGCGATTTCGTACGCCTGGGAGCTGCTCACCGAGGTCTTCAAGCTGCCCAAGGACAAGCTCTGGGTCACGGTGTACGCCGAGGATGACGAGGCCTACGACATCTGGACCAAGGAAGTCGGCGTACCGGCGGAGCGGGTGATCCGCATCGGCGACAACAAGGGCGCGCGCTACGCCTCGGACAACTTCTGGATGATGGGCGATACGGGACCTTGCGGCCCGTGCACCGAGATCTTCTACGACCACGGCGAGCACCTCTGGGGCGGCCCCCCGGGATCGCCTGAGGAAGACGGCGACCGCTACATCGAGATCTGGAACAACGTGTTCATGCAGTTCAACCGCGACGAGCAGGGTGTGATGCATCCGCTGCCCAAGCCCTCCGTCGATACCGGCATGGGCCTCGAGCGCATTTCGGCGGTGCTGCAGCACGTGCATGCCAACTACGAGATCGACCTCTTCCAGGCGCTGATCAAGGCCGCGGCGCGTGAAACCTCGGCCGCCGACATGGAATCGCCCTCGCTAAAGGTACTCGCCGACCACATCCGCGCCTGTTCCTTCCTGATCGCCGACGGCGTGATCCCGGGCAACGAAGGCCGCGGCTACGTGCTGCGCCGCATCATCCGCCGTGCCATCCGCCACGGCTACAAGCTCGGCGCGCGCGCTGCCTTCTTCCACAAGCTGGTGCCGGACCTGGTCGGCGAGATGGGCAGCGCCTATCCCGAGCTCAAGGATGGCGAGCGCCGCATCATGGACGTGCTGCGCCAGGAGGAAGAGCGCTTCTTCGCCACCATCGAGAACGGCATGGCGATCGTCGAGGCCGAGCTCGCCGCGATGGAGAAGGCGGGTAACAAGGTCTTCGACGGCGATACCGCCTTCAAGCTCCACGACACCTACGGCTTCCCGCTAGACCTCACCGCCGACATCTGCCGCGAGCGCGATGTGACCGTGGACGCCGCCGCCTTCGATGCTGCGATGGCGCGGCAGAAGGAGCAGGCGCGTGCCGCCGGCAAGTTCAAGATGGCCGCCAATCTGGAGTACGAGGGGCCCGAGACCACCTTCCACGGCTACACCGCACTCGAGGAGAAGGGCAACATCCTCGCCCTGTACAAGGACGGCGCACCGGTCAATGAGCTGCTGGAGGGCGAGATGGGTGTGGTCGTGCTCGACCACACGCCGTTCTACGCCGAGTCCGGCGGCCAGGTCGGCGACCGCGGCGAGTTGCGTGGCGCCGCGGGCATCTTCGGGGTGGAGGACACCCAGAAGATCCAGGCCGCGGTGTTCGGCCATCATGGCGTGGTGCGTACCGGCAAGCTTTCGGTGGGGCAGGGCGTGACCGCCCGGGTGGACGTCGCCGCCCGCGCCGCCACCGCGCGCAACCACTCGGTCACCCACCTGATGCACAAGGCCTTGCGCGAGGTACTCGGCGCCCACGTGCAGCAGAAGGGCTCGCTCGTCGATCCGGACAAAACGCGTTTCGACTTCGCTCACACCGCGCCGATGAGCGCCGAGGAGATCCGCGAGGTCGAGGAGATCGTCAACCGCGAGGTCCTCGCCAACAGTGCGACGCAGGCCGAGGTCATGGCGCTGGAAGCGGCACAGAAGTCCGGCGCGATGATGCTGTTCGGCGAGAAGTACGCCGACGAGGTGCGCGTGCTGTCGATCGGCACCTCCAAGGAGCTGTGCGGCGGCACCCATGTCACGCGCACCGGAGACATCGGCCTGTTCAAGATCGTCGCCGAGGGCGGTGTCGCCGCCGGCATCCGCCGCGTCGAAGCGATTACCGGCGAGAACGCGCTGCGCTACGCCCAGGAGCAGGAGCGTCGCGTGCAGGGCATGTCGGCGCTGCTCAAGGTGCAGCCCGACGAGGTCGCCGAGCGTGTCGCCGGCATCCTCGACAACGTGCGCGCGCTCGAGAAGGAGCTTGCGCGCCTCAAGGGCAAGCTCGCCGCCAGCCAGGGTGACGAGCTGGTGAGCCAGGCGGTCGAAGTGGGTGGCCTCAAGGTGCTCGCCGCCGTGCTCGAGGGCGCCGACGTGCCCACCCTGCGCGACACCATGGACAAGCTCAAGGACAAGCTCAAGTCGGCTGCGATCGTGCTGGCGAGCGTGGGCGAGGGCAAGGTCAGCCTGATCGCCGGCGTTACCGCCGACCAGACCGGCAAGGTCAAGGCCGGCGAGCTGGTCAATTTCGTCGCGCAGCAGGTCGGCGGCAAGGGCGGCGGCCGCCCCGACATGGCCCAGGCCGGTGGCACCCAGCCGGAGAACCTGCCGGCGGCGCTGGCGGGGGTGAAGGACTGGGTGGCCGGGAAGCTGTAAGCATCCGCATGCTGTGCCGAGGGCGCGAGAACTGCGCTTTCGCGGTCTTGCCCCTGTCCCGCCTGGTCGGAGCGATCGAGTCGGGCCGGGGGCGTGAGATCGTCATCGCCTGCAACGGCCACCCTGCCGCCCGGCCCGTGGCACGCCACTCCGACACCATCATCAGGATCTGAACCTTTGGAGTTCGTCATGCGCCGATCGATTTCCCTTCTTGCCCTGCTTCCGTTCACCGCCGCGTTCGCCGCCGGTCCACAAACTACGACCCTGGCTTCGGGTGTCACCGTCGAGACCTACCGCGTCGGTGAGACGGGTACGTCGCCCACGCTGGCCGACGTGGTGCGTGTGCATTACCAGGGCACGCTCGCTGACGGCAAGGAGTTCGACAGCTCCTACAGCCGTGGTCGCCCGGCCGAGCTGCCGCTCGAAGCGTTGATTCCATGTTGGCAGGAAGTGCTGCAGCAGATGAAGCCGGGCGGCGCGGTGCGCATCGTATGTCCGCCCGAAACTGCCTACGGCAGCCGCGGCGTGCCTGGCCGCATCCCGCCTGACAGCACGCTGAACTTCGTCATCGAACTGCTTGAGATCAAGCGCTGAGGTTTGCGTCTGCGGTGGGTCACGGGTGTGGTGGGCGGTTGCGATCGGCCTGCCGCAATTCCGCCAGTTCGGCGCGGATCGCGCGCAGTTCGGCCAGCAGCGCTTCGTGGTCCATGCTCACCAGTTCGCGGGTCTGCTCCTGCTCCTCGTGCTCCACCGCGCTCATCGAATCGACCACGATGGCGATGAAGAGGTTGAGCACTGCGAAGGTGGTGAGCAGGATGAAGAGGACGAAGAAGATCCACGCGTAGGGGTAGGTCTCCATCACCGGACGGGCGATGCCCATCGACCACGACTCCAGGGTCATGACCTGGAACAGGGTGTAGAAGGACTCGCCGAGGCTGCCGAACCACTCGGGGAAGCCTGCGCCGAAGAGCTTGGTGGTCATCACGGCGGCGACATAGAACACCAGCAGCAGCAGCGTGAGCACAGAGCCCATGCCGGGGATGGCCTTGAGCAGTGCATTGACCACCTTGCGCATCGAGGGCACCACCGACACCAGGCGCAGCGCGCGCAGGATGCGCAGCGAGCGCAGCACCTGGAGGCCTTCTCCGGTAGGGGCGAGCGTGACTGCGACGATGGTGAAGTCGAACACGTTCCAGCCACTGCGGAAGAAGCGCAGACGGTAGACAAAGAGCTTGAGTGCGAGCTCGACGACGAAGATCGCCAGCGCCGTACGGTCGAGCGCGAGCAGCAGACCGCCCGCCTTCTGCATGGCGGAGGACGAGGTTTCGAGGCCGAGTGTGATCGCGTTGACGACGATCACCGCGATGATGAAGCGCTGGAAGGCGGAGGATTCGACAAGGCGTTGGAGGCTTGCGGTCATTTCAAGTCCCGGGTGTGTGTGGTTTGAGGGGGAGAGTAGGATGGAATTGCGGAGCCTCGCAGGCGGGGAACGGCTGCTTGCCAGCCTCCGTCCTGCCCCGGCTGCCGGGGCGTGTCAGCGCGTGCGTGCGAGGGGCGCTGATTTCGCCTTGCGGGCCGTGTACCACAAGCTGGCGAACATCGAGCAGGCGAGGATGGTGGCCACGACCGACAGCGACACCAGTACCGGGATCTTGAACCAGTCGACGATCAGCATCTTGGTGCCGATGAAGACCAGGATCGCGGCCAGGCCGTACTTGAGCAGCTCGAAGCGGTCGCCGAGGTCGGCGAGCAGAAAGTACATTGCGCGCAGGCCGAGGATGGCGAACAGGTTCGAGGTCAGCACGATGAAGGGGTCGGTGGTGATCGCGAAGATCGCAGGGATGCTGTCGACCGCGAAGATCACGTCGGAGATCTCGACCAGCACCAGGGCGAGGAAGAGCGGCGTCATCTTGCGCATGCCGTCGCGCATCACGAAGAAGTGCTCGCCCTCCAGCTTCTCGGTGATCGGGTAGTGGTTTCGGATCCAGCGAATGAAGGGGTTCTTGTTCAGATCCGGGTCGTGCTCGGAGAACCAGGCCATCTTGATGCCGGTGGCGATCAGGAAGGCACCGAAGATGTAAAGGACCCAGTGGAACTCGCTGATCAACCAGCTTCCGGCGAAGATCATGATGGTGCGCAGCACGATCGCGCCGACGATGCCGTATAGCAGCACGCGGCGCTGCAGTTCGAGCGGCACCGCGAAGAAGCTGAAGATCATCATCCATACGAAGACGTTGTCGACCGCGAGCGATTTCTCGACCAGATAGCCGGTGACGAAAGCGAGCGTCTGTTCGTTGGCGAACGGACGCCCGGCGCTGCCGTCGAGGTGCCACCACAGCCCGGCGGCGAACAGCATTGCCACCGTCACCCAGGCGATCGACCAGCCTGCCGCCTCCTTCAGCGACACGCGGTGCTGCTTGCCGCCGCCGAAGGCGAACAGGTCGACAAGCAGCATCGTCACCACAATGGCGGCAAAGGCCGCCCACAACCACCACGTTCCGATCGATTCCACCGCGCACTCCGCACAAAAAACGAAAAGGGCCTGCTCCCGAAGGACACAGACCCTTGCGCGCTGTGATGCACGGACCTTGCCCTAGGGCAAGGTCTTGCTTGCAACGGATTCGATCGTTGCCCCCGGCACCGGGAGACGATCTTGCGACCGGTCTGCCGTGATGACGATGCCGAGGCGAAAAAGCTACTCCCCTTGATGGGGCGCGAGTGTGTCTGGTGCACCACGGCAAAGTCAAGGGGGTTTGCGAACGCTCGCGGGGCCGCCTGGTCGACACCTGCCCGGGGCTCGGGCATGATCGCCGGCGTCCGGCGCCGTTCCCATTTCCCCACAGGCACTCTGCGCCCTCATTTCAATCGACCAGAACTCATGGAAATCGTCTTCCTCGTTGCGCTCATCGTCCTCAACGGCGTCTTCGCCATGTCCGAGATCGCGCTGGTAACTGCGCGCCGGGCACGGCTGGCACGCCTGGCGGAGGACGGTGACGGCTCGGCTGCGGTGGCAATCAAGCTCGGTGAGGATCCAACCCGATTCCTGTCGACGATCCAGATCGGTATCACATCGATCGGTATTCTCAATGGTATCGTCGGTGAAGCAGCGCTCGCCGGCCCGCTCGCCGACTGGTTGCAGGGGGTGGGCATGGAACAGCGGGTGAGCGAGATCGGCTCGACCGTGCTGGTCGTGGTGGTGATCACCTACGTCTCGATCGTGGTCGGCGAGTTGGTGCCCAAGCGTATCGGGCAACTCAACCCGGAGGGCATCGCCCGCCTGGTAGCGCGACCGATGAGCCTTCTGTCGGCGGCTTCGCGACCTTTCGTCTGGCTGCTTTCCGGCTCGACCGCGTTGATGCTGCGCCTGATGGGGCAGCGCGAAAGCGGCGGCCCGAGTGTCACCGAAGAGGAGATTCACGCCATGCTGGTCGAAGGCTCAGAGGCGGGCGTGATCGAGAAGAGCGAGCACGACATGGTACGCAACGTGTTCCGCCTCGACGACCGGCAGATCGGATCGCTGATGGTGCCGCGCGCCGACATCGTCGCCCTCGACGTCGAGCGTCCGCTTGCGGAAAACCTCGAACTGGTCGCGGCGGTGTCCTTCTCGAGCTTCCCCGTGTGCCGCGGCGGTCTCGATGACATCCTGGGCATCGCCAGCACCAAGCAACTCTTCAACCAGTCGCTGTGCGGCCAACCGATCGACCTGATGCGCGACCTGCTGCCTGCCGTCTACGTGCCCGAATCGCTCACCGGCATGGAACTCCTCGATCAGTTTCGTGCTTCGGGCACCTATTCGGTGTTCGTCATCGACGAGTACGGCGAGATCCAGGGCATGGTCACGCTGCACGACGTGATCGAGTCGGTGACCGGTGAGTTCCTGCCGCAGGGCAACGAGGAAGAGGCCTGGGCGGTGCAGCGTGAGGATGGTTCCTGGCTGCTCGAGGGGCTGATCCCGATCGTCGAACTGAAGGACCGGCTCGGCATCCGGACGGTGCCGGAAGAGGAGAAGGGGCGCTACCACACCCTGTCGGGCATGGTCATGTGGTTGCTCGGGCGCGTGCCCAACACGGGCGACATCGCTACCTGGGAGAACTGGCGCTTCGAGGTCGTCGACCTCGACGGCAAGCGCATCGACAAGGTGCTGGCGACCGCGCTGCCGGCGGCACCCGAAGAGCAGGCGAAGGCAGCGTCGCCGCTCGAGGGGGGTGAGGCGGCATGATCGACCAGGTCGCCGAAAAAATCGCTCGCCGCGTCATCCTCGCGTTCGTGCTCGGCGGCCTGTTGCTGCTGAGCTATGCGGTGCTGCACATGTTCATCGTTCCAGTAGCGTGGGCGGTAATCATCGCCTTCGCGACCTGGCCGGCCTATCGGCGCCTGCGTGCGGCCATGCCGCGCTATCCGACCTCGAGCGCGCTGCTGATGACGCTGCTGCTGAGCACTGCCTTCGTGCTGCCGGCGCTGTGGATCGGCATGCTGCTGCAGAGCGAGCTGGCGCTGGCGATCGCTGCGATGACGGCACAGATCAAGCAGGGTGCGCTGGTTCTGCCGGAGTTCGTTCGCACCCTGCCGTGGGTGGGGGATGCGCTGCAGGGCCTGCTCGACGAGCTCACACACGACCCCGAAGCACTCAAGGCGCAACTGACCGACTGGGTGCGGCGCGGCAGCGATCAGGTTGTGGCGCTGATCGGCGACGTCGGTCGCAACGCAGCCAAGCTGGGCTTCGCGCTTATCACGGTGTTCTTCCTGTATCGCGATGGCGACCGCGTGCTGTCCCAGGTGCATGGGGTGCTGCGCCATTTCCTCGGCGAGCGTGTCGATTCCTACCTGGGCGCGGTCGGCGGCATGACCAAGGCCGTAGTCTGGGGGCTGATCGTGACCGCGATCGGCCAGGGTTTCGTTGCGGGCCTGGGGTACTGGTGGGCGGGCGTGGCGGCGCCGGTGCTGTTCGGCGCGGTGACCGCGGTGATCGCGATGGTGCCCTTCGGCACGCCCTTCGCGTGGGGTTCGATCGGCATCTGGCTGCTGGTGACCGGGAACACGGTCGAGGGTGTGGGCCTGCTGCTGTGGGGTGCGCTGGTGGTGAGCTGGGTGGACAACCTCATCCGCCCGCTGGTGATCAGCAGCGCGACGCGCATTCCCTTCCTGCTCGTGATGTTCGGCGTGCTCGGCGGACTGGCGGCGTTCGGGCTGGTCGGGCTGTTCCTCGGCCCGGTCGTGCTCGCGGTGCTGATGGCGGTGTGGCGCGAGTGGATTGATGAGTCCGAGTTCGGGCGGTTGACCGGCGTGCAGCCGCCCGCGGTCGAGGACACGGGCGGGGAGCAGGCGCCGCGCTGAGCGATGGCCCGCCCGGGTGCCGGCTCAGGCGCCGTACTTGCGTACCAGCGTGTCGTGCAGGGCGACGAATTCCTGTGCGAGCTTGTGCTTCGGGTCGAGGTGGATCATCGGCTTGGCCTGTTCGTGCGATTCCTTGATCTTCACCGAAGCCGACAGGTAGGGCTGCAACACCGGCAGGCCTTCGTCGATCAACTCCTGCACCACCTTCTGCGGCAGGCTTGCGCGGGGCTGGAACTGGTTGACCACGATGCCCTCGATCTCGAGCTTGCGGTTGTGGTCGGAGCGGATCTCCTGCACGTTCTCGAGCAGCGAATACAGCGCCTTGCGCGAGAATTCGTCGCAATCGAAGGGGATCAGGCAGGCATCGGCCGCGATCAGCGCCGAGCGCGTGAAGAAGTTCAGCGCCGGCGGGGTGTCGATGTACACGCAGTCGAAATCTTGCGCCAGTTCTTCCAGGGCATCGCGCAGCTTGTAGATCTTGTAGCGCGATTCGAGCTTGCCTTGCAGTTCCTCGAGCTGGGGGTGCGAGGGCATCACGTGCAGGCGCTCGAACGGGCTGGCGACGATGAATTCTTCGGTGTCGCGCGGGTTCAGCTTGAAGTTCAGCGTCTGGTCGAAGAAGTCGGCGAGCGTTGCTTGCAGATCCTCGCCGCTGGCGCCGAGCAGATACTGCGTGGAGTTGCCTTGCGGGTCGAGATCGACGACGAGGGTGCGCTTGCCCTGCTGGGCGCTGATTGCCGCCAGGTTGCAGGCGATGGTGGATTTGCCGACCCCGCCCTTCTGATTGAACACCACTCGACGCATGCGTTTCTCCCCGTTATGGCTGCGGTTTCGGCCTGGCGCCGCTGCCGCAGCCCGCATTCTGCCAAAACATGGGGCGCTCGGGGGGCGCGGAAAATGCCTCGCCGATATGCGGCAGTGCACATGAGCCCTGCCCAAGGGGGTGCCGCTGCGGTAAACTTTCGCGACGTCAATCGAGGCCGTTCCCGCGCTCGGGGTTTCAAGACCCCCCGGATGCGAACAACAACAAGCAAGCCTTGCGAACATCCCGAACGATGCATGCGTGTCCGAGCTGCCCGGCCGGCACGTGCCGCGCTGGTCGTCGCCGACCGGCGCCGCGCCACCATACCGCCACAAAACACACCTCACTGCTGAAGAGGGTAGATCATGGATCAGGATTTCATCGCCGCAGCGCTCGACTATCACCGCTCCCCCACCCGCGGCAAGATTTCGGTCGTGCCCACCAAGGGCCTCACCAACCAGCGCGACCTTGCGCTCGCCTATTCGCCCGGCGTCGCCGCGGCCTGCGACGCGATCGTCGCCGACCCCGCCGAAGCCTTCGAACTGACCAGCCGCGGTAACCTCGTCGCCGTCGTGACCAACGGCACCGCCGTGCTGGGACTGGGCAACATCGGCCCGCTCGCTGCCAAGCCGGTGATGGAAGGCAAGGGCTGCCTGTTCAAGAAGTTCGCCAATATCGACGTCTTCGACATCGAACTCGCCGAGAACGACCCCGACAAGCTGATCGAGATCATCGCTTCGCTCGAGCCCACGCTGGGCGGCATCAACCTCGAGGACATCAAGGCGCCGGAGTGCTTCTACATCGAGAAGAAACTGCGTGAGCGCATGAAGATTCCGGTCTTCCACGACGATCAGCACGGTACCGCCATCATCTCCGCCGCCGGCCTCGTCAACGGCCTCAAGGTGGTGGAGAAGGACATTGCAGAAGTCAAGCTGGTGTGCTCCGGGGCCGGCGCTGCGGCGATCGCATGCCTCGACATGATGGTCAGCGTGGGCCTGCGCCGCGAGAACATCTACGTCTGCGACTCCAAGGGTGTCATCTGGGAAGGCCGCGAAGCCAACATGGAGCCGACCAAGGCGCGCTATGCGCAAAAGACCGACGCACGCACGCTGGGCGACGTGATCGCCGGCGCCGACGTCTTCCTGGGGCTGTCCACCGCTGGGGTGCTCAAGCCCGAGATGGTGGCGAAGATGGCCGACAAGCCGCTGATCTTCGCGCTCGCCAACCCCAATCCCGAGATCCTGCCGGCCGACGCCAAGGCCGTGCGCCCGGACTGCATCATCGCGACCGGCCGTTCGGACTTCCCGAATCAGGTCAATAACGTGCTGTGCTTCCCCTTCATCTTCCGCGGTGCGCTGGACGTGGGCGCCACCACGATCAACGAGGAGATGAAGCTGGCCTGCGTGAAGGCGATCGCCGAGCTGGCCGAAGCCGAGGCCAGCGACATCGTGGCGAGCGCCTACGGCGGACAGGAGCTGAGCTTCGGCGCCGAGTACATCATCCCGAAGCCCTTTGATCCGCGCCTGATCGTCAAGATCGCGCCTGCGGTGGCGAAGGCCGCGATGGATTCGGGGGTTGCGACCAAACCGATCGAGGACTTCGATGCCTACGTGTCGAGCCTGAACGCCTTCGTCTATCAGTCCGGCATCGTCATGAAGCCGGTGTTCGCCGCAGCCAAGGAGGTGCCGGCCGAGCAGAAGCGCGTGATCTACGCCGAGGGCGAGGACGAGCGCGTGCTGCATGCAGTGCGCGTGGTGCTGGACGAGGGGATTGCCAAGCCGATCCTGATCGGCCGCCCCGAGGTGATCGAGATGCGCATCAAGAAGCTCGGCCTGATCCTGCAGCCCGGGCGCGACTTCGAGGTGGTTAACCCGGAGTCCGATCCGCGCTACCGCGAGTTGTGGACCGAATACCACCGCCTGATGAGCCGTGACGGCGTGACCCCCGAAGTGGCGAAGGCCAAGATCCGCCGCGACACCACGCTGATCGGCGCCATGCTGCTGCGCCGCGGCGATGCGGATGCGCTCGTGTGCGGCACTTTCGGCACCTACGACTACCACCTCGAGCAGGTGCGCAACGTCATCGGCCTGGCGCCGGATGCCAAGCTCTTCGCTGCCATGAACCTGCTGCTGCTGCCCAAGCGCATGCTCGCGATCGCCGACACCTATGTGAACGAATCGCCGAGCGCCGAGGAGATCGCCGAGATCGCCCGCATGGCGGCCGCGGAACTGCAGCGCTTCGGCATCGAGCCGAGCGTGGCGCTGCTGTCGCACTCGAGCTTCGGCAGTTCCACCTCCGCCTCGGCGCGCAAGATGCGTCGTGCCTGCGAGATCCTGCACGAGACTTCGCCGGAGCTGAACGTGGACGGTGAGATGCACGGCGATGCCGCGCTGTCGCAGGAGATCCGCGATGCGCTTTACCCGGACTCGCACCTGCAGGGGCAAGCCAACCTGCTGGTGATGCCGAACCTCGATGCGGCGAATATCTCCTTCAACCTGATGAAGGTGGCCAATGGAGACGGCGTCTCGGTTGGACCGATGCTGCTCGGCGCGGCGAAGGCGGTGCATATCCTCACGCCGTCGGCGACCGTCCGCCGGCTGGTGAACATCACCGCGCTGGCGGTGGTCGACGCCAAGGAAACGCGCGCCAGTCAGGGTTGATGCGCACGGGGCGCATGGGCTCCGTGGATATCCTTCATCGTTGGGGCAGTCCTGTTTGGGGCTGCCCCGCTTTGTTTTCTGACCTTCCGTGCTTTCTCCTTTTCCGATGATGAACGGCTCTCGATCCGCTCGCTTCCTGCGCCTCCCGGGGTGCGCGCTCGCGCTGCTCCTGTGTGCGCTACCCGCAGCCGCCGCGGACTGGCTGCTTGCCGCTGCCGACCCCCAGGCGGTGCCCGGACAGAACTTCGAGCTCGTAGTGGTGGGCGGGGCCGGCGAGGATGCGAGCCACTGGCCGCAACGTCTGCCCGCCACGATCCAACTTCCCGGTGCGGGGCCGCGGATCGCCTTGCACCTGGTTGCGATCGGGCCGGTCGAGGCGGGGGCCACCCAGCGGCGCTACTTCGTACGCTGGCCGATGGAGGTGACGGGCGTGGTCCGTATCGTGCTCGATGAGCATTCCTCTGCGCGCCTGCTCGTCGACGCCAGGGCGGACACGCAGCGCGTGGAGCCAGCCGCGGTGCAGGCGGAGCAGGGCCTCGACCCGCTCGCTCCTGTAGCAGCGGTGGCGCCGGATGCGGCGCCCGTCGAGCCTTCGGCCATCGGTTTCCATGAACCGATGTACTTCCTCGTCGGTGGCAAGGATCCGACATCTGCCCGCTTCCAGTTCAGTTTCAGATACCGGATCTTTGACGCCCACGGGGTGGTGGCAGAGAAGATTCCGGTGGCTCGCGGCCTCTATTTCGGCTTTACCCAGACTTCGCTGTGGGATCTGGAGTCCGAATCCAAGCCGTTCCGCGATTCGAGCTTTCGCCCGTCGTTGTTCTACCGCTTGGCGCTGGACGATCCCGACCGTCGCGGTTCGCTTGCGCTCTACGGGGGTTACGAGCACGAGTCGAATGGCCGGGAGGACAGACCCTCGCGCAGCATCGATACCTTGTTCCTTCGCGCCGATGCACGCTTGCGGCTCGACGATAAGGGAACCTACCTTGGCATCGCCCCCAAGCTCTGGACCTACCTGGATCGCGAGGACAACCCGGACATTGCGCGCTACCGCGGCTATGGTGAACTCGGTCTGCGCCTCGGGCGCGACGACGGGTTGATGTTCTCTACGCTGCTGCGTCGTGGCACGGCCGGCAAGATGGGGGCGCAATACGACCTCTCCTATCCGATCCGGCGCAGCGTGTTCTCGGGGGTGGGGGCCTTCGTGCACGTGCAGGCGTACAAGGGATATGGTGAGACCCTGCTCGAGTACGACGAGAACAAGGAAACGCAGTTCAGGGTCGGCGTTTCGCTGGTACGCTGACTGCCCCCAAGGCCTGCCGCAGGGCGCCTGCGGCGCACAGGACAGAGAAGGAGAATCCGATGACCCATGCCATCCGCTTTCACCGCACCGGCAGCCCAGAAGTGTTGCAGTGGGAGGCGGTCGATCTGCCGCCGCCCACCGCGGGCGAGGTGCGTCTGCGCCACCATGCCGTCGGGCTGAATTTCATAGACACCTATCATCGCAGCGGGCTCTATCCGCTGCCACTGCCTTCCGGCATCGGTCTGGAGGCTGCCGGCGTGGTCGAGGCGGTGGGCGAGGGCGTGGACGCGTTCGCACCGGGCGACCGCGTCGCCTACACCAGCGGGCCGCTCGGCGCCTATGCCGAGGCGCGCAACATCGAGGCCCGCCATCTGGTTCGCCTGCCCGAGAACATCTCCTTCGAGCAGGGTGCGGCGATGATGCTGCAGGGGATCACCGCCCACTATCTGCTGCATGCCACTTACCCGGTGAAGGCGGGCGAAACTATCCTGGTCCATGCCGCGGCCGGCGGTGTGGGTTCGATCCTGGTGCAGTGGGCCAAGCTGCTCGGTGCCACCGTGATCGGCACGGTGGGCAACGAGGAGAAGGCCGTGCGTGCGCGGGCGCTGGGTTGCGACCACGTCATCGTGTACAGCCGCGAGGACTTCGTCGGCCGTGTACGTGAGATCACCGCGGGCGAGGGGGTGGCGGTGGTGTACGACTCGGTCGGGCGTGACACCTTCCTGCACTCGATCGCCAGCCTGCGTCGGCGCGGAACGATGGTGAGCTATGGCAATGCCACTGGCCCGGTCGCGCCCTTCGACTGCGCCTTGCTGCAGAAGTCCGGGTCGATTTTCGTGACTCGGCCAGGGCTGTTCGACTATATCGCCACCCGTGATGAGCTGTGCGAGCGTAGCGCCGCACTCTTTGAGGTGGTGGGCAGCGGTAGGCTCCGGGTCGAGATCAACCAACGCTATGCGCTCTCTGATGCTGCGCAGGCGCATCGCGACCTCGAAGCACGCAAGACCACGGGCTCGACGATCCTGCTGCCCTGAAGCGGGCGCGGTGGGCGGCGGGCGCCGCCCGCCCGGGGCGGGTGCAAAAGGTGTAACGGAGTCGTTATCGGGCGCCGGTCCTTGCGCCCGCCTCGGGTAAAATTTGCGCCATGAATCCTGCAGCCCACCCTCCGGCCGAATCGAGCCTGGCGCCGAGCGCACCGCGCTTCGTACACCTCCGGGTCCACTCCGAATACTCGATCACCGACGGCATCGTCCAGCTCGACCAGGCGATCGCCGCCGCCGTCGAAGACGGCATGCCGGCGCTCGGCATGTCGGATCTGGCCAATCTGTTCGGCATGGTCAAGTTCTACAAGGGCGCGCGCGGCAAGGGCATCAAGCCCATCGTCGGCGTGGATGCCTGGATCCAGAACGAGGCCGAACGCGACAAGCCCCACCGCGTGCTGCTGATCTGCAGGAACCGCGCGGGCTATGGTCAGCTGTGCGAGCTGCTCACGCGCGCCTACCTCGAGAACAAGCACCGCAGCCGCGCCGAGATGCGCCGTGAGTGGTTCGAGGGCGGCGCCGCCAGCGAGCTGCTGTGCCTGTCGGGCGCGATGAGCGGCGACATCGGCGCGGCGATCGCCGCCGGCAACCTCGCGCTCGCCGAGCAGCTCGCCGCCGACTGGGCGCGACTGTTCCCGGACGCTTTCTACATCGAGCTTCAGCGCGCCGGGCACCCCGGCACAGAGGGCTACATCCGCCACGCTGTGGACATCGCCGGCCGGCTCGGCCTGCCGGTGGTGGCCACGCACCCGGTGCAGTTCCTCAAGCGCGACGACTTCAAGGCCCACGAGGCGCGGGTGTGCATCGCGCAGGGCTACGTGCTGGCCGACAAACGCCGGCCGCGCGACTTCACCGAGGAGCAGTACCTCAAGAGCCAGGCGGAGATGTGCGAACTCTTCGCCGACCTGCCCGAGGCGCTCGAGAACGCGGTCGAGATCGCGCGCCGCTGCTCGTTGACGGTGCAGCTGGGCAAGAACTTCCTGCCGCTGTTCCCGACCCCCGAGGGCATGACGCTCGATGACTTCCTGGTCGCGGAGGCGAAGAAAGGCCTGGAAGAGCGCCTCGTCCAGCTCTACCCGCACCCCGAGGAGCGCGAGCAGCAGCGCCCGCGCTACGAGCAGCGGCTCAAGTTCGAGACCGACACCATCATCCAGATGGGCTTCCCCGGCTATTTCCTGATCGTGGCCGACTTCATCCAGTGGGGCAAGAACAACGGCGTGCCGGTCGGCCCGGGGCGCGGTTCGGGCGCGGGCTCGCTGGTGGCCTATTCGCTCAAGATCACCGACATCGACCCGCTCGAGTACGCGCTGCTGTTCGAGCGCTTCCTGAACCCCGAGCGGGTGTCGATGCCCGACTTCGACATCGACTTCTGCCAGGACAACCGCTACCGCGTCATCGAGTACGTGCGCGAGCGCTACGGCAAGGACGCGGTGAGCCAGATCGCCACCTTCGGCACCATGGCCTCGAAGGCGGTGGTGCGCGACGTCGGTCGCGTGCTCGACCTGCCCTACGGCCTGTGCGACCGGCTGTCGAAGCTGATCCCGATCGAGGGCGCCAAGCCCGTCTCGCTCAACAAGGCCTACGAGATGGAGCCGCAGATCGGCGAGATGATGGCCGATGGCAACGACGGCGAGTCGGTGCGCGACCTGTGGAGCCTCGCGCAGCCGCTGGAAGGGCTATCGCGCAACGTCGGCATGCACGCCGGCGGCGTGCTGATCGCGCCCGGCAAGCTCACCGACTTCTGCCCGCTCTACATCGCCGACGGCGACGACGCCACCCCGGTGTCGCAGTTCGACAAGGACGACGTCGAGGCCGTAGGCCTGGTGAAGTTCGACTTCCTGGGGTTGCGCAACCTCACCATCATCGAGCTCGCGCTGGAGTACGTGGCGCGCCTGGAGGGCAGCCGGCCCGACCTGATGAGCCTGGGCTTCGAGGATCCTGCCGCCTACCAGATCCTGAAGGACGCCAACACCACGGCGATCTTCCAGGTCGAATCGGACGGCATGAAGAAGCTGCTGAAGAAGCTCGCGCCCGACCGCTTCGAGGACATCATCGCGGTGCTCGCGCTCTACCGGCCCGGTCCGCTCGGCTCGGGCATGGTGGACGACTTCATCCTGCGCAAGAAGGGCCAGCAGGAGATCGACTACTTCCACCCCGACCTCAAGGCCTGCCTGGAACCGACCTACGGTGTGATCGTGTACCAGGAACAGGTGATGCAGATCTCCCAGATCATCGGGGGCTACACGCTCGGTGGCGCCGACATGCTGCGCCGCGCGATGGGCAAGAAGAAGGCCGATGAGATGGCCAAGCACCGCGCCACCATCGCCGAGGGCGCGAAGCAGAAGGGCTACGATCCGGCGCTCGCCGAGCAGCTCTTTGACCTGATGACCAAGTTCGCGGAGTACGGCTTCAACAAGTCGCACACCGCGGCCTACGCGGTCGTCACCTACCACACCGCCTGGCTCAAGGCGCACCACTGCGCGGCCTTCATGGCGGCGACCATGTCGTCCGACCTGGACAACACGGACACGGTCAAGATCTTCTACGAGGACACCCTCGCCAACAGGATCGCGGTGCTGCCGCCAGACGTGAACGCCTCGGACTACCGTTTCGTTCCGGTGGACCGCAAGACCATCCGCTACGGCCTGGGCGCAGTGAAGGGCGTGGGCGAGCCGGCGGTGCGTGCGATCCTCGCCGCGCGTCAGAAGGGTGGCGCTTTCCGTGAGCTGTTCGACTTCTGCGAGCGCGTCGACCGCCGCATGGTGAACCGCCGCGTCATCGAAGCGCTGATCCGCGCCGGTGCGATGGATACGCTCTCCGGCCACGCCGGCCTGGACCGCGCGCAGTTGATGGCGACCGTGGCGCTCGCGATGGAGGCGGCCGAGCAGGCGGCGGCCAACGCGATGCAGGGCGGGCTCTTCGACCTGATGCCGGAAGCTGCCGGCGCGGCGCCCGCGTTCGCGAAGATTCGCCCGTGGAGCGAACGCGAGCGGCTCAAGGAAGAAAAGCTCGCGATCGGCTTTTTCCTTTCCGGACATCCCTTCAACGCCTTCAAGCCCGAGGTACGGCGCTTCGTGCGCCGCACGCTGGCTCAGCTCGAACCCTCGCGCGACATCACCATGCTCGCCGGCGTGGTCATGGAACAGCGCACCAAGGTCGGCAGCCGCGGCAAGATGGCCTTCGTGCAGATCGATGACGGTACCGAGCCGCGTGAAGTCACGGTGTATTCCGAGGTGCTCGATGCCAGCCGCGGCAAGATCGTCACCGACGAAGTGGTCGTGGTCGAGGCCAAGGTCAGCAACGACGACTTCTCCGGCGGGCTGCGCATCATCGCCGACCGCATCCTGACGCTCGGCGAGGCGCGCAGCCGCTTTGCGCGTGCGTTGGCCCTGCGCATCAACGGCGAGGTGGGCGCAAGCGGTGGCCCGGTGGCTGCGGCCGGCAAGTTGCAGACCCTGCTCGAGCCTTTCCGCGAAGGCGGTTGCCCGATCCGGGTGAGCTACCGCAACCAGGCCGCCGAGGCCGAACTGCCGCTCGGCGACGAGTGGCGGGTGCGGCTGGAAGACGCGCTGCTGGAAAGCCTGCGCGACTGGTTGGCGCCGGAGGCCGTCGAGGTGATCTACCAGTAAGGCGCGGGACCGGGGCGGCAGATACCGGGCCGCCGCGCTGCGGTCTCACGCCGTCGGACGTTGTTCGAAGCCCTCGATGGCGTCCGCGTCGGCCGCGCTGATCTCGATGCGCGCCACGTCGGCTTTCGGCGGCCCTTGGCGTGCCCAGTCGATGAAGTCGTCGATGCGCGCCTGGGGGCCGATCACAAGTGCCTCGACCCAGCCTTCGTGACGATTGCGCACCCAGCCGCGCAGCCCTAGGCGGGTAGCCGCGGCCTGCGCGCTGGCGCGGTACCACACGCCTTGCACCTTGCCATGGATGGCGAGCAGGCGCGCGACGGCGCCCTCCGAAGACGGATCGTTGAGGTCAGACATAGGCAATCTCCGGTTCCTTGCCGCTCAGCAGGCGCGCGCGGGCGACGGCCTCTTCGAGCGTGGCGGTGATGTTGTCGTCGCCCAGCCTGTCGAGGAAGCCCGAGCGGAACACGATCGATCCCGGCTGCGAGCCGAGCTGGCAGAGAATGAGTTGCGCCCCGCGCTTCTGCAGGTTGCGATGCAGGGTCTGCAGGATGTCGAGTCCGGTGGTGTCGAGGTTGAGCACCCGGTCCATGTCGAGAATGACCACATCGGGGTGGCCGTCCTGCATCAGCAGCAGGTTTTCGAGCTTGTTGGCGGCACCGAAGAACAGACTGCCGGAGAGCTTGTAGGCGAGCACGCGCGGTGTGCCGTCTGCGCGCAGCTGGGTCTCCGCGCCGTCCAGTTCGGGCAGCGTGATGCGCTCGATGCGGGTGAGATCCGACATGCGGTACATGAAGAACAGGCTCGCCAGCACCATGCCGATCTCCACCGCCAGCGTGAGGTCGAACACCACGGTGATGAAGAAGGTGCCGAGCAGGATCGTCCGGTACTGCAGCGAGTAGCGCGCCAGTTCGCGCGGCGCGAAGGCATGCCATTCGCCCATGTTGATCGACACGATGACCACGATCGCCGACAGCGTGGCGAGCGGGATGTGGCTGGCGGCGGGAGCGAGCGCGAGCACGATCGCCAGCAGTACGCCGGCGTGGATGATGCCGGCGACTGGGGTGCGCCCACCGGTGCGGATGTTGGTGGCGGTGCGTGCGATCGCGCCGGTGGCGGCGAAGCCACCGAACAGCGGCGCGGCGACGTTGGCGATGCCTTGTGCCATGAGTTCCTGGTTGGGGTCGTGGCGGTCGTCGATCTGGCTGTCGGCCACCCGCGCCGAGAGCAGGGATTCGATCGCGCCCAGCAGCGCGATCGTGATCGCCGGGGCGATCAGCTTGCCGAGCATCGACAGGCTGAGCTCAGGCAGGCCGAAGGCCGGGATCTCCTGCGGGATGCCGCCGAAGCGGCTGCCGATGGTGTCGACCGGCAGGGCGAGCAGCGCATTGACTGCGGTCATGACGATGAGAACGGCCAAGGGACCTGGCAGGCGCCGCATCCAGGCGACCCGCCGCGCCTGGCGGTTCCAGCCAATGAGGATGACGAGCGACACGACCGCCACCGCCAGCGTGGGCAGGTGCAGGGTCGGCAGGGCGTCGATCAGCGCCGCCATCTTGGCGAAGAACTCGCCTGGCAGGTCGGTGATCTGCAGGCCGAGGAAGTCCTTGATCTGCGAGATGAAGATCACCACCGCGATGCCGTTGGTGAAGCCGATCACGACCGACAGCGGGATGAAACGGATCATGTTGCCCAGGCGCAGCGCGCCCATGGCGAACAGCAGCACGCCCGACATCATCGTGGCGATGAGCAGGTTCTGCACGCCGAGGTCGGCGACGATGGCGTAGATGATCGGGATGAAGGCGCCGGTGGGGCCGCCGATCTGCACCCGGGAGCCACCGAGCAGCGCGATCAGGAAGCCGGCGACGATCGCCGTCCAGATGCCGGCGGTGGGCGACATGCCCGAGGCGATCGCGAAGGCCATCGCCAGCGGCAGCGCGAGTACGCCAACGGTAATGCCCGAGGAGAGGTCGCCGATGAAGGTGGCCCGGCCATAGCCGGGCAGCGTGTCGAAGAGTTTGGGACGGAAGTCGAGTTTCATGCTTTCTCCGCTGCGTACTGGTTCAGGACGGGGCACGAGGCCCATGCGGCGCCGCCTTCGGATCGAGGGCCGACGCGAGCGGCGGAGAGACTCACCCTCGGCCCGCGTGGTGCAGGACGATCCAGCGTTTCGAGGGTGTGAGCGGCATGGCGGCTACTCGTGGCGGATCACTTCACCTTCATGCCCGGCACCGCGCCGTCGTCGGGCGACAGGATGAAGAGGCCCGGCGTGGCGCCTTCGGTGTCCGAGGCTGCGAGCACCATGCCCTCGCTCATGCCAAACTTCATCTTGCGTGGTGCGAGGTTGGCGACCATGACCGTCATGCGCCCGACGAGTGTGGCCGGGTCGTAGGCCGACTTGATGCCGGCGAAGACCTGGCGCGGCTTGGCATTGCCGGCTTCGTCGGTTTCGCCGATGTCGAGCTGCAGGCGGATCAGCTTGTCGGCGCCTTCGACGTGCTCGGCATCGACGATGCGGGCGATGCGCAGGTCGACCTTGGTGAAGTCGTCGATCGAGATGTGGGGCGATGCCGTCTCGGCCGCCTGCGCGGCGTGCTGCTGCTTTTCGGCGTGGCGCTGCTGGGAAGACGCCGCCTTGGCGTCCTTCGCCTCCTTCGGCGGGGCGGCGGGGGCGAGTGATTCGCGGTTGGCGTCGAGCAGCGCGTCGATCTGCTTGCGCTCGACGCGGGTCATCAGGTGGCTGTACGCTTGGATGGCGTGGCCTTCAGGCAGCGGCGCCCATTCGCCCTGCCAGTCCATCGTCGGGATGGTGAGGAAGGCCTCGACCTGCGCGGCCAGCGCCGGCAGCACCGGCTTGAGGTAGCGGGTGAGATCGCGGAACATCGTCAGCGCGGTGCTGCACACCGTGTGCAGGTGCGCTTCCTGGCCTTCCTGCTTGGCGAGTTCCCACGGCTTGTGGTCGTTGACGTACTGGTTGGCGACATCGGCCAGGCGCATGATCTCGCGCAGCGCGCGGCTGTAGTCGCGCTCGTCGTAGGCGGTGGCGATCCGGCCCTCGCTCCATGCGGCGGCGAACTCGGCACAGGCGGCGGCATCAACTTCGCCCAGCTTGCCGTCGAAACGTTTGCCGATGAAGCCGGCGCAGCGGCTGGCGATGTTCACGAACTTGCCGACGAGGTCGGAATTGACCTTGGCGATCATGTCGTCAAGGTTGAGGTCGACATCTTCCATGGTGCCGTTGGACTTGCCGGCGAAGTAGTAGCGCAGCCACTCGGGGTTGAGCTTCTGCGCGATGTAGGAGTGCGCGGTGATGAAGGTGCCGCGGCTCTTGCTCATCTTGGCGCCATCGACGGTGAGGAAGCCGTTGACGCACAGCTGGCTGGGGGTGTTGTAGCCGGCGAACTTCAGCATCGCCGGCCAGAACAGGGCGTGGAAGTAGAGGATGTCCTTGCCGATGAAGTGCACCATCTCGGTGCCGGCCGTGGCGGCGCGGGCGGCGTCCGTGTAGTCCTCGACGGTAATCGTCTCGCCCGCGGCGGCGCGCTTCTCGACGAGGTTGCGGAAGCTGGCGAGGTAGCCGATCGGCGCGTCCAGCCACACGTAGAAGTACTTGCCCGGCGCGCCCGGGATCTCGAAGCCGAAGTAGGGCGCGTCGCGCGAGATGTCCCAGTCGGAAAGCTTGTTTTCGCCTTCCTCGCCGAGCCACTCCTTCATCTTGTTGGCGGCTTCCGCCTGCAGGCGGCGCTCGCCGGCGGTGTTGGTGCCGCGCGTCCATTCACGCAGGAAGGCGACGGCGCGCTCGTCGGAGAGGCGGAAGAAATAATGCTCCGAAGTCTTCAGCACCGGTTTGGCGCCGGACACCGCGGAGTAGGGGTTCTTGAGCTCGGTGGGAGCGTAGGCCGCGCCGCAGGCCTCGCAGTTGTCGCCGTACTGGTCGGCCGCGCCGCACTTGGGACATTCGCCCTTGATGAAGCGGTCGGGCAGGAACATCTCCTTAACCGGGTCGTAGTACTGCTCGATCGAGCGCGTGTCGATCAGGCCGCCGGTCTTCAGCTTGCCGTAGATGTCCTCGGCGTAGAAGCGGTTCTCGGGGCTGTGCGTGGAGTGGTAGTTGTCGAAGGCGACGCCGAAGGCGGTGAAGTCACGCAGGTGTTCGCCATGCACGCGGTCGATGAGCTGCTCGGGGGTGAGGCCTTCCTTCTCGGCGCGCAGCATGACCGGCGTGCCGTGGGTGTCGTCCGCGCAGACGTAGTGCACCGAATGGCCCCGCATGCGCTGGTAGCGCACCCAGATGTCGGCCTGGATGTAGCCCACCAGGTGGCCGAGGTGGATGTCGCCGTTGGCGTAGGGCAGGGCGTTGGTGACGAGGATCTTGCGAGACATGATGTGTGCGGACGGGCCTGCTGAATAAAGTCAGGAGTTTAACAAAGCGGGCGCCCGCACTGACTGGTCGCGCGCAAGGATCTGGGTCTGCTCGCGAATCGGGTGCTCCGGGCGCCTTCTCTTCATGAACACGTCCTCCACGGCGGGCAGGGGGCGGTTGGATGCACCTGATGCTCAAGGTTGCCGGCTGAGGATCAGTTCTACCCGACGGTTCCGCGCGCGTCCTTCATCGGTGGCGTTGCTGGTGAGCGGGTCAGCTTCGCCATGGCCGTCCGCGCTCAGGCGTTCCAGCGCGATGCCGCGCTGGCGGAGGTGCTCGGCGACCGCTTCGGCCCGGGTGATCGACAACTGCAGATTGACCATCTCGCTACCCTGGCTGTCCGTATGGCCGACCACCTTCACCGCCGCACCCCCTTCGCCGGCGAGGACGGCTGCGAGCGTATCGAGCGCCTTGGCCAGGGGTGGGCGGATCTCTGCGCTGCCGCTCGCGAACCCGTCGGGCACCGGAATCTGCAGGCGTAGCCCCTGGACTTCGGGGCTGCCGATCTCGATGCCGTGCACCTCGGCGGTGGCTGTGAGCAGGCGCTGGCGGAGCGCCGGCCAGTCCGGCTCGGGCGTGCTCACGCGCACGAGTGCATGGCGATTGATCGGGTCGGTGGGTTCGGGGGCGGGGAGGGTCGCGCAGGCGCCGAGCAGCAGGACGGAACCGACAAGGGGGAGGAGACGGCAGCAGCGTTGCGTATTCATGGAGGGCGTGGATGGATGCCTCTTGGGGGACGCCTGCCGTGGCAAGGCGTCGCGCCAGATCGTGGGTGCAGCGGAACTGCAGGAATAAACCCTGTTCAGAACGCGGGTGAGCGAATGCTCCCGCTCCGGTATGATTCTGCCGCTTTCACCCCGCAGCGGGTGCACCGATTTTCGAGGAAAACGCGATGAGTCTTGATCAGCAAACCGTAAACGAAGCGCTCAAGCAGGTGATCGACCCGAATACCGGCAAGGATTTCGTGGCTGGCCGCAGCATCCGTAACCTGAGCGTAGAGCACGGCGCAGTCCGTTTCGATGTCGAGCTCGGCTATCCGGCCAAGAGCCAGCATGAGCCCATCCGTGCCCTGTTGAGCGAGGCCGTGTCGAAGCTGCCCGGTGTCCAGCGCGTCGAGATCAAGGTGACCAGCAAGGTCGTGGCGCACGCGGTGCAGCAGGGTGTGAAGCTGCTGCCGGGTGTGCGCAACATCATTGCCGTCGCTTCGGGCAAGGGCGGCGTGGGCAAGAGCACGACTGCGGTGAATCTCGCGCTGGCGCTGTCGGCCGAAGGTGCTCGGGTCGGCATCCTCGACGCCGACATCTATGGTCCCTCGCAGCCGCAGATGCTGGGCATCGGCGATCAGCGTCCGGTGTCGGCAGACGGCAAGACCATGATCCCGCTGCAGGCCTACGGACTTCAGGCCATGTCGATCGGCTTCCTGATCGACCCTGATACGCCGATGGTCTGGCGGGGGCCGATGGCTACGCAGGCGCTGAACCAGATGCTCAAGGACACCGCCTGGGACGATCTCGACTACCTCGTCATCGACATGCCGCCGGGCACCGGCGACATCCAGCTCACCCTGTCGCAGAGCGTTCCGGTGACCGGTGCAGTCATCGTCACCACGCCGCAGGACATCGCCCTGCTCGATGCGCGCAAGGGCGTGAAGATGTTCGAGAAGGTGGGTGTGCCCATCCTGGGTGTGGTGGAGAACATGAGCATCCACATCTGTTCGAAGTGTGGCCACGAGGAGCACATCTTCGGCCACGGCGGTGGCGAGAAGATGTGCGCGGATTTCAATGTGCCCTTCCTCGGCGCGCTTCCGCTGGACATCCAGATTCGCAGCGAGGCCGACGGTGGCTCGCCGACCGTCGTCGCCGACCCCGAGGGGCGCATCGCCTCGACCTACAAGCAGATCGCGCGCCGGGTCGCGGTGCGCATCGCAGAGCGCTCGAAGGACATGACGCACAAGTTCCCGAACATCGTCATCAAGAGCACCTGAACCCGGGTGCTTCCGGGGCGGAGCGCCACGGCGGCCGTCCCGGTGTGCGGTGCAGCAACAATGCCGTGGCGAGGTCTTTCCCCGCTGCGGCGCTTGTCCTACACTACGCCGCTTTTACGACCGGCCCTGCTGCCGGCCGCAACGCACTCCGCTGGAACCCGCGCCCATGTCCATCAAGTCCGACAAGTGGATCCGCCGCATGGCCCAAGAGGCCGGCATGATCGAGCCCTTCGCGCCGGAGTTGGTGCGCAGCAACGACAGCGGCCGCATCGTCTCCTACGGCACCTCGAGCTACGGCTACGACGTGCGCGTGGCAAACGAATTCAAGATCTTCACCAACATCAACTCGACCATCGTGGACCCCAAGGACTTCGATGCGCGCAACTTCGTCGATTTCACGGGCGACGTCTGCATCATCCCGCCGAATTCCTTCGCACTGGCGCGCACGGTCGAGTATTTCCGCATTCCGCGCAGCGTGCTGACAGTGTGTCTGGGCAAGAGCACCTACGCGCGCTGCGGCATCATCGTGAATGTCACCCCGCTCGAGCCAGAGTGGGAAGGCCACGTGACGCTCGAGTTCTCCAACACCACGCCGCTGCCGGCCAAGATCTACGCCAACGAAGGCGTGGCGCAGATGCTGTTCTTCGAGTCGGACGAGGTGTGCGAG
The DNA here is from genome assembly GCF_052598215.2 of Thauera sp. ZXT1-4. Classification (NCBI taxonomy): domain Bacteria; kingdom Pseudomonadati; phylum Pseudomonadota; class Betaproteobacteria; order Rhodocyclales; family Zoogloeaceae; genus Thauera; species Thauera sp. ZXT1-4. The sequence continues at coordinate 5,509 of NZ_JBQWSN020000010.1, read as the reverse complement.
ACCTCTTACAAAGATCGCGGTGGCAAGTATCTCGGCCAGACTGGCGTCACCTTGCCAAAGATCTGAAGCGACGACGCGCAGAGAGGATGCATCCACGGGGCCGCCTGACGGCCCCTTGTACTTTTCCGAAGCACTTTCGGTAACGCGCAGGCAACCCACGACGGCTACCCTGCCCATTTTGTCCGTCCCGCAAGGACACCGCTGGAGAGGACCAGGATGAGATTTCACTTCCCCATCATCATCATCGACGAGGATTTCCGCTCGGAGAACACCTCGGGACTGGGGATCCGCGCGCTGGCGAAGGCGATCGAGGACGAAAGCATGGAGGTGCTCGGTGTCACCAGCTATGGCGACCTGACCTCCTTCGCGCAACAGCAGAGCCGCGGCTCTGCCTTTATCCTGTCGATCGATGACGAGGAGTTTTCCTCGCCCGAGGCTTCGGCCAAGGCCATCGCCGATCTGCGCGCCTTCGTCGTCGAGATTCGCTTCCGCAATGCCGACATCCCGATCTTCCTGCATGGCGAGACGCGCACTACGCGCCATATCCCCAACGATGTGCTGCGCGAGATGCACGGCTTCATCCACATGTTCGAGGACACACCGGAGTTCATCGCGCGCTACGTGGTGCGGGAGGCGAAGAACTACCTCGATTCGCTGGCGCCGCCCTTCTTCCGCGCACTGGTGCACTACGCCGCCGACAGCTCGTATTCGTGGCACTGTCCGGGGCACTCGGGCGGGGTCGCCTTCCTGAAGAGCCCGGTGGGCCAGATGTTCCACCAGTTCTTCGGCGAGAACATGCTGCGTGCGGACGTCTGCAACGCGGTGGACGAGCTTGGTCAACTGCTCGACCATACCGGTCCGGTGGCGGCCTCGGAGCGCAATGCGGCGCGCATTTTCAACTGCGACCACCTGTACTTCGTCACCAACGGCACCTCGACCTCGAACAAGATGGTGTGGCACACCACGGTGGCGCCCGGCGACATCGTCGTCGTCGACCGCAACTGCCACAAGTCCATCCTCCACTCGATCATCATGACCGGTGCGGTGCCGGTGTTCCTGACGCCGACGCGCAACCACTACGGCATCATCGGCCCGATCCCGCTGGAGGAGTTCTCGATCGAGAACATTCAGAAAAAGATCGAGGCCAACCCCTTCGCTCGCGAGGCGAAGAACAAGAAGCCGCGCATTCTGACGATGACGCAGTCGACCTACGATGGCGTGGTCTACAACGTCGAGACCATCAAGGAAATGCTCGACGGCCAGATCGACACCCTGCACTTCGACGAAGCCTGGTTGCCGCACGCCGCCTTCCACGATTTCTACGGCGACTATCACGCGATCGGCGCGGATCGTCCGCGGTGCCGCGAGTCGATGGTGTTCTCCACCCAGTCGACCCACAAGCTGCTCGCCGGCCTGAGCCAAGCCTCGCAGATCCTGGTGCAGGACTCGCAGACTCGCAAACTCGACCGCGACATCTTCAACGAGGCCTATCTGATGCACACCTCGACCTCGCCGCAGTACGCGATCATCGCGTCCTGCGACGTGGCGGCCGCGATGATGGAGGCACCAGGCGGTACCGCGCTGGTGAACGAATCACTGTCCGAGGCGGTGGAGTTCCGCCGCGCGATGCGCAAGGTGGACGCCGAGTTCGGCGAGGACGAGTGGTGGTTCAAGGTCTGGGGGCCGGATTATCTCGCCGAGGAAGGCATCGGTCACCGTGACGACTGGACCCTGAAGGCGGGCGAGCGCTGGCACGGCTTCGGCAACCTGGCCGAAGGCTTCAACATCCTCGACCCGATCAAGGCCACGATCATCACCCCGGGTCTCAACATGGACGGCGACTTCGCCGAACACACGGGCATCCCGGCGGCGATCGTCACCAAGTACCTGGCGGAGCACGGCATCATCGTCGAAAAGACTGGCCTGTACTCCTTCTTCATCATGTTCACCATCGGCATCACCAAGGGCCGCTGGAACACGATGGTGACCGAGTTGCAGCAGTTCAAGGACGACTACGATCGCAACCAGCCGTTGTGGCGGGTGATGCCCGAGTTCATTGCCAAGCACCCCCGTTACGAGCGCGTCGGCCTGAAGGATCTGTGCAACCAGATCCACAGCTTCTACAAGGACCACGACGTTGCCCGACTGACCACCGAGATGTATCTCTCGGACATGGTGCCGGCGATGAAGCCTGCCGATGCCTTCGCGAAGATGGCCCACCGTGAGATCGAGCGTGTGGTGCTCGACGAACTCGAGGGCCGCGTCACGGCGATGCTGGTCACGCCCTATCCGCCGGGTATCCCACTGCTGATCCCGGGCGAGCGCTTCAATGCCACGATCGTGCGTTACCTGAAGTTCGCGCGCGACTTCAATGCGCGCTTCCCCGGCTTCGAGACGGACATCCACGGTCTGGTCAAGGGCGAGGACGGCCGCTACCACGTCGATTGCGTGAAGGGATGAGCGCTGGCGCCCGGGTACCTGGGCGCTTCGATTGAAGAAGGAAGAAGGGCCGCGGATTGCGGCCCTTCTTCATGGTGTGTGGTGTCGGGGGCTCAGCGTCGCCGGTACTGCACGAAGTCGAAGTCGTACTCGTTCTCTTCGTCTGCGCTGCGCGCTTCGCGCCGGTCTTCCACGAATTCGGACAGATCGAAGGGCGGGAAGTGCGCATCCCCTTCGACGTCCGCCCAGACTTCGGTGAGCTCCAGTCGGTCAGCCAGGGGAAGTAAAGTGTCGTAAAGCTGCGCGCCGCCGATGACGAACAGCGTGCCGCTGTCCATAGCGGCTGCGATCGCAGCCTCCGGGCTGGCAAAGACTTCGGCGCCGTCGGCGTTGAAGTCTTTGCTGCGGGACACCACCATGTTGCGCCGCCCGGGCAAAGGACGTCCGAGCGATGCCCAGGTCTTGCGCCCCATCAGGATGGGGTGCCCCATGGTCAGCGCACGGAAACGCTGCAGATCCGCCTTCAGCCGCCAGGGTAGGCCATTGTCGCGGCCGATCACGCCGTTGCGCGCGACGGCGGCGACGATGACGATCTCGGGGGTCTTGCTCATATGGCCACCGGAGCCTTGATATGTGGGTGGGGATCGTAGCCTTCGAGGCTGAAGTCCTCGAAGCGGAACGCGAATATGTCCTTGACCGTAGAGTTGAGCCGAAGTTGCGGCAGCGCGCGCGGCGTGCGCGACAGTTGCTCCCGCGCCTGATCGAGATGGTTCAGGTAAAGGTGGCAGTCCCCGCCTGTCCAGATGAAATCGCCCGGTTCGAGATCACACACCTGTGCCACCATGTGCGTCAGCAGCGCGTAGGACGCGATGTTGAACGGGACGCCCAGGAAGATGTCCGCACTGCGCTGATAGAGCTGACATGAGAGCCTGCCCTTTGCCACGTAGAACTGAAAGAGTGCGTGGCAGGGGGGAAGCGCCATGCGGTCTACCTCCCCCGGATTCCAAGCCGAGACGATGTGGCGGCGGGAGTCCGGGTTGCTCCGGATGCCATCGATCAGTCGGGCGATCTGGTCCACGCGGGTGCCATCGGCGTTCTCCCAGCGGCGCCACTGCTTCCCATAAACCGGGCCAAGCTCACCGTCCTCGTCTGCCCATTCGTCCCAGATCGAGACCCCGTTTTCCTTGAGGTAACGGATGTTGGTGTCGCCCTGGAGGAACCAGAGCAGTTCATGAATGATGGAGCGGGTGTGGAGCTTCTTCGTCGTCAGGAGTGGAAAGCCTTTCTGCAGGTTAAAGCGCATCTGCCAACCGAACACCGACACGGTACCGGTTCCGGTTCGGTCGGTCTTGCCGTCGCCGTGCTCGAGCACGTGGCGCATCAGGTCGAGGTACTGTTGCATGGGGGCCCTCGCAAAAGCCTCGATTCTAACGGGTGAGTACCCGCTCCTGCCATTTGAGCCGCGGCGTCGCGACAGCCCATATGATCTGGACATTGCGCGGCTGCGAGGCGCAGAATGCCGCAAACACATCGGCGGGTAGGGTGTGCCCCTGAGCGGCGTCCTCTGCCCGCCCATTCGGAGACCGTCTTGCACGCCCCCAGGCCTCTCGATTATTCCCCTGTTGCCGTCTTTGCCGGTGCCGGAGACGTTGTTGCCGGCTTTCATGCAGCGGCGTTCGCGTTGCGCTCGCTTGCCGGACCCGGTCATGAGAGCGCGGGGGATGCAGCATTCGGCATCGTCTGCAGCTATGGCGATGCCTTCGGAGATGCTGTCGCTTCCTCTGCTCCGGGAGCCGGTGCCGGGCGTGTTCGGGATGCGGGCTGGGCTGTGCGCTGGGTGGCCAGCGTACGTGACTGCGCGATCGCCTTGAGTGATGCGTACTGGGCGTCGTGCAGGGGCGCGGATGGTTCGGCGCCCGCTGCGTACCGCCTGCGTCTGGCGTCGAGCGCTGCGGAAGTGGTCAAGTGGTCCGCCTGCAGCCGAAGCCGCCCGCCCCTGGATGTATGGGGGCGTCTGGCCGTTCTCTTCACTGACGCTCCCGAGTCGTATGGACGACTGGTCGGGGGCGACCTGCCGGGCATCGGGCGAGAGTATCTGCGTGCGATCGCTTACCATAGCGCGGGTCTTGACCAGATGGTGCTTGATACGGCGCTCGCGGCCTGCGCATTGATCGACCGTGCGCTGCCCTTCATCGAGTTGTCCCGCAAGAAGAGTCTGCCGCTCCAGTATGTGGTTTCGCCACCGGATGCGCCGATGCCGGAGCGCCGGGCGGGAGAGCCGTCGTCGGGAGCGTGGCATTTCCAGGCGGACGCTGCAGGTGAGCTTCTGCGCGGATTCCGGGAGGCGCTCGAGCGTGGGGAAGTGCCGGCAGCACTTGCGGGGCAACCCCTTCCGGCACTGCACGATGCCGTCGAGGCGCTCCTCCGTAGATGGTCTGCGGACCCGCCCATCCGTCTGCGTCGACGCTTCCCTCAGGAAGCCGAGATCGACGTGACGCATGGGTTCGAGAACTGCCTTGCCGTACTGGATGAGCGTGCCTCAATCTCACGCCAGAGGTGCCGCACACTGGACTTCAGCCATAGCGGCTTGCACTTTTCCATGGACCTTGAACCCCCGGGGGGCTGGCCTGACATCGGAGGGCTTGTTGCTGTGCATTTCGTAGATGGGCAGGGCTGGCAGCTTGGGGTCGTCCGCCGGCTTGGTTTTGGGCAGCCGCTGACGGACCTTGGTATCGAACTGATTGCGCGTAAACCGCAGGCTGCGGATCTCGATGACGGGCGCTCGCCGGTGCGCTGCATTCTGTGCGACGAAGTATTGAAAGGGGAGTTGGTGCGGGTGGTGCTGCCATCCGACTGCGAGTTCGTATCGGAGCGAGTCTTCCTGCGCTCAGTTGCGGGCTTGTTCACCCTGCGCAAGCTCCAGCAGGAACTTGTCGAGCGAGACTATCGTATCTGCACCTTCCAGGTGCTCTGATCCGCCCGAGTGGGTCGTTTAGGTTTTTGTGCAGATAGTGCTTGACGTTGTTTCTGCTGGGTCTATAATGCGCACCTCTTCAGCGCTGCAGCGGTT
>NZ_JBQWSN020000009.1:0-152141 GCF_052598215.2 Thauera sp. ZXT1-4 | reverse complement strand
CCGAGCGGACAATTCATTTGCTACAACACCGGACAGTTCTATTTGTTGCCAACACTCGGCAGTCACGACAGCGGAAGACTAGATCATCGGCGCCAGAATGCGCTCGATCGCGAACAGGGACAGAAACACGAAGATGAGCACGACCGCAGCGCGAAAGGCTTTCCACGCCCAGGCCTTGTAGCGCGGGTTGCCGGTGAGTTGCCACAGGATCACCGAGCCGCCGATCGCAAGCACCGCCAGCAGCAGGAGCAGGCGCATGATCAGCATGCCGGGGCGCCTCCCGGCGCCGCGGGGCGGGCGTTTCGTTTCATGCAGGAGTCGACGGTGCGCATGCGCATCGTCATGCGAAGGCGTGACCCAGGGGTGCGAACTGGTGCGAGACGGCGGCCGGCGTGACGGCTTCTCGCTCGAAGCTGACGATCTCCCAGGCTTCCTTGTCTTCCAGCAGCACGCGCAGGATCTGGTTGTTCAGCGCATGTCCCGCCTTGTGCGCGGAGTACGCCGCAAGCAAGGGGTGGCCACACAGGTACAGGTCGCCGATCGCGTCCAGCACCTTGTGCTTCACGAACTCGTCCCCGTAGCGCAGGCCTTCGGCATTGAGCACGCGGTACTCGTCCATCACGATCGCGTTCTCCAGGCTGCCGCCCAGCGCGAGCCCGTTGGCGCGCATGAACTCCACGTCCTGCATGAAGCCGAAGGTGCGCGCCCGCGCGACGTCGCGGACATAGGAGTGTTCGGCGAAGTCGATCATGACCTTGGTCGAGGTCGAGTCGATTGCGGGGTGGTTGAAGACGATGGAAAAGGAGAGACGGAAACCGTCGTACGGCTCCAGCCGCACCCACTTGTCGCCCTCGACGTACTCGACAGGCTTCTTCACGCGCAGGAATTTCTTCGCCGCTTTCTGCTCTTCGATGCCCGCGGACTGAAGCAGGAAAACGAAAGGCGCCGAGCTGCCGTCGAGGATGGGAATCTCGGGCGCGTCGACGTCGACGTGCAGGTTATCGATGCCAAGGCCTGCAAGTGCGGACATCAGGTGCTCGACCGTGCCGACCTTCTGCCCGCCCTTTTCCAGCCCGGAGCACATGCGCGTGTCGCATACCGAATAGGGGTCAGCAGGCAGGGTCAGCGGGGGATCCAGGTCGATGCGGTGGAAGACGATGCCGGTGTCGGGCGCCGCCGGGCGCAGGCTCAGGTTGACCTTGCGCCCGCCATGCAGACCGACCCCCGTGGCCTTGACGATGGATTTGAGGGTGCGCTGCCTGATCATGGTCTTTTCCTCTTGCGAACGCGGATTTTATCACGCACCCCCGGCAGGTCCCGGCTATCGCTCCGATACGGAACGGCTCTTGCGAAAGCGGATGTTGCAAAGCAGCAACCATAAAGCGAATAACCCGCAACCGGACCGGAGGCTTCGGTCTGGATGCGGGTTTTCGGGGACGTCTCTGCACACATCGCGGCAGCGTCAACCTGGCGCAGGCGCGCGCTGCGCGGGAGCGGGGCCTGCCTGCGAACGAGGCGGTTTCACGGCCGGACCCACTCCTGCTCCTACTCGCACTGCACTCCTGCTCCCACGCCCACGGACGAAGCTCAGTCGGCCTGACGGCGCAGGAAAGCCGGGATGTCGTAGGTGCCGACACCGCTGGTGCTCATGGCCTCGACCGTCGAGCTGCGGCGGTTGCGGATCACGGCCGGCACGTCCAGGCTGTTCATGTCGACGTTGCCGCCCATGGACGGACCGTAGGTGCCCGTGCCCTGCACCACCTGCATGACCGGCTGGCGCGCCGCGCGCGGCGCACCGAGCCCGGTAGCCACGACGGTGATGCGGATGCGGTCTTCCATGGCGTCCTCGAATACGGTGCCGTACTTGACGAAGGCCTCGGGCGCGGCGAAAGCCTGCACCGTCTTCACTGCATCGCGCACTTCGGACATCTTCAGCGACTTGCTGGCGGTGATGTTGATCAGCACGCAGCGCGCGCCGGAGAGCTCGGTGCCCTCGAGCAGCGGCGACACGGCGGCCTGTTCGGCTGCGATGCGGGCGCGGTCCAGACCGGCGGCCTCGGCCGAGCCCATCATCGCACGGCCCATCTCGGCCATCGCGGTGCGTACGTCCTGGAAGTCGACGTTGACCAGACCGGGGACGTTGATGATCTCGGCGATGCCTCCCACCGCCGAGCGCAGCACGTTGTCGGCGGAGCGGAAGCACTCCTCGAAGCCGGCGTCGTCGCCATACACATCGAGCAGCTTGTCGTTGAGCACCACGATCAGCGAATCGACGTGGCGGGTCAGCTCCTCGACGCCGCTTTCGGCGACACGGATGCGGTTCTCGAAGTCGAACGGCTTGGTCACCACGGCGACGGTCAGGATGCCCATCTCCTTGGCGATCTCGGCCACCACGGGCGCTGCACCGGTGCCGGTACCACCGCCCATGCCGCCAGTAATGAACACCATGTGTGCGCCTTCGAGCACCGCGGCGATGTCCTCGCGCGACTCCTGCGCGGCCGCACGGCCCGCTTCGGGCTTGGAGCCGGCACCGAGACCGGTGTTGCCGAGCTGAACCTTGACCGGCGCCAGGCAGCGCTTGAGCGCCTGGGCGTCGGTGTTGGCAGAGATGAAGTGCACGCCCTTCACCCCCTCGCGGATCATGTGATCGACCGCGTTCCCCCCAGCGCCGCCGACGCCGATGACCTTGATCACGGTCCCGGTCGGTTCCTTCTCAACGATTTCAAACATTTGCCTCGCCTCCTGAATTGACGGTCCTGCTCAACACCGAACGCCGATCTGCCTGCATCTAGTATTTTCCGCGAAGTCTACTACTAAATAACCTGCGATGATCCAGCATTCATTCAAAATGACTTGCGCACCCGGCGCGGTTCAGAAATTACGTTCGAACCACGCCTTCATGCGCCCGAAAACCTGTTTAATGCTGCGCGTCTCCCGCGCCTGGATGCCCCTGCGCCGCTGTGCGGCACCTTCCATCACCAAGCCCATCGCGGTGGCGTAGCGCGGCTGGCACACCACGTCCGCCAGACCACCGTCGTACTGCGGCGCGCCAACCCGCGCCGGCATGTGGAACACCTCCTCCGCCAGCTCGGCCATGCCGCGCATCACCGACGAGCCGCCGGTCAGCACGATGCCCGAGGACAGCAGCTCCTCGTAGCCGCTGCGGCGCAGCTCGGCCTGCACCAGCTCGAAGAGCTCGGAGACGCGCGGCTCGATCACGTCGGCCAGGGCCTGGCGCGAGAGCTTGCGCGGCGGGCGATCGCCCACCCCGGGGACCTCGATCATCTCCTCGGGGTCGGCCATCTGATGCATCGCCACGCCGTGGCGGATCTTGATCTCCTCGGCCTCGGAGGTCGGCGTGCGCAGCGCCATCGCGATGTCGTTGGTGATCTGGTCGCCCGCGACCGGTATCACTGCGGTGTGGCGGATCGCGCCCTGCGTGAACACCGCAATGTCGGTGGTGCCGCCGCCGATGTCGACCATGCACACACCGAGCTCCTTTTCGTCCTCGGTCAGCACCGCATGGCTGGAGGCGAGCGGCTGCAGGCTCAGGTCCATGACCTCCAGCCCGCAGCGGCGCACACACTTGATCACGTTCTGCGCCGCGGACACCGCGCCGGTGACGATGTGCACCTTCACCTCGAGCCGTACGCCGCTCATACCGATCGGCTCGCGCACGCCGCCCTGGCCGTCGATGATGAACTCCTGCGTGAGGATGTGCAGGATCTGCTGTTCGGCCGGGATCGGCATCGCGCGCGCGACCTCGATCACGCGCTCCACGTCCATGGTCGAGACTTCCTTCTCCTTGATCGCGACCGTGCCGCTGGAGTTGAAGCTCTTGATGTGGCTCCCCGCGATCCCGGTATAGACCTCGGCAATCTTGCAGTCGGCCATGACCTCGACCTCCTGCACCACGCGCGAGATCGCGTCGACCGTGGCCTCGATATTCACCACTACGCCGCGCTTGAGGCCGTTCGTCGGCTGCGTGCCGAGACCGATCACGTTGAGCCTGCCGTCCGGCTTCACCTCGGCCACCATACAGGTGATCTTGGCCGTGCCAATGTCCAGACCGACGATCAATTCTTTGTATTCCTTGCTCATTTCCTGCCTTTCCTGCCGGAGGAGGGCTCGGCCTGTTGCAGTACCGAGGCGTCGGCCGGCGTCAGCGCGAACCCACCCGGGTAGCGCAGATCCGCCAGCCTGATGTCGATGTCGATTTCCTGTTGCACCCGCGGCCACACGGCGATGAAGCGCTGCAGCCGCTCGGCCAGCGGGGATTTGTCACGCTCGCGGCCGAGCACGATGGTCATGCCATTGTCGAGCTGCAGCTGCCACGCTTCACGTGCGGACAACGCCAGCCCGACCAAGCGCACGCCCAGCGGCTCGAGCATGCTGGAAAACTCGTGATGGCGCGCCAGCAGCCACTGCGAGGACCCCTGCGGGCCGTCGAACTGAGGCATGTCTCCGTTGCTGGCGGCGACGAACACTTCGCCCTGGCGGTTAACCAGGCGCGCCTCGCCACTGTCGGACACGGTCCAGTAGGCGACGGCCTCGTGCTCCTGCAGGCGCAGTTCGAGCGCATCCGGCCAGCGCCGGCGCACCTCGGCCTTGCGCACCCAGGGCAGCTTCTCGAAGGTCGCCTTCACCGCGGCGAGATCGACCGTGAAGAAATTTCCCTGCACGGCGAGGCGGGCGGCGTATTCGAGCTGCTCCTCGGTGACCTGTGCGGGCTTGGTCGCAACCACCAGCTCGCGCAGCGGAAACAGTGGACGCGAAAGGAACCAGGTCACCAGCGCCCAGCCGAGCGCGACCGCAGCGGCAAGGGTGAGCAGGTCGGAGATCAGGTTCAGCAAGGCCGGACGGTGCCACAGGCCCTTCTCCTGCCCGGCGCGCGGGCGCGCACCGCCCGCTGCCGCCGAACGGGCGGAACGGATCGAGGCAGGGCGGGCCTGGATCTCAGCCAAGGCGTGCTCCTTCCAGAATCCGCAGGCACAGTGCGGTGAAGTCCAGCCCGGCGACGCGGGCCGACATCGGCACCAGCGAGTGACCCGTCATGCCCGGTGAGGTGTTCATCTCGAGCAGATAGGGCCGGCCATCGGCGGTGAGGATGAGGTCGGCACGCCCCCAGCCGCGGCAGCCCAGCACCCGCGCAGATTTCATCACCAGCGCCTGCAGTGCGGCCTCCTGCTCGGCCGGCAGGCCGCAGGGGCAATCGTAGCGCGTGTCGTCGGTGAAGTACTTGTGCTGGTAATCGTAGTTGCCGTCCGGCGCGACGATGCGCACGAGCGGCAAGGCATGATCCTCGAGGAAGGGCGCGGTGAGCTCGTCGCCGACGATGAACTCCTCGGCGATCACCAGGCTGTCGTAACGCGCGGCAAGTTCCCACGCCGCGCGCAGTTGCCCCGGCTCGGTGACTTTGGTCGCGCCCATGCTCGACCCTTCATGCACGGGCTTGACGAAGATCGGCAAGCCGAGCTCGGTCACCACCGCATTCCAGTCGGTATCGTGCTCCAGGATGGCGTAGCGCGGCGTGGGCAGGCCGGCGGACAGCCACACCATCTTGGTGCGCCACTTGTCCATCGACAGGGCCGAAGCCATGACGCCGCTGCCGGTGTATGGGATCGCCATCAGCTCCAGCGCGCCCTGCACCGTGCCGTCCTCGCCGCCACGGCCATGCAGGGCGATGAACACGCGCTCGAAGCCCTCTTCCTTGAGGATGTGCAGATCACGCTCGGCGGGATCGAAGGGGTGCGCATCCACCCCCGCCGCCTGCAGCGCCGCGAGCACCGCGCTGCCCGACATCAGCGAAACCTCGCGCTCGGCGGAGGAGCCGCCGAACAACACCGCAACCTTTCCGAACCGGGCCTTCACGCTGCTTCCTCGATGCTGGCGAGCTTGCCCGGCACTGCGCCGATGCTGCCCGCGCCCATGGTGATGACGACATCGCCGTCGCGCGCGGCGGACAGGATCATGCGCGGCATGTCGGTGACGTCCTCGACGAAGACTGGCTCGACCGCGCCCGCCACGCGGATCGCACGCGCCAGCGAGCGGCCGTCCGCGGCGACGACCGGGGCCTCGCCGGCGGCATAGACCTCGGCCAGCAGCAGACCGTCGACGGTGGACAGAACCTTCACGAAATCCTCGAAGCAGTCGCGTGTGCGCGTGTAGCGGTGAGGCTGGAAGGCGAGCACCAGGCGGCGGCCCGGGAAGGCACCGCGCGCCGCGGCGATGGTCGCTGCCATCTCCACCGGGTGATGCCCGTAGTCGTCGATGAGGGTGAAGCTGCCGGCCTCGTCACCGTCCTGGTCCAGCAGCGCAACCTCGCCGTAGCGCTGGAAGCGGCGGCCAACGCCGCGGAAATCCGCCAGCGCCTTCACGATCGCTGCGTCGGGCACCTGCACCTCGGTCGCCACCGCGATTGCGGCGAGCGCGTTGAGCACGTTGTGCATGCCGGGCAGGTTCAGCTCGATCGCCAGCCGGCTGGTCGTGCCATTGACGCGCACGCAATCGAACAGCATGCGCCCGCCCTCCGCGCGCACGTTCTCGGCGCGGATATTGGCTTCCGGCGAGAAGCCGTAGCGGACGATCTGCTTCGCGACCCGGGGCATGATCTCGCGCACGTTCGGGTCGTCCGCACACAGCACCGCCACGCCATAGAAGGGCAGGCGCTGGAGGAAATCGACGAAGGCCTGCTTGACGCGACCGAAGTCGTGGCCATAGGTGTCCATGTGATCGGCGTCGATATTGGTCACCACCGAGATCACCGGATTGAGGAGCAGGAAGGAGGCGTCGGATTCGTCCGCCTCCGCCACCAGGTAGTCGCCCTTGCCCAGGCGGGCGTTGGCACCGGCTGCATTGAGGCGTCCGCCGATCACAAAGGTGGGGTCGATGCCGCCCTCGGCCAGAATGCTCGCGACCAGCGAGGTGGTGGTGGTCTTGCCGTGAGTTCCCGCAATGGCGATGCCATGCTTGAAGCGCATCAGCTCGGCGAGCATCTGTGCGCGCGGCACCACCGGAATCTGGCGGGCGCGCGCCGCGAGCACTTCGGGGTTGTCCGCCTTCACGGCCGTGGAGACGACGACCACGTCTGCCGCATCGACATTGGTGGCGTCGTGGCCGCGCACGACCCGCGCCCCCATCCTCTGCAGGCGGCGGGTGGCGGCGTTGTCGCCGAGATCGGAGCCACTCACACGGTAGCCCTGGTTGGCCAGCACCTCTGCGATGCCGCTCATGCCGGAGCCGCCGATGCCGACGAAATGGATGTTCCGCACCTTATGCTTCATTGCTGTACTCCACCGGCCAGTTCGGCACATGCGTTGGCAACCGCCACTGCGGCGAGCGGCTTGGCGAGCGCCCGGGCGTTCTCGGCCATCTGCAGCAGTCGGCCGCGATCGAGGCTGGCGAGGATGCCCGCCAGACGCTCGGGCGTGAGTTCGGACTGCGGTAGCAGGTAGGCGCCCGCGCGGTCGGCGAGGAAGCGCGCGTTGCCGGTCTGGTGGTCATCCACCGCATGCGGGAAAGGCACCAGCAGGCTGGCCACACCCGCCGCGGCGAGTTCCGCCACGGTCAGCGCGCCCGCGCGGCAGATCACCAGATCGGCGTCGGCATAAGCCGCCGCCATGTCGGCGATGAAGGGCCGCAGGTCGCCCTCGACCTGGGCACGTGCATAGGCGGCGCGCAAGGCCTCGATCTGGCGTTCGCCCGCCTGGTGCACGACCACCGGACGCTGCTCTGCGGGAAGCCGCAGCAGCGCCTGCGGTACGGTCTCGTTGAGCACCGCGGCCCCCAGGCTGCCACCGACCACGAGCACGCGCAGCGGCCCCTCGCGTCCTGCCATGCGCTCTGCGGGCGGGACCACCGCAGCGATGTCGGCACGCACCGGATTGCCCAGCCACTCCGCCTTCTCCAGCACCTCGGGGAACCCGCTCAGCACGCGGTCGGCGACCTTCGCCAACACCCGGTTGGCGAGCCCCGCGACCGAATTCGATTCGTGCAGCACCAGCGGGCGGCCGAGCAGTGCCGCCATCATGCCGCCCGGGAAGGTGATGTAGCCGCCCATGCCGAGCACCACGTCGGGGCGCACACGGCGCAGCGCGCGCAGCGCCTGCCAGAACCCGCGCAGCAGGTTCAGCGGCAGCAGCAGCTTACGAACCAGCCCCTTGCCACGCAGTGCGCCGAAGCGCACCCAGGCGGTTTCATAGCCGCGCGCGGGAACGATGCGCGCCTCCATGCCATCCGGGTTGCCCATCCAGACGATGCGCCAGCCGCGTGCGCGCAGTTCCTCTGCCACCGCGATCCCGGGGAAGATGTGGCCACCCGTGCCACCGGCCATCACCATCAGCGTCTTCATGCACGGCCTCCGCGCATGAGCTGTCGGTTCTCCCAGTCGACACGGAGCAGGATGCCGAGCGCGACGCAGTTGGCCACGATGCCCGAACCGCCGAAGCTCATCAGCGGCAGGGTCAGGCCCTTGGTCGGCAGAAGCCCCATGTTGACGCCCATGTTGATGAAGGACTGCACGCCGATCCACAGGCCGATACCCTGCGCCACCAGCCCGGAGAAGTAGCGCTCGAGCTTGATCGCCTCACGGCCGATCAGGAAGGCTCGCTGCACGATCAGGGCGAACAGGACCACCACGGTGAGCACACCGACGAAGCCGAGCTCCTCGGCGATCACCGCGAGCAGGAAGTCGGTATGCGCTTCGGGCAGGTAAAACAGCTTCTCCACGCTGCCGCCGAGGCCGACCCCGAACCACTCCCCGCGCCCGAAGGCGATCAGCGAGTGCGAGAGCTGGTAGCCCTTGCCGAAGGCGTCCTGCCACGGGTCCATGAAACCGAAGATGCGGTCGCGGCGATACGGCGAGGTCCAGATCAGGATCACGAAGCCGATCAGCGCGAGCACCGCGAGCAGGCCGAACACCCGCACGTTGAGGCCACCGAGGAACAGCACCCCGAAGGCGATGGTAGTGATGACGACGAAGGCGCCGAAATCCGGCTCGCGCAGCAGCAGGAAGCCTACGAACAGGATCACTACGAGCATGGGCAGGAAGCCCTTGATGAAGCTTCCCATCACGTCGAGCTTGCGCACGGTGTAGTCGGCTGCGTACAGCGCCGCGAAGATCTTCATCAGCTCCGAGGGCTGCATGTTCACCGGCCCGAGCGACAGCCAGCGCTGCGCACCATTGACCTCGCGCCCGACCCCCGGGATCAGCACCACGACCAGCAGCACCACGCCGGCGACGAAGAGCGCGGGGGCCAGCTGCTGCCAGCGCGCCATCGAAAACTGGAAGCTGACCAGTCCCAGGCCGATGCCTACGGCGAGGAAGACCGCGTGGCGCATGAGAAAATAGTGCGACTGATGACCGGTGAAGCGGCTCCCCTCGGCGATCGCGATCGATGCCGAATAGACCATGACCAAGCCCAGCAGCAGCAGCGCGACCGTCGACCAGATCAGCAGCAGGTCGAGTTCGCGCGCCGGCGCGGAAGCCTGCCGCGCGAGCCGCCCTGCCGCCGAGCGTGCGGGGTCGGGCGCCTGACTGCCGCGGTGGAAGAGCCCGGAGAAGCCGCCCGCGAGTTTCATGAGGCACTCACCCCCGGCAGACGGCGTACCGCAGCGACGAAGACCTCGGCGCGGTGCGCGTAGTTGCGGAACATGTCCAGGCTGGCGCAGGCAGGCGACAGCAGTACGACGTCGCCCGCGCACGCAAGCGCGTTGGCACGCAGCACCGCAGCCTCCAGGTCCTGCGCATGCTCGAGGGGAACGCCACACCCGGCGACGGCCGCCTCGATGCGCGCGGCATCGCGTCCGATCAGCACCAGCGCACGCCCGCGCTGCGCGAGCACGGGCGCGAGCGGCGTGAAATCCTGCCCCTTGCCGTCGCCGCCGGCGATCAGCACCACGGGGCAATCCATTCCGGCCAGCGCGGCGACCGTTGCACCGACATTGGTGCCCTTGGAGTCATCGTAGAAGCGCACTCCGTCGGTACGCTCCGCCACCCGTTCGACCCGATGCGGCAGGCCGCGGAAGGCGATCAGGCCGGGCACGAGGCGGCGCGGCGCGATCCCGAGCCCACCCTCGCACAGGGCGAGCGCGGCGAGGGCATTGGCCGCATTGTGGCGCCCGGCGAGCGGAAGGTCGGCCAGCGCAAGCAGGCGTTCGCCGCCGCGCATCAGCCACGGCGCCCCATCGACATCGGCAAGACCGTACTCGGCATCGGCACTCGGCGCGGAGACGCCGAAGGAGAGTACGCGCCGCCCCGGCCGGGCCATGGCCGCGACGCGTCGATCCTCGCGGTTGATGACCTGCACGCCCTCGCCCTGAAAGATCGCAGCCTTGGTGGCAGCGTATTCGTCGAGGTCGCGGTAGCGGTCGAGGTGATCATCGGTGATGTTGAGCACGGTGGCCGCCTCGGCGTCCAGGCCCCGCATGGTTTCGATCTGGAAGCTCGAAAGCTCGAGCGCCCAGCACTCCGGCAGCTCGGCACCGATCTCGAGGCGCTGCATCAGCACGTCGAGCGCAGCCGGGCTGATGTTGCCGGCCGCAACCGCGTCGACGCCGGCGGAGCGGGCGAGCGCCGCGGTCAGCGCGGTGGTGGTGGTCTTGCCGTTGGTGCCGGTAATGGCGAGGATACGCGTCTGCTTGCGCACGCCCAGCTCATCGAGCGCCTGGGCGAGGAGGCTCATCTCACCGGTAAGCGGCAACCCGCGGCGGCGCGCCTCGGCCGCCACGCCGGTACGGGGGTCAAGACCCGGGCTCAGGGCAACGCACTCGATGCCATCCAGCACCTCGGCACCGAACGACCCGGTAACGATCTCGGCCAGCGGCGCATCCGCCCGCAGTGCATCCAGCCCCGGCGGCGCAGTACGGCTGTCCGCCACGCGCAGGCGCGCACCCCGCAGCGCGCACCAGCGCGCCATGGCGAGGCCCGATTCACCGAGCCCGAGGACGAGAACATGTTTGCCCGTGAGTGCGCTCATCTCAGTTTCAGCGTCGACAACCCGAACAGCACCAGCATGATGGTGATGATCCAGAAGCGGACCACGACCTGCGTCTCCTTCCAGCCGCCCAGCTCGTAGTGGTGATGCAGGGGGGCCATGCGGAAGATGCGCTTGCCGCCGGTGGCCTTGAAGTACAGCACCTGCAACATCACCGAGAGGGTTTCGGCGACGAACAGGCCGCCCATGATGAAGAGCACGATCTCCTGGCGGACGATCACCGCGATCGTGCCGAGCGCGGCACCGAGCGCGAGCGCACCGACGTCGCCCATGAAGACTTCGGCTGGATAGGCGTTGAACCACAGGAAACCAAGTCCGGCGCCGCAGATCGCACCGCAGAACACCGCCAGCTCACCGGCACCGGCTACGTAGGGCACACCCAGGTATTTGGCGAACCCGGCATGACCGGCCACGTAGGCGAAGATCGCCAGCGCACCCGCCACCATCACGGTGGGCATGATCGCCAGCCCGTCCAGACCGTCGGTGAGATTCACCGCATGGCTGGTACCGTTGATCACGAAATAGGTCAGCGCGACGAAGCCGAAGATGCCCAGCGGATAGGCGACCGCCTTGAAGAAGGGCACGATCAGCTCGGTTTCGGCCGGCGTGCTCGCCGTAAGGCCGAGGTAGATGGCCGCAGCGAGCGCAATCGCCGAGGTCCACAGGTATTTCCACCGGCTTGCCAGCCCCTTCGGGTCACGATGCACCACCTTGCGCCAGTCATCTACCCAGCCCACCGCACCGAAGCCGAGGGTGACGAACAGGGTCACCCACACGTAATCGTTCTTCAGGTCGCCCCACAGCAGCATCGTGATGCCGATCGCGATCAGGATCATTGCGCCGCCCATGGTCGGCGTCCCCGCCTTCGTGAGGTGGGATTTCGGGCCATCATCGCGCACCGCCTGGCCGATCTTCTTGGCGGCGAGCCAGCGGATGACACCGGGCCCCGCAATCAGCGAGATCGCCAGCGCGGTGAGCGCCGCGAGCACCGTCCTCAGCGTGATGTAGCCGAAGACGTTGAAGCCCCGGATGTCCTGGCCAAGCCAGAGTGCAATTTCCAACAACATTTCAGGATCCGCCGTGTTCCGAAGGGGTTGGGCCCTGCATCGCAGCGAGCAGATCCGCCACCCTTTCCATCCGCATGAATCGCGAGCCCTTCACCAGCACCACCGAGTCTGCATTCAGCCGCGGCGCGAGCGCGCCGACCAGTGATTCGGGCGAGGCGAAATGACGCCCGCCCTCACCGAAGTTGCGTACCGCCACCGTGCTCATGTCGCCCAGCGCGAACAGGCCGTCGATGCCCTTGCTCTTCGCATAGCCACCGATTTCGTCGTGCACCTGGGCGCAGGTTTCACCGACCTCACCCATGTCACCCAGCACCAGCCAGGTGTTGCCGGGCGTCGCCGCGAGCACGTCGATCCCCGCCCGCACCGAATCCGGGTTGGCGTTGTAGCTGTCGTCCAGAATCAGCGCGCCCCGGGGTCCCCCGCGACGCTGGAGCCGGCCGCGGGTGCCCGCGAAACCGCTCAGCCCTTCGATCACCGCATCGAGCCCGGCGCCTGCCGCGAGACACGTCGCTGCGGCAGCGAGCGCGTTGTGTGCGTTGTGCAGTCCCGGCACCTGCAGGGCAAACTCCACGCACCCTTGCGGGCTGTCGAGTTCGAGCCGCGAACCGAGGCCGCGGAGGGTACACCGGCCGCGGACATCGGCCGCGTGCTCGATACCGAATGTCACAATCGCGCGGCCTTCGTTGATACCGCGCCAGTACGCCGCATGCGCGTCGTCCGCGTTGACCACCGCCACGCCCGCGGCGCCAAGGCCGCCGTAGATGGCGCCCTTCTCGCGGGCGACGTCCTCGACACTGCCCAGCCCCTGCAGGTGGGCACGCTGGGCGTTGTTGACCAGGGCCACGGTGGGTTGCGCGAGCCCGCTCAGGTAGCCGATCTCGCCTGGATGGTTCATGCCCATCTCCACCACCGCCGCACGGTGGAAGTCGCGCAGCTCGAGCAGGGTCAGCGGCAGCCCGATGTCGTTGTTCAGGTTGCCACGCGTCGCCAGCACGGACTCATCGCCGTAGCCGTCCGCGTGCGCCTGCGCGCGCAGGATCGCGGCACACATCTCCTTCACCGTGGTCTTGCCGTTACTGCCGGTGACGCCGATCACCGGCAGCGCGAACCGCGCGCGCCAGGCAGAAGCCAGCGTGCCGAGCGCGCGCCGGGTGTCGTCGACGATCAGCAGGGGCAGGCCTTCACCGGCATCGGGATTGGCCGCGGCCCAGGCCGCATCCACCATCGCCGCAGCCGCGCCGGCGCGGGCCGCAGCCGCCAGGAATGTGTGTCCGTCGAAACGCTCTCCGCGCAAGGCGACGAAGAGCTGCGCCGGAACAACGGAGCGGCTGTCCGTGCCCACGCGCTCGAAGCGAGCCGAGCCCACGTGGCGTGCGCCGTGCGCGACCAGCGCCCGTACCGCGTCGTGCAGGCTCATCATCGCTCGCCCCCCTTTACGTGCCAGGCGCGCAGTGCCTTGCGGGCCTGCTCGATGTCGGAGAACGGCAGGCGCTCCCCGAGGACCTCTTGATAGGGCTCGTGCCCCTTGCCGGCGAGGAGCACGACATCGTCCGGCCCCGCCTCCACGATCGCGCGCTCGATCGCCTGCGCACGATCGACGATCCGCTCCGCTTCGGCACCTGCGCCGGCCGCGATGGCATCGATGATCCGCAGCGGATCCTCCGAACGCGGGTTGTCGCTGGTGACCACGACGCGGTCGGCCAGGTTGCGGGCGATCTCCCCCATCAGCGGCCGCTTGCCCGGATCGCGGTCCCCGCCGCAACCGAACACGCATGCCAGCCTTCCGCGCCGCGTATGCACGGTCCCGCGCAAGGCTTCGAGTACCTTGGCCAGCGCATCCGGCGAGTGCGCATAATCGACCACCACCAGCGGCTCGCAGACGCCCCCCACAAGCTGCATGCGCCCCTGCGGAGGAACCAGGCGCGACAGCACCGGAACCAGATCGTCAAAACTGACGCCGCGCGCAAGCAGGGCGCCAGCCACCGCGACGACGTTGGAAACGTTGAACGGAGCGACCATGCGCACGTTCACCTCGGCCTCACGACCTTCCCAAGCCAGCGTGAAACGCAAGCCTGCGGGCGCAGCCTGCAGGCGGTCAGCGAGCAGAACCCGCGCACCGGGAACGGCGGTCAGGTTCGCGCCATAGCGGGTGCACGCGATGACGCTAGCCCCTTGGTCAACCAGCCGGCGCGCAAGGACCAGGCCGAAGGCATCATCGATGTTGATCACCGACGCACGGAGCTCGGGGCGACTGAAGAGCCGGCTCTTCGCCTCCGCATACCGGTCCATGGTGCCGTGGTAGTCGAGGTGATCACGACTGAGGTTGGTGAAGATTGCGACATCGAAGCGAGCGCCGTTCACACGGCCCTGATCCAGCCCGATCGAGGACACTTCCATCGCAGCAGACGACGCGCCGGCGGCGCGAAAGCGCGCGAACCAGCGATGCAGCTCCAGCGCATCCGGCGTGGTATTCAGGCCTTCCTCGAGTTCATCGGGGAAACCGCAGCCCAGCGTGCCGACCACGCCGCAGCGCTCACCCAGCTCGCCGCAGGCGCGCGCCAGCATCTGGCTCACCGTGGTCTTGCCGTTGGTGCCGGTCACCCCGGCCAGCCAGAGGGAAGAGGACGGCTGGTCATGGATCTCGTTCGCCAGAAATCCCGCCAGCTCGCGCAGCCCCTGCACCCCGAAGGCGGGAACGCCAAAGCCGCTGGCGACGAATCCATCGCCCTCTTCCCACAGCAGCGCGGCTGCGCCCCGCGCCGCAGCATCGGCAAGATAGCGACGTCCGTCGGTGCGAACACCGGGCCAGGCCGCAAAGATGCAGCCGGGCACGACCTTGCGCGAATCGGCGGTGATGTCGGTTGCTGCCACACCCGCTGCACGCAGGCGCTCGAGCAGGGCGAGGGCCCGTTCGGTGCTCACATGCGCTCCCGAGAGACCTCAGCGGCCGGCTCATCCGCGGCGCTGCGCCGGGCCAGTTGCAGCGGCGTCAGCGGCACATCGGGCGCAACGCCCAGCGTGCGCAGCGCACCTTCGGCAATGCGCGAGAACGCAGGCGCAGCCACCGCGCCGCCGAAGTACTGGCCTGCCGAGGGCTCGTCCACCATCACCGCCACCACGATGCGCGGATTGTTGGCCGGCGCGAAGCCGACAAAGGACGAAACATACTTGCGCGCGTAGCGGCCATCCTCGAGCTTGTGCGCAGTACCGGTCTTGCCAGCGACGGTGTATCCGGGCACCTGTGCCTTGGGCGCAGTTCCGCCGGGGCCCGCTGCCAGGTGCAGCATGGTGCGCATCTGGCGCGCAGTCTCGCTCGAGAACACGCGCCTGCCCGAAGACGGCAGGCCATCGACGCGGGTCAGCGACAGCGGCACGAGCTCACCGTCGCGGGCGAACACCATGTAGGCGCGCGCCATCTGGATCAGGCTCGTGGAAATGCCATGACCATACGACATGGTAGCCTGCTCGATGGGGCGCCAGCTCTTGGCCGGCCGCACACGTCCGGACGTCTCTCCGGGGAAGCCAAGATTCAGCGCCGCGCCGAAGCCAAGCTGATCGAACAGGTGCCACATCTCGTCAGGGCTGAACTGCTGGGCCATCTTCACCGTGCCGACGTTCGAAGATTTCTGCACGATCTCGGACACGGTCATCACGCCATGGCGCTTGGTGTCAGAAATCGTGGCGGCACCGATGGTCATGCGCCCGTTGCCGGTATCAATCGCGGTATCGGCACGCACCTTGCCGCGCTCCAGCGCGAGCGCGGCGATGAAGGGCTTCATCACCGAACCGGGCTCGAAGGAGTCGGTGAACGCCCGGTTGCGCAGCTGCGCACCCGTCAGCCCGGAGCGGTTGTTGGGGTTGAAGGTCGGTGCATTGACCAGCGCCAGCACCTCGCCCGTACGCGTGTCGAGCACCACCGCAGAGGCCGCCTTGGCCTTGTGCTCGTGCATCGCGTCACGCAGGGCCGACCACACCAGGTATTGAATCTTGCCGTCAATCGACAGCGCAAGGTCCTCCCCGTCGCGCGGCGAGCGGATCGGCTCGACGTCCTCGACGATCCGGCCGCGGCGATCCTTGATCACGCGGCGTGCGCCCGCCTGACCCGCCAGGCGCTTTTCGAACGCAAGCTCGATGCCCTCCTGACCCTTGTCCTCGACGTCCGTGAAGCCGATCAGGTGGGCCATCACCTCGCCGCCGGGGTAGTAGCGACGGTACTCCCGCTCCTGATGAATCCCCGGCAGCCCCAGGGCAGCGATCTGCGCGGCCACCTCGGGTGGAACCTGACGCTTCAGATAGACGAAATCTCGCCCGGAAGCCAGCCGCCGGTTCAGTTCATTCACGTCCATCTCGAGCATGCGCGCAAGCTCGCGCGCCTGCGCGGGCTCAAGCCGCGCATCGGAAGGCAGCGCCCACACCGCGCGCACCGGCGTGCTCACGGCAAGGATGTCGCCGTGACGATCAGTGATGCGGCCACGCGTAGCAGGCACCTCGAGCGTACGCGCGTAGCGCGATTCACCCTTTGCCTGCAGGAAGTCGTGATGGATTCCCTGCAGGTAGAGCGCACGCCCTGCAAGGGCGAGCGAGCACCCCATCAGCGCGAGCATGACCAGCCGCGGCCTCCAGGCCGGAAGTTCGCGCTTGAGCAAGGGATTGTGGTTGAAGGTGACCGAACGCTGTTTCTTCATGACTGCGGCTCCACGACCATCACCTGCCCGGCAGGCGGCAGGCGCATGCCCAGTTTCTCCCGCGCCAGCTTTTCGACGCGGCCGTGCGTCGCCCAGGTGCTCTGCTCGAGTTGCAACTGCCCCCACTCCACCTCGAGTGCCTGCGCGCGCGCCTGCTCGCGCTCGTACTCAGCGTGGAGCTGGCGCGCCTTGTGCTGCGCGGCCACTACGCCAAGCGCACTGGAAACCACGAGTGCGACCAGGACGGCATCGACGCGGATCATCGCGGCGCCTCCGTGCGCTCGGCCACCCGCAGCACCGCACTGCGTGCACGCGGATTGGCCTCGACCTCCTGCTCCGTGGGACGAATCGCCTTGCCGAGCAGCCGCAGCCGCGGCGCAGGCAGGTCGGCCGCCCGCAGCGGGAGACGCCTCGGCAACACAGGAGGGCGCGACTCGTCACGCATGAAACGCTTCACGATGCGGTCTTCCAGCGAGTGAAAGCTGATCACGGCCAGACGCCCGCCGGATGCGAGGCGCGCCACGCAGGCCGGCAGCACACGACTCAGCTCCTCGAGCTCCTGATTGATGAAAATCCGAAGAGCCTGGAAGGTGCGTGTCGCAGGGTGCTGCCCCGGCTCGCGCGTGCGGACCGCCTTTTCCACGAGCGCGGCAAGTTGTCCAGTGGTTGCGACAGCCCCCCCTGCCCGAGCAGCTGCAATCGCCTTTGCAATCGCATGAGCAAACCGTTCCTCTCCATAATCCCTGATGACCTCCGTGATCTGGCCGACCGAGGCCTCCGCCAGCCATTGCGCCACGGTCTGCCCGCGGCTCGTATCCATGCGCATGTCCAGCGGCGCGTCGTAGCGAAAGCTCATACCCCGGGCGCCCTCATCGAGTTGGGGTGAGGACACCCCCAGATCGAGCAGCACACCGTCCACCCTTTCGACCTGCAACCCGCTCAGCGCTTCGTCCAGCGCGCTGAAGGCGGAGTGCACCAGCGTCAGTCGGGCATCCTCGATCGCCCTTCCCGCAGCAATCGCCATCGGATCGCGATCGAATGCGATCAACCGCCCGTGCGGTCCCAGCCGCTCGAGCACCGCACGGCTATGACCGCCGCGCCCGAACGTGCCATCGACGTAAATTCCGTCGGCACGGATCGCGAGCGCGTCGACTGCCTCGGCGAGCAGGACGCTGACGTGAACCTGCGCGGCCGTCACAGCGCCAGGCTCTCGAAACCCGGCGGCAGCCCGGTCGCGACCAGATCGAGCATCGCCTGCTGCTGCTTCTCCCAAGCCTCGTCCGACCAGAGCTCGAAATGGGTTCCCTGACCGACCAGCCAGACCTGCTTCTCGAGCTTCGCGAACTTGCGCAGCGAGGGTGCAACCAGCACGCGGCCAGCGGCATCGAGCGACTCTTCCTGGGCAAAGCCCACGAGCAGGCGCTTGAGCATCGCCGAGCGTGGATCGAGCCCTGGCGCGGCAAGCACCTGGTCTCGGATCGGCTCCCAGGCAGGCACCGGATAGACGAGGCAGCAGCCGTGAGGATGCGCCGTGAGCACGAGCTGACCACTCTCGGCAGTGAGGGCGTCACGATGCCGCGCCGGGATCGCAAGACGACCCTTCGCATCGAGATTGAGCGCGGCAGCTCCCTGAAACATCACACCCCCTGGCGGCATCGGAAAAGCATCGACTCGACACTTTTTCCCACTTTTTTCCACTTGATCCCACTTTAGTGGAAAGGACTTGCATGGTCAAGGCAGCAACCCGGGAATCTCTTTGTGACACAATGACTTAACGCACAGCCGAAATCGTGCAATAAATCCTGCAAAATCAAAGGGGATGGAAAATGTGCTCGAGTTCGGCCTCAACCTGAACGCCGCGAAACCCCTGTGGGAGAAAGTGGGGCAGCAAGCCTGAAAACGGCGCTGGAGGAACGCGAAAAGGCTGCTCATGTGCACCGCGCGCAGCAGCGGGCCGCCCGCGCCGCGCGAGCGGCCAGGAATACGGCTATCGAAGTGGGAGTCGCCGAAGTGGGAGTCGCCGAAGCGGGAGTCGCCGAAGCGGGAGTCGCCGAAGCGGGAGTCGCCGAAGCGGGAATGACCAAGAAGCGGCGAGGGGTTTGGGAAGTTCGCCGATAAGCCGGGTTCTGTCGAACACGCCGGCGAGCCGGCAATGTCGGGCAGTCATTCCTCTGGGCGCCGTGTCGCCACGGCGCTCTAGCAGCCTACCCGGGAGCGACGCGAGCCACGCCAATGCTCCCCTATTTGGCCTTGCCCCGGATGGGGTTTGCCGTGCCAGTCCTGTTGCCAGTCCTGCGGTGAGCTCTTACCTGCCGGCACTTTCGCGCCGGCCCGCGCCGCGCTTGCGCACGCCGCGACACCGTTTCACCCTTGCCTGATCTCCATTGAAGAGCGAACTCTTCAATATGGACTTTTCCACCTTGCGGCGGCCGAGTCCGAGCCATCGGCGGTCTGCTCTCTGTTGCACTTTCCGTCGCCTCACGGCGCCCGGCCGTTAGCCGGCATCCTGCTCTGCGGGGCCCGGACTTTCCTCCACGCACAACGCGGTGCGCAGCGACTGCCTGGCGAACTTCCCGCGTGGATTATACGCAGGCGCGGCCCCGGGCGTGTGATCGAGATGCAGCGTTCAGTTTGCAGCCGGCGCAGCAACGAAGACCGGCTGGCCCTCCTTGAGCGCGAAGCTGCCCACCAAGGCGCCTGGCGGCTGGTTGCCAGGGTTGTCCCAGTCCTGCAGGCGACACTCTTCGGTGCCCGCCAGATACCAACGCGCACCCTGCTGCAAGGCCCACAGCATGTCGCCCGCCTGATAGACCCGCATTTCCACCAGCTCGGTCGAGCCCGGATGGATGCGGATACGCTTCTGACAAGCAGGCAGGCGGGAAACCACCACCGCCTGGCGAAGCTCGTCGTCCCAGAAGAACTTCTGCTCGCGCACCAGGATCAGCGCGTGCTGGCTGCCGTCGATCATGTATGCGGTGGCGCTGTTCTCACAGCCGGCGAGCACAGCCACCAGGCCGAGCGCGGCCAGTACACGGGTCAGAATCTTGCGGTTGGCACGCATCTCACGCTCCCTCGACGAGCTTCCACGCCACCTGCTCGCCAGCACGTAGCGGCACCAGCGGATCGGCGCCGAGGTAGGGATAGCTTGCGGGCACGCTCCACGGCTCTCGACGCAACGTAATCGTGCCTGCATTGGGCGGCAGGCCATAGAAGGCCGGTCCGTTCAGGCTGGCGAAGGCCTCCAGGCGCTCGAGCGCCCCCGCAGCCTCGAACACCTCGGCGTACAGTTCGATACCCGCATGCGCGGTGTAGCAGCCGGCGCAGCCGCAGGCGTTCTCCTTCGTGCTCTGCGCATGCGGCGCGGAGTCGGTGCCGAGGAAGAAACGGGGATTGCCCGAAGTCACCGCCGCCACCAGCGCCTCGCGATGCGTTTCTCGCTTGAGCACCGGGAGGCAGTAATGATGCGGCCGGATGCCACCCGCAAAGATCGCGTTGCGGTTGAGCAGAAGATGATGCGCAGTCACGGTCGCTCCGACATTGGCCCCCGCCGCGCGCACGAACTGTGCGGCCTCCGAGGTGGTGATGTGTTCGAACACCACCTTCAGCCCTGGGAAGCGTCGTACCAGCGGCGACAAGGTACGCTCGATGAACACGCGCTCGCGGTCGAACACATCCACCTCCGCGCCGGTCGCCTCACCATGCACGCACAGCACCATGCCCCGCTTCTCCATGCGCTCGAGCACCGGATAGATCCTGTCGATCGCCGTCACGCCTGCGTCGGAGTTGGTGGTCGCACCCGCCGGGTAGAGCTTGCAGGCGACGATGCGCCCACTGTCCTGCGCCCGGTCGATCTCGTCCGGATCGAGATTGTCGGTGAGGTACAGGCTCATCAGGGGCTCGAACGCCGCCCCCGGCACCGCCGCGAGGATGCGCTCGCGGTACGCCAGGGCCTGCGCAGTGCTCGTCACCGGCGGCTTGAGGTTGGGCATGATCAGTGCGCGGCCGAAGCGCGCCGCGGTGTGCGGCACGACGGCTTCGAGCGCGGCATCGTCCCGCACATGGAGGTGCCAGTCGTCGGGACGGACAAGAGTGATCGATTGCATTGCAATTCCTTGTTGGGTGGCCGAATTATAGGCTTTCGCGCGGACTTCCGGGCCATGGCCACCGGGCCATGGTCAACCGTCCTCGTCCACCTCATCACCCTCGCTGGCATCCGCGCGGCGCGCCAGCGCCAGCGCATACAGGGCCTTGCGCGGTGCGCCGCAGATGTCCGCAGCAAGCTGCGCCGCACTCTTCACCGGCAGGGCGGCCAGCAGCAGATCCAGCACGCGGATGGCCTCCGCATCCAGCCCTTCCGCGGCTGGCGCCCCCTCCACCACAAGTACGAACTCACCCCGAACGCGGTTGGGGTCGGCCGCGAACCAGGCCGGCGCATCCGCCAGCGCCAGGCGCACGATCTGTTCGTGCAGCTTGGTCATCTCCCGCGCGACGACGATCTCGCGCGCACCTCCAAAGGCCGCCACCATGTCCGTCACCGACTCCACGACACGATGCGGCGCCTCATAGAACACCAGCGTCGCACGCTCGTCCCGCAATACCGACAGGGCGCTCGCGCGCGCCGCCGGACGAGCGGGCAGGAAGCCCACGAAACGGAAGCCCCCCTCCGCAAAACCCGACACCGAGAGCGCGGCAACCGCAGCGCATGCTCCGGGCAAGGGCACCACGGGGTGGCCTGCCGCCCGCACCCGTGCCACCAGCCGCGCCCCTGGATCCGAAACCGCCGGCGTTCCGGCATCGCTCACCAGCGCCACATGCTGCCCGGCGGCAAGCCGATCGATCAGTTGCCCAGCGGCCGCCTGCTCGTTGTGCTGATGCACCGCCATGGTACGCACGCGCAGACCAAACGCATCGAGCAGGCGCTGGGTGTGGCGCGTGTCCTCGGCCGCCACGACATCGACCGCCCCCAGGACCGCAAGCGAACGCAGGCTGATGTCATGAAGATTCCCGAGCGGCGTCGCCACCACATACAATGACGGCGTACTTGAAAGCGGGCGTTCGGGCAGGGAGATGGAGGCAGGCATGAGCGGAACGAAAGATCTCTGGCAAGGGACCAGCGGCCATCAGGGCCGCACACGGACGGACAGTATCGACGCACGCCGAACCCCCGCGCAAGCGCGCGGCGCCGCTGCGGAAGCGCTTGCCGCCGCCCATCTCGAGCGCAACGGTCTGCGTGTGCTGGCGCGCAACGTGCGCTGCCGCGGCGGCGAGGTGGACCTCATCTGCGCGGAACACGGCGAGGTGGTGTTCGTCGAGGTCCGTTTGCGCAGCAGCGGCCGCTTTGGCGGGGCCGCTTCGAGCATCACCGCCGCCAAACGGCGGCGCGTACTGATTGCGGCGCAGTGGTGGCTGGGCGGCGCCGGGCGCCATCAGCGGGGCGCACCCTGCCGCTTCGACGCCGTGCTGCTCGACGCGCTCGACCCCGCCCGAATCACCTGGTTACGCGGCGCCTTCGATGCCAGCTGAAGCGGCGTGCTAGACTCCGTCGCCCTGTACGCAAGGCCATGGGCATGAACCTCATCGACCGCATCTCGCATCAGTTCGAAGACAACATGCGCAGCACGCTCGAGGCGCTCGAGCTGCTTGCGGCGCCGATCGCCGGCGCGGTTGAGCTGATCACCGCCTGTCTGCTCGAGAACGGCAAGGTGATGGTCTGCGGCGGCAGCGGCTCGGCAGGCGACGCACGCCGCTTCGCCGCGCACCTCGTCAACGGATTCGAGCTCGAGCGCCCGGCGCTCGCGGCGATGGCGCTCAGCGCGGACGCGTCCACCCTCGCGCCCGGTACCGCCGGGATCGACCCGCAGGCGCTCTTCGAGCGCCAGATTGCTGCCTTCGGCCACCCGGGCGACCTGCTCGTTGCGCTATCGCACAGCGGCGACAGCGCGCGCGTCCTCGGCGCCATCCAGGCCGCACACGAACGCGACATGCGCGTCATCGCACTCACCGGGGCCCAGGCCACGGCGATCGCAGAAATCCTGACCCCTGCCGACATCCTGCTCGACGTACCCGCCACACGCACCGCGCGCATCCAGGAACTGCACTTGCTCATTCTGCACTGCCTGTGCGACGGTATCGACTGTGTCTTACTCGGAGAAGAAGACTGATGAATACATCCCTCACCCCGCAGCCCACCCTCGACAAGGACACGCCGCACATCGGCCGGCGCCGGATCCTTCTCGCCCTTGGCGTTGCGGCCCTGCCGCTGCTCCAGGGCTGCTTCCCAGTGGTCGCCACCGGCGTCGGCGCCGGCGCCGCCATGGTTGCCGATCGGCGCACGAGCGGCACCTACGTCGAGGACGAAGGCATCGAGTGGAAGGTGTCTGCGCGCATCCGCGAGCGACTCGGCGACATGGCACACGTGAACGTGACCTCGTACAACCGCAACGTGCTGCTCACCGGCGAGGCGCCGAGCGAGAACATGCGCGCGCAGCTCAATGAAGTCGTGGCCGCGGTCGAGAACGTACGCGGCGTCGTCAACGAAGTCGTGGTTGGTCCGAATTCCACGCTCTCCGCGCGGGCCAACGACACCCTGATCACCTCCAACGTCAAGGCCCGCTTCGTGGATGCACAGCGCTTCTCGGCGCACAGCGTGAAGGTCGTGACCGAGGCGAACGTCGTGTTCCTGCTCGGCATCGTCACCCGCGCCGAGGCCGATGCGGCCGCAGAGATCGCCCGCACCAGCAAGGGGGTACGCAAGGTCGTGCGCGTGTTCGAGTACATCAGCGAAGAAGAAGCCCGCCGCCGCGACAACCCCACCAACGCGAAGCGCTGAGCGGCACCTCCGGCCGCGCCCACGCAGGGCGCTGGCCGGGCGGCAGCAGCCGGCGGCCTCCCGGCCGCAGGGCTCAGGCGGCTGCGTTCGGCGCGCGCGCGGCGAGCGCATCCAGCAGTTTCTGATGCACCCCGCCGAAGCCGCCGTTGCTCATCACCAGCACGTGGTCTCCGCCCCGGGCGGCAGCGACCACGTCGTCCACCAGGCGTTCGAGCGCCACATACGTCCGTGCCCGCTCCCCCAGCGGCTCGAGTGCGGCCGCAACGTCCCAGTCCAGCCCTTGGGCGTAGCAGAACACCGCGTCGGCCGCCTCGAGGCTGGCGGGAAGCTGCGCCTTCATGGTGCCCATCTTCATGGTATTGGAGCGCGGCTCCAGCACGGCGAGGATACGTCCCCCGGGCTCGCGGCGGCGCAAACCCTCCACCGTCAGCGCGATCGCCGTCGGGTGATGCGCGAAGTCGTCGTACACGCGCACGCCCACCACCGTTCCGCGCAGTTCCAGCCTGCGTCGGATGCCCGCGAAGCGCGCGAGGCTGGCGATCGCCTGGGCCGGGGCGACCCCCACATGACGCGCCGCAGCGACCGCGGCCAGGGCGTTCTCGCGGTTATGGCTGCCGGCCAGCGGCAGTTCCGCCCGTCCCTGCTCCGTCCCGGCGAGCGCGAACACTGCCTCGGCATCACACGCCCCCGCGTGCGCGGTCCACTGCGCGGGGTCGTTGAACCACTCCAGCTCCGACCAGCAACCGCGCCCGATCACACGCTTCAGGCTGTCCTCACGCGCATTCGCCACGATGCGACCGGAGGCGGGAATGGTCCGCACCAGATGATGGAACTGGGTCTCGATAGCCGCCAGGTCGGCGAAAATATCGGCATGGTCGAACTCGAGATTGTTCAGGATCGCGGTGCGCGGCCGGTAATGCACGAACTTCGAGCGCTTGTCGCAGAAGGCAGTGTCGTACTCGTCCGCCTCGATGACGAAGAAGGGCGATTCCGTGAGGCGCGCCGACACGCCAAAATTCTGCGGCACGCCGCCCACGAGAAAGCCCGGGTTCAGCCCCGCATCCTCAAGCATCCAGGCCAGCAGCGAGGTGGTGGTCGTCTTGCCGTGGGTTCCGGCCACCGCCAGCACCCAGCGTCCGGCGAGCACATGCTCGGCCAGCCATTGCGGGCCGGAGACGTAGGGCAGGCCGCGGTCGAGGATCGCCTCGAGCAAGGGATTGCCGCGCGAGACGGCATTGCCCACGACGAATACATCGGCCGCCAGATCGACCTGGGCGGCATCGTAGCCTTCGATCAGGGTGATACCCTGCGCCTCGAGCTGGGTGCTCATGGGCGGGTATACATTGGCGTCGCATCCAGTGACCTTGTGGCCGGCCGCACGCGCCAGCAGCGCGACGCCGCCCATGAAGGTGCCGCAGATACCGAGGATGTGGAGATGCATGGCGAAGTCGCTCCGAGGATGCCGCGAGCGCGCCGCAAGAGCGCGCCGGAAGGGTTGCGAGGCGTTGCGAGGAGGTCGGCGCCGCGCGACACGGGGCGGTCATGAAGCTGCAATCCGCCCGTGTACAATGGACGCGCATTCTACCCGAGCCCGACCATGCCCTCACACGCCCAATCCCTACGCAGTGGCGGCCTGCGGCGCGAGATCGCCGCGCTGGCCGCGCGCATGATGGCCGAAGACGGCATCAGCGACTTCGGCTTCGCCAAACGCAAGGCCGCCAAGCAGTTGGGCGCGACCGACCTGGACGCGCTCCCCAACAACAGCGAGGTCGAAGCCGAACTGCGCGCATGGCTGGCGCTCTACCAGGACGAGGAGCAGCCCGAGCGCCTGTTCGAGATGCGCAGCGCCGCCGTCGAAGTGATGCGCCTGCTTGCGGACTTCCGCCCCTATCTGACCGGCGGCGCACTCGACGGCACCGCGGGGCGCTACTCCGAACTGGAGATCGAGATCTTTCCGGAAAGCACGAAGGACGTGGAGATCTTCTTCCTCAACCAGGACTTCCCCTACGAACACCGCGAGCCGAGACGGCCCGCACCGCATGCACCCGAGGCCGTGCTGAGCTTCGATTGGGGAGAGGTGCCGGTGAAGGTCTCCATCTACCCCTCGTCTGCCGAGCGCAGCCCGCGCCGCGGCCAGGATCGCGCACGGCTCGCCCAGGTCGAGGCGCTGCTCACGGATGGGCTCGCCGCGGACACGCCGCCCGCCCCCCTCTGATCCGCCCTTGCGCGCGCTTCGTGCGTCATCGTTCCGGTGTGTCGCCCCGCCCCGTTGCGGACGTGCGACCGCGCGGGATCGCTTGCGATGGACGAGACTCGGGCGCACAATCCGCGCACAAAAAAACTCGTGCCGCACTTGATGAGCCTGCGCAAACCGGCACCCAACGTGGACAAAATGCCGCGAAATGCGTCAAACTTGCAGGCATGAAGCACGCAAAACAAAAAATGCGGCCACCCCCACAGCGTTGAAGGGCTCGCCCTCAGGCACGCACTGCGACAGATGGCGACGCCGCCGTCTTGGCACGTCATGCTTCGCCCCGCGTCGGCTCATCGACGCCCCCGGCCCGCCGCAAACCGACGGGCCCGCGAATACCAGTCACCCCAGGCCGTCAAGCACACTTCACTGACGGTCGCGTCCGGAGAACATCATGGATCTGCGCAAGCTGAAGAAACTCATCGACCTCGTCCAGGAGTCGGGCATCGCCGAACTCGAGGTCACCGAAGGCGAGGAAAAAGTCCGTATCGCCAAGCACAGTCCGGCAGCACCGACCACCTATTACGCCCAGCTTCCCGCTTCGGCGCCCGCACCGGCCGCGCTGGTGGCGGGTGACGCGCCGGCCGCCCACGTCAGCAGTGCGCTCCCCAGCGGCCACATCGTCAAGTCACCCATGGTCGGCACCTTCTATCGCGCCAGTTCGCCAGGCGCCAAGCCCCTGGTCGAGATCGGCCAGTCGGTCTCCGAAGGCGACCGACTGTGCATCATCGAAGCGATGAAGCTGATGAACGAAATCGAGGCTGACGCGGCCGGCGTCATCAAGGCCATCCTGGTCGAGAACGGCGAGCCGGTCGAGTACGGCCAGCCCCTGTTCGTCATCGACTGAGCGCGCGCACGATGTTCGAGAAGATCCTGATCGCCAACCGCGGAGAGATCGCCCTGCGGATCCTGCGCGCATGCCGCGAGCTCGGCATCAAGACCGTGGCGGTGCACTCGGAGGCGGACACCGACGCCAAGTACGTCCGTCTCGCCGACGAGTCGGTGTGCATCGGCCCACCGCCCTCGCTGCAGAGCTACCTGAATGTGCCGGCCATCATCTCGGCTGCCGAGGTGACCGACGCCGAGGCCATCCACCCCGGCTACGGCTTCCTGTCCGAGAACGCCGACTTCGGCGAACGCGTCGAGCAGTCCGGCTTCGTCTTCATCGGGCCGCGCCCCGAGACCATCCGTCTGATGGGCGACAAGGTTTCAGCCAAGGACGCGATGAAGGCCGCCGGCGTGCCCTGCGTACCCGGCTCCGACGGCGCCCTGCCCGACGACCCGAAAGAGATCGTCAAGATCGCGCGCGCGATCGGCTACCCGGTCATCATCAAGGCGGCCGGCGGCGGCGGCGGCCGCGGCATGCGCGTGGTGCACACCGAAGCCGCCCTGCTCAACGCGGTGACCACCACGCGCACCGAAGCCCAGGCCGCGTTCAACAACCCGGTCGTGTACATGGAGAAGTTCCTCGAGAACCCGCGCCATGTCGAGATCCAGGTACTGGCCGACCAGCACGGCAACGCCGTGTATCTAGGCGAACGCGACTGCTCGATGCAGCGCCGCCACCAGAAGGTCATCGAGGAGGCGCCCGCGCCGGGCATCGACCGCAAGGCAATCGCCGCCGTGGGCGAGCGTTGCGCCGAAGCCTGCCGCAAGATCGGCTACCGTGGCGCCGGCACCTTCGAGTTCCTGTTCGAGAACGGTGAGTTCTACTTCATCGAGATGAACACCCGCGTGCAGGTCGAGCACCCGGTCACCGAACTCATCACCGGCATCGACATCGTGCAGGCGCAGATCCGTATCGCTGCCGGCGAAAAGCTGTGGTTCCGCCAGCGCGACATCGCGTTCCGCGGACACGCCATCGAGTGCCGCATCAACGCCGAGGATCCGTTCAAATTCACGCCCTCGCCGGGTCGCATCACCAACTGGCATACCCCGGGCGGCCCCGGCGTGCGTGTGGACTCGCACGTCTATAACGGTTACACGGTGCCGCCGCACTACGACTCGATGATCGGCAAGCTGATCACCTACGGCGATACGCGTGACCAGGCGATCCGGCGCATGCGCATCGCGCTGTCGGAGATGATGGTCGAGGGCATCAAGACCAACGTCCCGCTGCACCAGACGCTGATGCTCGACCCGCGCTTCGTCGAGGGCGGCACCAGCATCCACTACCTCGAGCACAAGCTCGCCGACCGCAACGAAGTCCAGGGCTGACACACGATGTGGATCTCGGTCACCCTGCAGGCCGACGCCGACAAGGCCGAAGCACTCTCCGATGCCTTGATGGAGGCGGGCGCTCTGTCCGTCTCCATCGAGGATGCCGACGCCGGGACCGAGGCCGAGACGCCGCAGTTCGGCGAACCCGGCCATCTGCCCACCAGCCTGTGGGCGCACAGCAAGGTGATCGCGCTGTTCGACGGCGACACCGGCGGCGAGACGCTCGCCGCCATGTTGGGCGAGGCGGCGAGCGCAGCGGGCTTCGCGGCCGTGCCGCCGTTCTCGACCGAAACCGTGGCCGAACAGAACTGGGTGCAGCTCACCCAGAGCCAGTTCGACCCGATCCGCATCACCGATCGCATGTGGATCGTGCCCTCGTGGCATGAGGCGCCGGACGCAGATGCAATCAACATCGAGCTCGACCCGGGCATGGCCTTCGGCACCGGCTCGCACCCCACCACCCGGCTGTGCCTGGAATGGCTGTGCGACACCGTTACGCCCGGCTGCAGCGTACTCGACTACGGCTGCGGCTCGGGCATCCTCGGCATCGCGGCGGCACGCTTGGGCGCAGGCGACGTGCTCGGGATCGATATCGACGAGAAGGCGGTCGAGGCTGCGCGGGACAACGCCGAGCGCAACCGGGTGCGGCTGCGGCTGCAGCACTCCGCACAGCCCACCGGCGAGACCTTCGAGTGCGTCGTGGCGAACATCCTCACCAACCCGCTGTGCGTACTCGCCCCGGCGATCGCGGCACGCGTCGCACCGGGCGGTCAGGTCGCACTGTCCGGCGTGCTGGAGAGCCAGGCCGAGCAGGTCATCGAGGCCTGGGCGCCATTCATCACCCTGCGGGCCGGCGCCACGCTCGAGGGCTGGGTGAGACTGGAAGGGCACCGCCCGGGGCCATGATGCTCACGCGCTGCCCTGCCTGCCAGACCGTGTTCCGGCTTCGCCCGGAACAGCTGGACGCACGAGGCGGCGAAGTCCGCTGCGGGCACTGCTTCCATCCCTTCAACGCGCGCGCACACGCCTTCGAGCCACCCCCAGAAACCAAAAGGGCGGAAGCTCCTGCTGCTGCCAGACAGCCCCCCCCGCCGGTTCAGGCGCAGTCCTCACAGGACGCGCCAGCGGCGCCCGTGTCGCTGACGACACTGGATTTCGACATCCCGGGCAGCCCATTCGATGCGGTGCAGGGCACGCCGCCCCCAGCGCCCTTCGATGAAGCCGGCCTCGCGCCCCCTGTGACCGAGTTCGAACTCGCTCCACCAGCCCGAACGGAACAGGCTGCGCCGCATTTCCCCGAGGTAGTGCGCCATGTACGGCGCGCCACGAACAACGATTCGGACGCAGCGCTCGACGATGCCCTCCGCGGCCGTCCGTCCACTCAACCGTCGCCGGCAGAAGCACCGCTGCCTGCATTCGACCGCAGCCAGCACCCGACGGCCGCGGACAGCACGGGGGCCTTCTCAAGCACACGAGCCATCGCCATACCAGAGCCTTCCGAGGCCCCCGCTTCCCCCGAGCCCCCCACTGCGGTCCGGGCGGCGTCGATGGCACAGCGCGAAGCGGATCGATCCGAACCGGATTCCGCAGAACCCGACCTCGCTCGCCTGGATGCCACCTACGGGCGACCGACGCAGGCCCGGAGCCCACTGGCGAATGCCCTGGGCCGCGTACTGGTGCTGCTGATGGCGATTGGCCTGGGCGCCCAGGCCGTCTACCTGTACCGGACCGACATCGCACGCGAACTTCCCGGCCTGCGCCCGGTGCTGGAGCAGGCCTGCGCGCACATCGGCTGCATCGTTCCCTACCCGCGCGACGCAGAGCAGATCGCCATCGAGGCATCCGACCTGCAAGCCGAGCCTGGAAAGCCCGGGTACTACGTGCTCCGCGCAACGCTCAACAACCGCGCCCAGTACGCGCAGCAATGGCCCCATCTCGAACTGACGCTGACCGATGCCGGCGACAACCCGATCTCACGCCGCGTGCTCGCGCCCGCGGAGTGGCTGACGGAGACTCGCAGCGCGCCGGCCTTCGCCGCACGCAGGCTGGTCGACCTGCGCATTCCCTTCGAAACGACCGGAATCGCCCCCACCGGCTATCGCATCTACGCCTTCTACCCCTGAACGGCGCGTAAACGCAGCCAGGGCCCCGCAAGGCCCCGGCCGGATAAGACCACGACGCCATCAAGCGGACGAAGGCGTCAGCGCGACACCCGCGTCGTTCCGCCATCCCGCAACACGCGCACCCGCTCACCTGCCCGGAAGCGCTCGCCTTCATCGGCCTGCACTACAGCGAGAAACTGCCCATTGTCGAGGCGCACCGTCACTTCCACGCCCGGCGTGCGCGTCGCGCCTTCCTCAACCGCCGCGCCCGCGACACCGCCCACGACCGCACCGATCACCGTAGCTACCGCCTGTCCCCGGCCGCCGCCGATCGTGCTGCCCGCGATGCCGCCGACCGCAGCGCCCGCCACCGAGCCCACCGGCGTCTTCGTGCCTTCGAGTTGCACCGCGCGCACGGACTCGATCGTACCGAACTGCACGGTCATGGCACGCCGTGCCTCCGTGCGCGAATACGTCCCGCCCCCCAGCCCCTGCGCACAACCACCGAGAACCAGGACCGCCAGCATCGCACCGGCTGCCGCCTGCATCTTCATGCCCTTTCGACTCACCATAGCACCTCCCCGAAGGCCGCGCGGAAGCGGGAACCGATCTCCGTCCGCGTGGGTTGATGATTCTGTCCGCCGCGATGGGCGATCTTGATCGCCCCCATGACTGCTGCCAGACGCGCGCTCTTGACCATGTCCCAGCCGCTGGCAATGCCGTGCAGCAGACCTGCACGATAGGCATCCCCGCAGCCGGTGGGATCGACGACCGCATCGGCCTGCACCGCGGGAACGACATGGCGCTCGCCCCTCCAGTACAGGCGCGACCCTTCGGCACCCAAGGTCACGACCAGCGCCTCGACCTCACGCGCGAGTTCCTCCTCGCTGCGTCCGGTCTTGTCGCACATCAGGCGGGCCTCGTAGTCATTGACCGTACAGTAGCGCGCCTGTTGCAGGCATTTCAGTAACGCCTCGCTACCGAGGATCGGAAGCGCCTGGCCGGGATCGAACACGAAGGGCACGCCCGCCGCAGCGAATCCGTCGGCGTGGCGCAGCATGCCGTCCGCGCCATCGGGCGAGACGATGCCCAGGGTCGCCCCCTTCGCCTCGCGAACATCGTTGAGGTGGGAGTGGAACATCGCCCCCGGGTGAAATGCAGTGATCTGGTTGTCGTCGAGATCGGTGGTGATGAAGGCCTGCGCCGTGAAGGTCCCCGGCACCTCGCGCACGAAGTCCTCGCGCAGGCCAAGCGCACGCATGCGCGCACGGTAAGGACCGGCATCCTCACCCACGGTCGCCACAATTCTTGGATCGCTGCCCAGCAACTTCAGGTTGTAGGCGATGTTGCCTGCGCAGCCGCCGAACTCCCTGCGCATGTCGGGCACCAGAAAGGAAACGTTCAGGATGTGGATCTGCTCAGGGAGGATGTGGTTCTTGAAGCGGTCATGAAAGACCATGATCGAGTCGTAGGCGACCGATCCACAGACGAGGATGGACATGGGCGGGAGGGCCGAGAGGATCGAAACCGCGATTATACGCAGCCCGCCCCTTGCCGCCCCGCCCCTGCCGCGCTCCCACGCGAACAGCCCATGCCGACGCAGCCGCGCGGAGCCAGCTCGCAGCCGTGCCGCACTCAGTCTCCGTCGGCGAGTGCGGTCCTGAGCTTCTCCGCCATCGCCTCCAGCGCCTCGCGCGGCGGATTCTTCACCGGCCAGGCCAGTTCCATGCCGTCCCCCTCCCAGCGCGGGAGCACATGGATGTGGAAATGGAACATGGTCTGCGCACCCGCCTTCTCGTTGGCCTGGAGCAGGGTCACACCCTGGCAGCCGGTGGCACGCTTGACCACGCGCGCCATGCGCGCGGCGGTGCGAAAAACCGCTCCAGCCAGTTCATCGTCGAGCGCATAGACGTTCGCCCGGTGCGGCTTGACGAGCACAAGCATGTGCCCCGGATTGACCGACTGGATATCCATGATCGCCAGCGTATGCGCATCCTCGTACACCTTCGCGGCAGGCAACTCACCGCGGACGATGCGGCAGAAAACACAGTTCTCGTCGTGATCGCTCACTGTCATGCCCAGGCAACTCCTTGTCGTTCATGGTCGTCACCCCATCGTAACGGGCACGTCAACGCGTCGCAACACAGGCTTTCGAGAATGGTCCGACCCGAACAGGACGGAAGGACACCATGCTCCAGCACATCCAGCCCCGCCAGGAAAGCCCGGCGCGCGCGCCGCGACGCCTGAACGTCAGCCTTGCAAGCTGCGAGACCGAAATCCTCGAGGCCCAGCGGCTGCGCTACCGAGTCTTCTCTGAGGAGATGGGGGCACGCCTGCCGACCCGCACACCCGGCGTCGACCGCGACATCTACGACCCCTTCTGCGAGCATCTCATCGTGCGCGACGAGGCGGCTGGACGCATCGTCGGCACCTACCGCATCCTCTCGCCCTCCGCGGCGCGGCGCGTGGGCGGCTACTATTCGGAGAACGAATTCGACCTGACCCGCCTGCAGCATCTGCGCAGCCGTCTGGTCGAGATCGGGCGCTCGTGCATCGACGCGGAGTATCGCAGCGGCGCCGTGATCGCACTGCTGTGGTCCGGACTCGCCCGCTACATGCTGGAGAACGGCTACGACTACCTCATCGGCTGCGCATCGATCGCCATGGGGGACGGCGGCCACCGCGCGGCCAGCCTGTATAATCGGCTCGGCCAGGCGCATATGGCGCCACTCGAATACCACGTGTTTCCGCGCAATCCGCTGCCGCTCGACAAGCTGCGTGGCGATCTCGAGGTCGACGCGCCCCCGCTCATCAAGGGCTACCTGCGTGCAGGCGCCTGGATC
Organism: Thauera sp. ZXT1-4; assembly: GCF_052598215.2. Taxonomy (NCBI): domain Bacteria; kingdom Pseudomonadati; phylum Pseudomonadota; class Betaproteobacteria; order Rhodocyclales; family Zoogloeaceae; genus Thauera; species Thauera sp. ZXT1-4. Next base: position 119,150 of record NZ_JBQWSN020000009.1, on the reverse strand, counting down.
TGCGGCGCGCCGGCCTGGGACCCTGACTTCAACACCGCCGACCTGCCCATCCTGATGCCCGTCGGGCGGTTCGACGAGCGCTATGCGCGCCACTTCATGGGACGCAAGGACTGAAGACACCACTCCGATCTCCTCCCGACCACACGTCCGCGATGACCACGAACGCCTGCACAGCACCTACCCGCTCGCCCGGCGCCATGGGCTCGGGCGAGGATGCGCGAGACCTCCGCGAAGCCTCCCCGAACGGACGGGAGGCCACCACACCTCGCCTGCTTCGCGCCTGGCGCTATACGCACCTCGCTCTGCTCCTTGCCCGGGGCGTGGCGACCGTCGCGCTGCGTTACCCCTTCTGCAGCGCAGCGCGACGCAGAGCGCTGCGCCAGTGCTGGTCGGCACGCATCCTGGAAGTTCTCGGCATCCGCCTCGAGCATCGTGGCAGCCCAATCGCCCCGGGCTGCATGCTGATCGCGAACCACATCTCCTGGGTGGATATCTTCGTGATCAACGCACTCGCGCCCGCAGCCTTCGTTTCCAAGGCCGAAGTGCGCGACTGGCCGGTGATCGGCTGGCTCGCCGCCCGCAACGACACCATCTTCCTGCGCCGGGGCAGCCGTGGTCACGCCCGCATCATCAATGCCGAAACCGCGGCGCTACTCGACACTGGCAACAACGTGGCGATCTTCCCGGAAGGCACGACCACGGACGGCGGCACGCTGCTGCACTTCCATGCGGCGCTGCTGCAGCCGGCAATCGCCTGCGGCCATGCGGTGCAGACGCTGGCCCTGCAGTACCGCACGCCCGAAGACCGCTTCAGCAGCGCGCCAGCGTATATCGGCGAGATGAGCCTCGGTGCGTGTGTGGCGAACATCGTCGCCCGGCGCAAGACCCTCGCCCGCATCACGGTGGCCGAGCCGATCGCCACCACGGACGGTACCGATCGCCGCGTCCTTGCCGTCCGCGCGCGCAGTGAGATCGCCGCTGCGATCGGCGTCGAACTGCCCGACTGAGGCCGCTGGAGTGCCGCGCACGAGCGCCTTCAAATCGCCTTGGGGCGCCTTCAAACCCGCGCCAGTTCGCTACTCAGCGCTTCCGGATCAGCCAGGCACCTGGAACACGGCGCCGTCCTCGATGCGCAGGGCAGTGAGTTTGCCACCCCACACACAGCCCGAGTCGAGCGCAATCAGACCCGGCTCGCGATAAAAGCCGAGCGCCGACCAATGGCCGCACACGATGGTGTGTGTCAGGCTTGCCCGCCCGGGCACGCGGAACCACGGCATCATGCCTGGCGGCGCCTTCTGCGGCGCCCCCTTCGCACGCAAATCCATGCGCCCCTCTGCAGAGCAGAAGCGCAGCCGCGTCATCGCATTGACGATCACCCGCAGGCGATCCCAACCGCGCAAGCCGTCCGACCAGCGCTCGGGCTGGTTTCCCGCGAGATTGAGGAGAAATTCCTTTGCCCTCTTCCCCGCAAGCGCCGCCGACACCTCGCCTGCCAGGGCTTCGGCACGCGTCACCGTCCACCCCGGCAACAGACCGGCGTGCACCAGCACGTACTCGCCCTGCACACGCAGCAACGGCAGGCAGGAAAGCCAGTCGATGAGCTCTTCGCGGTCGGGCGCTTCGAGTACCTGATACAGGGTGTCGTCCCCGAGGCTGCGCTTCAGGCCGGCATCGACCATCAGCAGATAGAGGTCGTGATTGCCGAGCACAATGCTTGCGGCATCGCCGAGATCGCGCAGCAGGCGCAGCACGCGCAACGAATCCGGCCCACGGTTGACGAGGTCGCCCACGATCCACAGCCGGTCTCCGGCGGGATCGAACGCGATCCGGTTGAGCATGCGCTCGAGTGGCGCGTAGCAGCCCTGGATGTCTCCGATTGCGTAGGTTGCCATCTTTTCCTGTCGCAGCGGCCCGGGGCCAGCTGCGGATCGAGTTCCGATGTGTGGGGGGGGCTCCCCCACGCCCAGATCAGACCCGATAGTACTCGCGGTACCAAGCCACGAACCGCCCCACCCCCTCGCGCACGCTGGTCGCCGGCGCGAAGCCGGTCCAGGCGTTGAGCGCGGCGGTGTCGGCGTAGGTCGCGGGCACATCTCCATCCTGCAGGGGCAGGAAGTTCTTCTCCGCCGTCACCCCCAGTGCCTCCTCGATCGCCGCGATGAACTCCATCAGGTCGACCGGATCATGGTTGCCGATGTTGAACACGCGATAAGGCGCGCTGCCGGTGCCGGGATCGGGCAGCATCGGGTCGAAGGCCGGGTCCGGCTCGGCAACATGATCCAGCGTGCGCAGGACGCCCTCGACGATGTCGTCCACATAGGTGAAGTCGCGCCTCATGCGGCCGTGGTTGAAGACGTCGATCGGGCGGCCTTCGAGCATCGCCTTGGTGAACAGGAAAAGCGCCATGTCCGGCCGACCCCAGGGCCCATACACGGTGAAGAAGCGCAGCCCGGTGGTGGGCAGGCCGTACAGATGACTGTAGGTGTGCGCCATCAGCTCGTTGGCCTTCTTGGTGGCTGCGTAGATGCTGACCGGATGGTCGACGCTGTCGCGTTCGGAGAAGGGCATCTTCGTGTTGCCGCCGTAGACGCTGGAGCTCGACGCGTAGACCAGGTGCAGCACCCGTGAATGCCGGCACCCTTCCAGGATGTTCATGAAGCCGACCAGATTGCTGTCCACATAGGCGTGCGGGTTTTGCAGCGAATAGCGCACCCCCGCCTGCGCCGCGAGATGAATCACGCGATCGAAGCGCTCCTCGGCAAAGAGCTTTTCCATGCCGGGGCGGTCAGCCACATCCATCTTGACGAAGCGGAAGCTGGCATGGGGCCGCAGCTTCGCCAGGCGCGCCTCCTTGAGCGTGGGGTCGTAGTAGTCGTTCAGATTGTCGAGTCCCACGACCTCATCGCCGCGGGCAAGAAGGCGCAGGGTGGTGTGCATGCCGATGAAACCGGCGGCACCGGTGACGAGGATCTTCATGAGAATGGGCGTCGCAACGGGAAAGTTGGCGGGGATTATCGCATGCACGCATCCTGTGAGCGTATTGCAGCGAGATTGCAGTCGTCCGGGCCCTGAACGGCGCCGCTGCCTTGCCAACCGGAGATGAAATCTCGGACAGGCGGCGCTTTCGTGTTCAGGGCGCCCACTGCGCAGCTTGCGTATACTGGCGCGCGTCGCGCCCTCTCCCGATCCGATGCTCAAGCGCCTGCCCTATACCCTGCTGTGGTTGCTCGCCCTGCCCTTCGTGCTGCTGCGCCTGGCATGGCGTGCGCGGCGACAGCCGGATTACCTGCGCAATCTGGGCGAACGCTTCGCATGCTACCAAATGCGCGCACCGGCCCAGGTGATCTGGGTGCATGCTGTGTCGGTCGGTGAAACCCGTGCCGCGGAACCCCTCGTGCGCGCGCTGCTCGCACGCTGGCCTGAGCACAGCATCCTGCTCACCCACATGACACCGACCGGCCGCGACACCGGCCGCAGCCTATTCGGGGACGAGCGGCGCGTGCTGTGCGCCTACCTGCCCTACGACATCGGCTTTCTTGCGCATGCCTTCCTGCGCCACTTCCGTCCAAACTTCGGCGTGATCATGGAAACCGAGTTGTGGCCCAACCTGCTCGCAGCCTGTCAGCGCCGCCGCATTCCGGTGATGCTCGCGAACGCCCGGCTGTCCGAGCGCTCGGCCCGCCGCTATGCCCGTCTCCCCGCTCTGACCGGCCTGACGCTGAAGGCGCTGGCCGCGGTCGGCGCGCAGACCGCGGCCGACGCCGCCCGGCTGAGCCAGCTGGGCGCACGACAGGTCACCATCACCGGCAACATCAAGTTCGACATCACCCCGCCCGATGCGCTGCTCGAACGCGGGCACCGCCTGCGCGCCCGCGCAGGTACACGGCCGGTCGTGCTCGCCGCCAGCACGCGCGAGGGCGAGGAAGCACCCATGCTGGAGGCCTTCCTCCGGCACGCGCCGGCCAACGCGCTGCTACTGCTGGTGCCACGTCATCCGCAACGCTTCGACGAGGTGGCGGCGCTGGTCGCGGCCCGTGGAGTCGCGCTGCAGCGGCGCAGCGCAGAAGGTGCCGTCGCAGCAGGCACACGGGTGCTGCTCGGAGACTCGATGGGAGAGATGTTCGCCTACTATGCCGCTGCCGACGTCGCGCTGATCGGCGGCAGCTGGCTGCCCTTCGGCGGTCAGAACCTGATCGAGGCGTGCGCGACCGGCACCCCGGTGGTAATCGGCCCGCACACCTTCAACTTCCAGGCCGTTGCCGAAGATGCCGTGCGCAGCGGTGCCGCGCTGCGCGCCTCGGACGCAGACGAAGGCATGCGTCAGGCCGCGGCACTGCTCGGGGATATGCCACGGCGGGAGACGATGGCGGCCGCCGGACGGGCATTCGCCACCACGCACCAAGGCGCGACGGCGCGCACGATTGCCATTCTGGAGAGTCTGCAGGCCAGCACCCTGCCGTGACAGGGCCAGAGCGGCCCGGATCAGGGAGCGAGCAGGGCGTTGATCGCCTGCACGTCCTCTTCGCCCAGCGTACCCGCTGCCGCCTTCAGGCGAAGCTGTGCGAGCAGGGTGTCGTAGCGCGCACGCGAAAGCTGCTGCAAGGTGTCGGCAAGCTGGGTCTGCGCGTTGAGCACGTCGATGTTGATGCGCACGCCGACCTCGTAGCCAAGCTTGTTGGCGTCGAGCGCCGACATGGACGAAACCCGCGCCGCCTCGAGCGCCTTGACCTGCGCCATGCCGCTGGTCACGCCCAGCCAGGACTGGCGGGCCTGCAGTGCAGCCGTGCGACGGGCATCCTCGAGATCGGCATCGGCCTTCATGCGCAGCGACGCGGCCTCGCGCGACACCGAGGAAACCCGCCCGCCCGCATAGAGTGGCACATTCAGCTGCAGCCCGATCGAAGTCGCCTCGGAGCGGTCGGTGCCCGGCTGCGGACGATTGTTGACGCCATGGCTGGCGACGATATCCACCGTCGGCAAGTGGCCGGCACGCGCACGCTCGACCTCTCGCGCAGCAATCTCGCGCGCGAGTTGCTGGGCCTGCACACCAAAACTGCCGGACTCCGCCGCTGCGACCCAGTCGGCGATGTTCTCGGGTTGCGGACGCTGCAGCGCCACGCCCTCGCGCAGGCCGGCGAGCGGCTCGGGCTGGCTGCCGATGATCTGCGCCAGGCTCTGGCGCGCGACCTCGAGCTGGTTCTGCGCGGCGATCTCCTGCGCCGAGGCGAGATCGAAGCGCGACTGCCCCTCATGCACGTCGGTAATGGTGACCGTACCAACCTCGAAGCTGGTCTTCGCCAGTTCGAGCTGCTCGGCGGCGGCGGTACGCAACTGCGTCACCGCGGCCAACGCATCCTGTGCATTGAGCACGTTGAAATAGGCTTCTGCGACCCGCAGTACGAGATCCTGGCGAGCGATACCGAACTGCGTCTCCGCGAGCGCAGTCTGCAGTTCGCCCTGCTTGTACTGCACCCAGTTCTGCCAGCGGAACAGGGGCTGGGTGAGTTGCACACCGTAGCCGTTGGTATTGTAGATGTAGTCCCGCCCAGGGCCGGTCGCGGGGGTGATCTCGGAGTCGTTATGGGTCGTACTGGCCGACATCCCGATCTGCGGCAGCAGACCGGCACGCCCCTGCACCACCTTCTCCTGCCCGGCCTCGTACTGCGCGCGTGCTGCGGAGAACTTCGCATCGTTGGCAACCGCGTCCCGATATACCTGCATGAGGTCCGCAGCCGCGGCGCCCCCTGCAAACAGGCCTGTGACAAGAACTGCCAGGATTCGCTTCATCGTGCTCCGCTCCGCTGTTGTGCTGCGCCGCAGTCAATATTGCGGCATGTTCAGATCGACCTCGTTGGCCCAGCCGGCGACGCCGCCGGACAGATTGGCCAGATTGGAGAAGCCCTGGCGCTCGAGGAACATGCACACCTGCCAGCTGCGCCCGCCGTGATGGCAGATCACCACCGTCTCGCGCCCGCGATCGAGCTCCAGGTAGCGCGCCGGCACGCTGCCCATCGGCATCGCCACCGAGCCCGGGATCTGACAGATCTGCAGTTCCCAGGCTTCTCGCACGTCGAGCAGCAAGGGTGCAGGCCGGCTTTCATCCTGCAGTCGTTCGGCAAGCTTGCGCGGAGTGATCTGCTGCATGCGTCGCTCAGAAGCTGAACGGGTCGCGCGCCGGGGCGTTACGCAGCACCGGCACCACGGTCTCGAAGATGTCCTCGGTGCGGAAGCGGCCTTCGGCCTCGCAAGTGATCAGGCGGGCCTTCATCACCGGCGCCTCCCCCACAAACGCAAACAGGCGGCCACCGACCTTGAGCTGCTCGAGCAGCGCCTGCGGCACCGAGGACAGCCCACCCGAAACGGCGATCACATCATAAGGCGCACGCTCGGCGAAGCCATGGATGCCGTCACCCTGCATGACCACGACGTTGCCCACACCGCTGCGCTCGAGGTTGGCGCTGGCCTGCTTGACCAGCTCCGGCTCGATCTCGATGCTGCGCACCCACTCGGCACGCGCGGCCAGCAGCGCGGCGAAATAGCCCGAACCCGAGCCGATCTCGAGCACCGAATCCGACTTCGCCGGACGCAGGGCCTGCAGCACCTTGCCTTCGATCACCGGCTTCAGCATCACCTGCCCGCAGCCGATCGGAATCTCGACGTCGGCGAAGGCCAGTTCGCGATGTTCGGCAGGCACGAACTCCTCGCGCTTGACCGTCATCAGGAGGTCGAGCACGTCCTGATCCAGCACCTCCCAAGGGCGGATCTGTTGCTCGACCATGTTGAAGCGCGCTTTCTCGAAATTCATCAGGGACTCCCGGCAGAATATTAGCACACGCTAATTGTTAGCGTTACCCGTACAGGCAAACCGCGTCATTCTAGCGCAGAAGCCGCAACCCCATCCGCGCTGCCACCGCGCTCGACATGCGAAGGCTTTACCCGGAACCACGCGGCGTACAACGCGGGCAGGAAAAGGATGGTGAGCACGGTGGCCACCGTCAGGCCGCCCATGATCGCCACCGCCATCGGCCCGAAGAAGGTGCTGCGCGACAGCGGCACCATGGCGAAGATGGCAGCGGCGGCGGTGAGCATGATGGGGCGGAAACGCCGCACCGCAGACTCCACGATCGCGTCCCAACGCGTGCGCCCCGCCTCGATGTCCTGACGGATCTGATCCACCAGGATCACCGAGTTGCGCATGATCATGCCCGACAGTGCAATGGAGCCGAGCATGGCGACGAACCCGAAGGGCTTGTTGAACGCGAGCAGGAAGGCCGTCACGCCGATCAGGCCCAGCGGCGCCGTCAGCACGACCATGAAGGTGAGCGAGAAGCTCTGCAGCTGCAGCATCAGCACCGTGAGCACGACGAGCACGAAGATTGGCATGCCGGCGCCGACCGATGTGGTGCCCTTGGCGCTCTCCTCCACAGAGCCGCCGACATCAAGCCGGTAACCGAGTGGCAAGGCGTCGCGGATGCCCTGCATCTGCCCGGCCAGCTGTCCCACCACGACGGCAGGCTGCGTGCCGCCGTAGAGCGAGGCGCGCACGGTGACGGTGGGGATGCGGTTGCGGCGCCAGATCACGCCCGGCTCGAAGTCGTGTTCCAGACGCGCGATCTGCGCCAGCGGCACACTGCGTCCGCCCGCCACCGGCAAGGCCAGATCGGACAGCTGGGACAGGTGAACGCGCTCGGATTCCGCCCCGCGCAACACCACGCCGATGGTCTCGGTGCCCTCGCGGAACTGGGTCACGGTCATGCCCTGCAGCGAGGTTGCGAGCAGGTTCGAAATGTCCTGGGTGCTCACCCCGAGCAGGCGGGCCTTGTCCTGATCAATGGCCAGGCGCACCACCTTGGACGGCTCTTCCCAGTCCAGATGCACGTTGGACAGGTGAGGATTGCCGCGCATCGCCTCGGCCACGGCGTGCGCCTGACGGCGCAGCTCGCCAAGATCCGGCCCGCTCACCCGGTACTGCACCGGGAAGCCGACCGGCGGCCCGTTCTCGAGCCGGTTGACAATGCCGCGCAAGGGCCAGGGCTCATCCTGGAACAGGCGGATCAGCTTCTCGCGCAACGCCTCCCGCTCGGCCAGCCCGGCGGTCAGGATGACGACCTGCGCGAAACTGGTCTGCGGCAACTGCTGGTCCAGCGGCAGGTAGAAGCGCGGGCTGCCGCTGCCAACCCAGGACACGTAGTTCTCGATACCGTCCTGCTCGCTCAGGAAGGCCTCCAGCCGCAGCACCGCCGCCTCGGTCGCCTGATGCGAGACGCCCTCGGCCATGCGCAGATCGACGAGCAGCTCGGGCCGGGTCGAATCCGGGAAGAACTGCTGCGGCACGAAGCGCCCAAACGCAAACAGCGATGCTGCGAAGATCGCCACCGTGAGCACGATCACCACCCAGCGCAGGCGCACGCAGGCGTCGACCAGCCTGCGCAGGCGGTTATAGAAGGCGGTGTGGTAGATCGCAAACTCGTCGTGCTGCTCGTGGGCATGGAGGTCGTGCTCCGCCATGCGGCGCCCGATCGCCGGCCACAACTTGCCGACCAGGCGCGCCAGCCAGGAGGGCTTGCCTGCGCGCTTGCTGAAGTCGGGGAGCAGGTAGTAGCCGAGATAGGGCACGAAGATCACCGCCGCGATCCACGAAACCAGCAGCGCGGTCACCGTGACCTGGAAGATCGAGCGGGTGAACTCGCCCACCGATGAGGCAGCCAGCGCCACCGGCAGGAAGCCCGCCGCCGTCACCAGTGTGCCCGAGAGCATCGGCATCGCGGTCGAGGTCCAGGCGTAGCTCGCCGCCCTCACCCGGCCCCAGCCCTGCTCCATCTTGCTCGCCATCATCTCGACCGCGATGATGGCGTCGTCCACCAACAGGCCAAGCGCGATGATCAGCGCGCCGAGGGAGATCTTGTGCAGGCCGATGTCCAATAGGTGCATGAACATGAACGTGATCGCCAGCACCACCGGAATGATCACCAGCACCACCACCCCGGTGCGGAAGCCGAGCGACAGCAGGCTCACTGCCATGACGATGATCACCGCTTCGGCCAGCACCTTGACGAACTCGTTCACCGCCCGCGTGACCGCGCGTGGCTGATCGGCGACACGTTCGAGCCGGATGCCCGCCGGCAACTGGGCGTCGATCTTCTCCACCGCCTCGTCGAGGTGACGACCGAGCGCCACGATGTCACCGCCACTGCGCATCGACACGCCGATACCGAGCGCCTCCTGCCCCATGTAGCGCAGCCGCTCGCCCGGCGGGTCGGCGTACCCGCGCCGCACCTCCGCGACATCACCGAGCCGGAAGCTGCGCCCGGCGGCACGGATCACCGTATCGCGGATCGCGTCGAGATCCTCGAACTGGCCCGAGGGGCGCAGCCAGACGCGCTCCTCATCCGTCTCGAAGAAACCCGCACCCGTCTCCGCGTTCTGCTGGGCAAGCGCGCCCACGATGTCGTCCAGGCGCAGGCCGAAGGTCGCGAGCTTGGCATTGGAGATCTCGACGAACACGCGCTGCGGCTGCTCGGCGAAGAAGCTCACCTTGGCAACGTCCTTCACCCGCAGCAGCTCGCTGCGGATCGCATCGGCGTGGCGCTTCAGCTCCGCATGGCTGACGTCCTCTCCGACCAGCGCGAAGAGGTTGCCATAGGTATCACCGAACTCGTCGTTGAAGAAGGGCCCGCGCACGCCTGCTGGGAAAGTGCCGGCAATGTCGCCGATCTTCTTGCGCACCTGGTACCAGATGTCGGGCACGTCGCGCGAAAGGGTCGCGTCCTTGACGATGAAGAACACCATCGTCTCGCCCGGCTTGGAGTAGCTGCGGATGACGTCGGCCTGTGCGATTTCCTGCAGCTTCTTCTCGATCCTGTCGGTGACCTGCTCGGCCATTTCGAGCGCACTCGCCCCGGGCCACTCGGCGCGGATCACCATCACCTTGAAGGTGAACGGAGGGTCCTCGGACTGGCCCAGGCGGGCATAGGAAAACAGCCCGAGCAGGGTCGACACGATGAGGAAATACAGCACCAGAGCGCGGTGCTTGAGCCCCCACTCGGAGAGATTGAAGCGCCCGCTCCCGATCGGGCTGGGCTCGGGCAGGCTCATCGTGCAACGTCCAGCAGCACGGGCGCGCCCTCTTCCACTGCGCGCACCTGCTCGCCCTCGACCAGGGTATGCACGCCGGCCACCACCACCCTCGCCCGTGACGGCAAGCCGCCGCGAACCAGGGCGCCATCCTCGCGCCAGGCCGCAACCTCGACCGCATGCGGCGCCAGCCTGCCGTCGGTATCAACCAGCCATACGGTGGCCGCAGCATCGTCCAGCCGGGTGAGCGCTGCCAGCGGCAGCAGCAACGCATCGCCCGCCTCGGGCATGGCAAACCGCACCCCTGCCGTAGCCCCCAGCGGCAAGCCTGCATCGGCCTCAGCCAGCGCCACGCGCACCGCAAAGGTCCGGGTTGAGGCATCGGCCGCCGGCGCGATCTCGCGCACCTGTGCCGCATACTCGCGCTCGGGAGCCGCCCAGGCCCGCACCACCGCGGGCATGCCCTGGCGCAACGCGCCGGCGCGCCCCTCTGGCACATGGATGAGCACCTCACGCGCTTCCGGGCGGGCGAGACGGAACACCGGCTGCCCCGCGCCCACCACCTGCCCCGGCTCGGCCAGTACGGCCGTGATCACCCCGGCTGCGGGGGCCTCCAGGCGGGTATAGCCAGCCTGGTTGGCCGCGCCCTCGGCCTGCGCCCGCAACTGCCGCAAGCGCGCCTCGGCGGCCTGCAGCGCCGTGCGGCGCGCATCCAGCGCCGCGGGCGAAACGAACTTGCGCGCAGCCAACTCCTGCGCCCGCGCGTATTCGGCCCACGCCAGCGCCAGATCCGCCTCCGCAGCCATCGCCGCAGCGCCCGCGGCATCGGCCGCAAGGCGCGCATCCTCGGGATCGAGCAGCGCAAGCGTCGCACCTGCTGCCACCTCCGACCCCACATCGACCCTGCGCTCGACGAGCTTGCCACCGATCCGGAAGCCGACGTCGACCTCGATGCGCGCACGCACCTCGCCTGCATAGTGCTGGATAGCCTGCGGCGCCGCGGCGCCGTCTACGGTGCGCACCATGACGGCGCGGAGCGGCGGCGTTTCGGGTGCGGGCGCAGAGCAGGCGGCAAGCAAGCAGCAGCCGCCCAGAAAAATCGGGGCAAGACGGGAGCGCATCGGGGATCGATCTCTATGCAAGGCAGGCATGCCGCATGGGCACCGCGGCCGGCCTGCGCGACGAAGCGGCGTTAGTGTAACGCCGCAAAGGCCCGTTCAGCGCGACTCGAGCACGAGGCGGCCGTTATCCGGCTGGATCGGACGGCCGTTGCGCGGATAGAGTCGCGCAAAAACGTCGAGCTGGGCGTCAGAGATCCGCACCGGCGTCTTCATTACCACCCACAGCACGTCCTCCGTGCACGGCGGCGTGGGCAACGAGCCCGTGTAGAGGAAGTGCCCGGGGTCCTGCGGCACCATCGTCGCCAGGTCGATCACCGCCTCGGGCGTGAACGCACGCCCGCGGTCCAGCGGCAGGTTGGCCCACAAGGTGCGAAACAGGGGGTGCTCCTCCCCCCCAGCGGACAGCAGCACCGAGAGGATCATCTGCCGCCCGTCGGCGCTGCGATGCTCGAGATAGGCCGCCATGCCGTGCGCCATGCCACCGACCCGGTCCTGCGAGGGGCGATGCAGCGTGAAGCGCTCAAGCTCATAGCGCACGCCACGCACGATCACGCCCATGCCGTTGCCAACATCCACCTGCAGCAGGTTTCCGGTGTCGCGGATGCGGAACCCGCTGCGATGGTAGTGGAACCTGACCGGCTCCAGATCCACCGCAAGCCCGTCACGCAGGTCGATCGGCGACTGCCGCCTGCCCTCTTCGCAGACGCGCCACTCGGGCCGCAAGCGCCCCCAGTGCTCGGGCCCGGTCTCGCCTGCATAGCTCCAACCCGGCTGGCCTTCGCCCACCGCGCTAAGACGGATGGCCTGCCGCGCGAGCAGGTCGGCGATCGCATCCTGCTCTGCCGGGACGGCCGCTGCATCTCGACGCACCGCCGGCGAGCGCGGCGCCGCCAGGGCCACGTCGCGCGCACGCGCGCTGAGCGCCGGACTACCCTGACGGGACACAGCCACGGCCTTGCGCGCAGGCGCAGAAGGGGCACCTGCCGGGGGCGGCGCGGGCGGCTTGCGGGTTTCGGCCGGCGAGACCACTGAAACCGCCGTCACCGGACCCGATTCCTTCGAAGGAGTGGCCACCTGCGGCTGGGGGCGGACCGCCTGCGTGGCCGGAGGCTCGGGTGGCCGTTCCGCTTTGGCTGCGAGCGTGGGGATCGGGGGGAGGATGGATGTGCGCGGAGCACTGTCGGCAGCGGCGCCCTGCCCCCCGGGCAGGAACTTGGCAGGAATCTCCACATGGGTTTCGAAGGCAGGCACCACCTCGCCCCGGTCCGTCGGCACGGCTGCGGTTTTCAAGGCGGCCGGCGGGGTCTCGGGCGCCGCTGCGATGCTGCCTGCACGCTCGCGCCCCGCAGCGCCCCCCTCGTCCGCGACCGGCGGCTTCGCTTGAGCGGGCACTTCAGGCTTCGCCACAGGCGCCACGGCCGTGGCGGCCCCGTCCTGCCGGGCGGCAGCGGCGCTTGCAGCCTCGCTGGCGAGCTTCTGCAGGTCGGCTGCGGAGGGCGGATCGCAAACCTCGCGCCACATCCGCTCATCGACCGAACCGCGCGCGACCTCCAGGAAAGTCTGGTCCACAACCGACTCCTCGCGCACGATGTTGTCGAAGGCATCGACATACACGCGCTTGATGGTGGTGAAGCTGCGCTTACGACAGTCGTAGCGATTCAGGGCCTTGATCATCGCGTACCCCGAGGCGCGCGCCTCTTCGGTGGTCAGCACCACCCGTCCCCAGGAAATCTTCGTGCCCCCATCCGAGGTCAGGATGCTGCCACGGTCGATCTCGACGCGGCGATTGCGGTCGCTCAGCACGAGTTGCCAGTCGGCAGCCTGCACGGCTCCGGCAGCCTGGGCGAGCAGCAATGCGGCAAGGATCGAGCGGAAAGGTCTCATCGTCGTAGGCGGATGCGGAATGTTCATCATGCTAATCGACCTTCTCCACAAAATCTTGAGCACCTTGCCACGCCCGGGAGCATCCAGTATCGTCCCAGCTCTCGTTAGGGGTGCCCGCCGCGCACGGGCTGAGAAACACCCTTGGAACCTGATCCGGCTCGCACCGGCGTAGGGAAACGTAATTCATGAGCTCGTCCGCCACATCCGCTGCCACCGGCAGCGCGTCGCCCGCTTCTTCCGCCGTCCGATCGCACATCCCCAACGTCGTCTCCATCGCCGGGGTTGATCCAAGTGGCGGCGCTGGCGTATTCGCCGACCTCAAGACCTTCTCCGCGCTCGGCGCCTACGGCTGCGGCGTGGTTGCCGCCCTCACGGCGCAGAACACGCAGGCGGTCACCGGCGTGCATGTACCGCCCACCGATTTCCTGCGCCTGCAGATCGACACCCTGTTCGCCGACGTCGCAATCCACGCCACCAAGATCGGCATGCTCGGCAGTGCGGAGGTCACCGCCACGGTGGCCGACCGCCTCGCGCACTGGAAGGCCGCCCGCGTGGTGCTCGACCCCGTCATGGTGGCCAAGAGCGGCGACAGCCTGCTGGCGAAGAGCGCAATCTCGGCGCTGCGCGAGGCGCTCTTCCCGCAGGCCTTCCTGATCACCCCCAACCTGCCCGAGGCCGGCGTGCTGCTCGAGCAGCGCGCGCCCGACACGGTCAAGGAGATGTACCGCGCCGCCGAGCGCCTGCGCGAGCTGCTGCCGCTGTCCTCCGAGCGCTGGGTGCTGCTGAAGGGCGGCCACCTGCCCGGCAACGAGCTGGTCGACCTGCTCTTCGACGGCGACCGTATGGTCGAGCTGCCGGCGCAGCGCATCGACACCAAGAACACGCACGGCACCGGCTGCACGCTCAGCTCGGCGATCGCTGCACTGCTGCCGCAGGCCGAGGGCCAGTTCCGTCCCGTCGAAGCCGCGGTGCGCCATGCACGCCAATGGTTGCTCGGTGCGATCGCGCATGCGGGCGAGCTGGCGGTCGGCAGCGGCCATGGACCGGTGCATCACTTCCACGCACTGTGGAAGCGGTGAGCGCATCCACCACCGGCGCCTGCCCGCCGGCATGCATCCCATGCAGCACATAACCAACGCTCCCCCCTCCCCAGGAGACCGCATGAACGCCAACGAGAAATTCATCGCCGCCAAGGCCCATGTCGACGAGGCCGCGATCGCCCCGCTGCCCAACTCGCGCAAGATCTACGTCGAGGGCTCGCGCCCCGACATCCGCGTGCCGATGCGCGAGATCTCGCAGGCCGACACCCCGGCCTCCTTCGGCGCCGAGCAGAACCCGCCGATCTTCGTCTATGACTGTTCGGGCCCCTACTCCGACCCGGCCGCGAAGATCGACATCCGCTCCGGCCTGCCCGCGCTGCGCCAGCAGTGGATCGAGGAGCGTGCCGACACCGAGCTGCTGCCCGATCTTTCGTCCGAATTCGGCCGCCAGCGCGCCGCCGACAAGAGCCTGGACGAGTTGCGCTTCCCCGGCCTGCATCGCAAGCCGCGCCGCGCCAAGGCGGGGGCCAATCTCAGTGGCAATGTCACGCAGATGCACTACGCCCGCCGCGGCATCATCACCCCCGAGATGGAATACGTCGCCATCCGCGAGAACCTCAACCGCGAGCAGTACATCGCCTCGCTGCGTGCCAGCGGCGGCCTCAAGGGCCAGAAGATGGCCGAAATGATGCTGCGCCAGCACCCGGGCCAGAACTTCGGCGCCAGCCTGCCGGCGACGATCACCCCCGAGTTCGTGCGCGACGAGATCGCCCGCGGGCGCGCCATCATCCCGAACAACATCAACCACCCCGAGTCCGAGCCGATGATCATCGGCCGCAACTTCCTCACCAAGATCAACGCCAACATCGGCAACTCGGCGGTCACCTCGAGCATCGCCGAAGAGGTCGACAAGATGACCTGGTCGATCCGCTGGGGCGGCGACACGGTGATGGATCTCTCCACCGGCAAGAACATCCACGAGACCCGCGAGTGGATCATCCGCAACAGCCCGGTGCCGATCGGCACGGTGCCGATCTACCAGGCCCTGGAGAAGGTCAACGGCAAGGCCGAAGACCTCACCTGGGAGATCTTCCGCGACACCCTGATCGAGCAGGCCGAGCAGGGCGTGGACTACTTCACCATCCACGCCGGCGTGCTGCTGCGCTACGTGCCGCTGACCGCCAACCGCATGACCGGCATCGTGTCGCGCGGCGGCTCGATCATGGCCAAGTGGTGCCTGGCGCATCACAAGGAGAGTTTCCTCTACACCCACTTCGAGGACATCTGCGAGATCATGAAGGCCTACGACGTGGCCTTCAGCCTCGGCGACGGCCTGCGCCCGGGCTCGATCTACGATGCCAACGACGAGGCGCAGCTGGGCGAGCTCAAGACCCTGGGCGAGCTCACCGAGCTCGCCTGGCGCCACGACGTGCAGGTCATGATCGAGGGCCCCGGCCACGTGCCGCTGCAGCTCATCAAGGAGAACATGGATCTGCAGCTCGAGTGGTGCAAGGAAGCGCCCTTCTACACCCTGGGCCCGCTCACCACCGACATCGCCCCGGGCTACGACCACATCACCAGCGGCATCGGCGCGGCCACCATCGGCTGGTACGGCACCGCGATGCTGTGCTACGTGACGCCCAAGGAGCACCTCGGCCTGCCCAACAAGCAGGACGTCAAGGAAGGCATCATCACCTACAAGCTGGCTGCGCATGCCGCCGATCTCGCCAAGGGCCACCCGGGCGCGCAGATCCGCGACAACGCCTTGAGCAAGGCGCGCTTCGAGTTCCGCTGGGAGGACCAGTTCAACCTCGGCCTCGACCCCGACAAGGCGAAGGAGTTCCACGACGAGACCCTGCCCAAGGACTCGGCCAAGGTGGCGCACTTCTGCTCGATGTGCGGCCCGCACTTCTGCTCGATGAAGATCACCCAGGACGTGCGCGACTTCGCCGCCCAGCAGGGCATCGACGAGGCCGAGGCGCTCAAGAAGGGCATGGAGGAGAAGTCGATCGAGTTCGTGAAGGGCGGGGCCGAGGTGTATCGCAACGTGTGATGCCGCTCGCCGCCGTTTGAGCATCGACGGCCCGCAACATGCGGCCCGTCGGGTTTTGCCGTGCATCAAGCGCCAGCATCTGCATCCGGCGTGTAAACTGACGGGTTTTCCGCTCGCGCCCGCCTCGGGCCTGCCCTTCGCCGATGACCCCGCTCGACCGTTTCACCCAGGATGATCTGATCGCCCAGCTCGGCATGGAAACCGTGGCCAAGGGGCTGGGCTACCTGAGCCGGGTGAGTGCGCTTTCGGCCGAGGGCGGCGAGGTGTCGGCGCTGGTGAAGGGCCGGCAGCGCACGCCTTACAACGTGTATGCGAACGTCCTCGAGGAAGACGGGCGCCCCGCGCTCACCAGCACATGCACCTGTCCGATGGGCTACGACTGCAAGCACGTGGCGGCAATGATGCTGGTGTGGCTGCACCAGCGCGGCCGCCCCGAGCGCCCGCGGGAGCAGGTGCGGGCCTGGGTCGAAGGCTTTCGCCAGGCGGCCCGCGCGCTGGGCCCCGGAGGCACGGACACGACCAGGACGAACAAGACGCTACACGCGCTGCACTACGTCATCGAGCCCGATGCCTACAGCAGCGACTACCGCGTCCTCTGCTACAAGGTGCGCCTCGACCAGCAGGGACAGATCCGCCAGCACGAGCGCTGGAGCAACATCGAGCGCGCGCTGCAGGCTCCGCCCGCCTTCGTCGCGGAGGACGACCATGAGGTTCTGCGCCTGCTGTGGGCACACCGTCCGCGCGGCCGCCCGATGCTCAATGAAGGTGTGATGCTGGACGGCAAGCACAGCGCCGAGCTGATGGCGGCCTTGCTCGCCAGCGGTCGCGCACACTACGACCGCCTCGCTGGCCCGGTAC
This sequence comes from Thauera sp. ZXT1-4, assembly GCF_052598215.2. Lineage (NCBI taxonomy): Bacteria > Pseudomonadati > Pseudomonadota > Betaproteobacteria > Rhodocyclales > Zoogloeaceae > Thauera > Thauera sp. ZXT1-4. The sequence goes on along the minus strand of NZ_JBQWSN020000009.1, from coordinate 102,120 downwards.
TGAGCGCGGGCGAGCCGCGCCCGGGCACACCCGACTGGACGCTCACCGCCGACGGCCTGCGCGCCCCAACGCTCAAGATCGAGCCCGCTGCCGACCACGTCCTGCCGCTGCTGCCACTCTGGTACGTGGACGTCGCCACGGCAAGCGCCGGCCCGGTCACGCTCGAAGTGCCTGCCGAACTGGTGCAGCGCATGCTGTGGCTGCCGCCGCTGACCCAGGCTGAATCCGAGCTGGTTGCCGAAACGCTTGCCGACGTGGCCCCTGCCCTGCCCGTACCGACCCTGCGCGGCGAGCCGCCAATCGAGCTCGGCGGTGTGCCGGTGCCGGTGCTGCGCCTGGAATCGCGCCCGGTGCTCCAGGTGCGCTATCGCAGCTACGCCGCCTACGGTACCTATGTGCTCGATCTCGCGCTGCTCGCCTTCCGCTACGGACCGTTGACGGTGGAAGCAGGCGACGCCCGCCTCTTCCACCCCTTGCCCGACGGCCGCAGCGCCCGCCTCACTCGCGACGAGGCCGCCGAGCGCACCGCCGCACAGCGGCTTGCGGCGGCCGGTTTCACCCGCATTCCGCCCGGCGCGGTGCAGGCCAGCTTCGGCCCCCTGCCGGCCGATGCACTCGGCCTGGCAAGCGAGGCGGAATGGTCGACCTTCATGGCCGGCGCCGTGCCGACGCTGCGCGCAGAAGGCTGGGAGATCGCGTTCCCAGCCGACTTCCGCCACAACGCCATCGACATCGACGCACTGATGCTCGACATCGACGAGCACGAGGACGGCTGGCTGGGCCTGTCGCCCGGCATCGAGGTGGACGGCAAATCCCTGCCGCTTGCACCGCTGCTCGCCGGCCTGTTCGCCCACGACCCACGCTGGCTCTCAGGCAGGCTGGACGACATCGACGACCACGAGGCGCTGATCCTCGAGGACGAGACGCTCGGCCGCCTGCGCATCCGCGCCGGGCGGGTAAAGCCGCTGGTGCGCGCGCTGGTCGACCTCTTCGACCGGCCAGACCACGACTGGCGGCTCTCGAAGCTCGATGCCACACGCCTGGCCGACCTCGACCTGCCCGGCCGCGGCCACGATCTGGTTTCCAGGCTCACCAGCCGCCTGCGCGACGCCGCGGGCATCGAGGCGGTGAATCCGCCGAAAGGCTTCCGCGCCGAACTGCGCCCCTACCAGCTCGAGGGCCTGGCTTGGCTGCAGCACCTGGTGCGCCACGACCTCGCCGGCATCCTTGCCGACGACATGGGCCTGGGCAAGACCGCACAGACGCTCGCCCACCTGCTCACCGAGAAGCACGCCGGCCGACTCGACGCACCCGCACTGGTGATCCTGCCGACCTCGCTGGTGTTCAACTGGCAGGCCGAAGCCGAGCGCTTCGCCCCAGAGCTGAACGTGCTGAACCTGCACGGCGCCGACCGCCACGCACGCTTCGACGAACTGGACGCGGACGGCAAGGACAGCGAGAAGATCGACATCGCGCTCACCACCTACCCGCTACTGTGGCGCGACGCCGAGCAGTTGCAGGCGCGCGAGTGGAGCCTGCTGATCCTCGACGAGGCACAAACGGTGAAGAACGCCGCCAGCAAGGGCGCGCAAGTCATCCGCCAGCTCAAGGCCCGCCATCGCCTGGGCCTCACCGGCACGCCGCTGGAGAATCACCTCGGCGAACTGTGGGCGCAGTTCGACTTCCTGCTGCCGGGTTTCCTCGGCACGCACAAGCAGTTCACCCAGACCTGGCGCACGCCGATCGAGAAGCACGGCGACACCGTGCGCCGCGACCTGCTCGCCGCCCGCCTGCGCCCGTTCATCCTGCGCCGGCGCAAGGAAGACGTCGCCACGGAGCTTCCGCCCAAGACCATCATCGTGCGCAGCGTGGGCCTGGAGGGCGGCCAGCGCGACCTGTACGAGACGGTACGCGCAGCCATGGACGAGAAGGTGCGCGCCGAGATCACGGGCAAGGGCTTTGCGCGCAGCCAGATCGTGATCCTCGATGCACTACTGAAGTTGCGCCAGGTGTGCTGCGACCCGCGCCTCCTCAAGTCCCCCGCCGCCGCACGCGTCAAGGAGCGGGCCAAGCTCGACCTGCTGATGGACATGCTGCCCGAACTGATCGACGAGGGCCGACGCATTCTGGTGTTCTCGCAGTTCACCACCATGCTGAGCCTGATCGCCACCGAGCTCGACAAGGCGAAGATCGGCTGGGTCGCACTGACCGGGGACACCCGCGACCGCCGCATTCCGGTCGAAGACTTCCAGAAGGGCCGCGTGCCGGTGTTCCTGATCAGCCTGAAGGCGGGCGGCGTGGGACTCAACCTGACCGCCGCCGACACCGTGATCCACTACGATCCGTGGTGGAATCCGGCGGCGGAAAACCAGGCCACCGACCGCGCCCATCGCATCGGACAGGACAAGCCGGTGTTCGTGTTCAAGCTGGTGTGCGCGGGCAGCATCGAGGAGAAGATCCTCGCCCTGCAGGAGAAGAAGGCCGCGCTGGCCGAGGGCGTGCTCTCGGAGGATGCGAATGCGCTGGCAAAGTTCGGCGAGTCGGATATCGCCGCCCTGCTTGCGCCGCTGCCAGCCCCGGCCCGCTGACAGGGCGCATGCCGCCCGTTCATGACGAGCGGACAGCCCGGCCCCGCGGCCCACTCCCGACGATTCGCTGGCACAGACGCAAAAAACCCGGCCGGGCGGGCCCAGGCCGGGCTCGTCGCGTCCCGAACGCTTAGCGCGCCGGTTCTGCGATGAAGATCTCCACGCGGCGGTTCATCGCCCGCCCTGCTGCGGTCGCATTGTCGGCCACGGGCTGGTAGGAGCCCCGGCCATCGACCGCGATGCGCTGCGCCGAAACGCCGCGCATGACCAGATAGTCACGGGTCGCCGCGGCACGATTCACCGAAAGCGGGTTGTTGATGGCGTCGGAGCCGGTGCTGTCGGTGTGACCGATGATGGACACCGTGGTCACGGGGTGCTGATTCAACGTAGCGGCCAGGCGGTCAAGCACCGGACGCATGTTCGGCTTGATGTCATACCGGCCCACGTCGAAAGAGACATCCGAGGGGATATCCACCTTGAGCTGGTTGTCGGCCGTCTGGCTGATGCCGATACCGGTACCCGCGGTGGCCTGCTCCATCTCGGCACGCTGCTTCTGCATGTTCTGCGACCACAGGTAGCCGCCCGCGGCCCCGATCGCCGCGCCAACGGCTGCGCCGGTCGCCGTGCTCTTGCTCTTGTTGCCACCCGCAGTGGCACGTCCGATGATCGCACCCGTCACCGCCCCGATGCCTGCGCCAACGCTGGCGTCACGCTGGGTTTCCGTCATGTTCGCGCAACCCGACAGCCCGCCCATGGCGAGCGTGATTGCGGAAAAGGTGATGATGACTTTTTTCATGTTGTTTGCCTCCGTTGAGCTGCGGGAATACGAATTATGGCCGCTTCGCGCTTTCACTCTAGCCCATCCGAATGCAACAGAACATGACGGCAGCGCCTGGATGCGAGCGGCTCAGGCGCGCAGCGCGTTGAACAGCGAAAAACCGACCCAGGTCATCAGCACCGAGCCGAGCACATGCAGCAGCAGGTGCGCACCCAGCCAGCCGAGCGCGCCGCGCTGCAAGAGATGAAAGGCCTCTGCCGAGAAGGTCGAGAAGGTCGTCAGTCCGCCGAGCAACCCGGTCGTAAGCAATAGCTTCAACGCCGGCGTCATCGTCGGCCAGGCCTGCACCGCCGCCAGCGCAAGCCCCATCAGCAAGCCGCCCAACAGGTTCGCCGCCAGTGTGCCGAGCGGCACCAGTGCGAACACCGGATTGAGCCACAGCCCGAGTCCCCAGCGCAGCCACGCGCCGCAGGCCGCACCCACCCCCACCGCAGCGAATGCCGCGAGATTCATCACCCGCCCTCCCCAAAGCACGCAGGCCATGCGCCCGCACCTTGCGATTCTAACCAGTCCGGAACGCACCGCCGGAACACGAACGGTCGATCGGCTACAATCAGCGCATGCCCGAAACCGGCCCCAGGCCGATCTTTCCTCCTTCCCGCACACCCCGATGAAACCCGAAAAGAACCCTGCTGCCGAAGCGCCCGTCGTGTCCAATTTCATCCGCAACATCATCGACGAGGACATCCGTACGGCGAAATGGGGCGGCCGCGTCGAGACGCGCTTCCCGCCCGAACCCAACGGCTACTTGCACTACGGCCACGCCAAGTCGATCTGCCTGAACTTCGGCCTCGCCGAGGCCTACGGCGGCGCCTGCCACATGCGCTTCGACGACACCAACCCCGAGAAGGAAGAGCAGGAGTACGTCGACGCCATCCTCGAGGCGGTGCAATGGCTGGGTTTCGAGTGGGGCGAACACCTGTACTTCGCCTCGGACTACTTCGACCGCATGCACGACTGCGCGATCAGCCTGATCCAGGCTGGCAAGGCCTATGTGGACTCGCAGTCGGCCGAGGAGATGCGCGCCAACCGAGGCACGCTGACCGAGGCGGGCAAGGACAGCCCCTACCGCGAGCGCAGCGTCGAGGAGAATCTCGATCTCTTCGCGCGCATGCGCGCCGGCGAGTTCGCTGAAGGCACGCACATCCTGCGCGCCAAGATCGACATGGCCAGCCCCAACATCAACCTGCGCGACCCGGCGATCTACCGCATCCGCCACGCCACCCACCATCGCACCGGCGACGCGTGGTGCATCTACCCGATGTACGCCTTCGCCCACCCGATCGAGGACGCGATCGAGAACATCACCCACTCGGTGTGCACGCTCGAGTTCGAGGACCAGCGCCCCTTCTACGACTGGCTGCTCGACGCGCTCGCCAGCGCAGGCCACTTCCCACGCCCGCTGCCGCAGCAGATCGAGTTCGCCCGCCTCAACCTCACCTACGTGGTGCTCTCCAAGCGCAAGCTGATCCAGCTCGTGAATGAAGGCCACGTCGCCGGCTGGGACGACCCCCGGCTACCCACGCTCGTCGGCGCCCGCCGCCGCGGCTTCACCGCCGCCGGCTTCCGCCGCTTCGCAGAGCGCATCGGGGTGTCGAAGGCCGACTCGTGGATCGACATGAGCGTGCTCGAAGAATGCATGCGCGACGACCTCAACGAAGCCGCCGAGCGCCGGGTGGCGGTGCTCGACCCGCTGCAACTGGTCATCACGAACTATGAAGAAGGTGCATCCGAGCTGTGCCAGGCGCCCAACCACCCGCTCAAGCCCGAACTGGGCAAGCGCGACATGCCGTTCTCGCGCGAGCTGTGGATCGAGCGCGAGGACTTCATGGAAGAGCCGGTCAAGGGCTTCCACCGCCTCTACCCGGGCAACATGGTGCGCCTGCGCTACGGCTTCGTCGTCAAATGCACCGGCTGCGAGAAGGACGCCGACGGCAACATCACCGCGGTGCTCGCCGAGTACATGCCCGACTCCAAGTCCGGCACCCCGGGCGCCGACAACTACAAGGTCAAGGGCAACCTGCACTGGGTGTCGGCGGCGCACGGCTACGAGGCCGAGGTACGCATCTACGACCGCCTCTTCGCCCACCCGCACCCCGGCCAGCGCCGCGAGGGCGACGCGCCCGACTTCGAGCGCGACTTCCTCACCGACATCAACCCCGACAGCAAGCGCGTCATCACCGCGTATCTGGAACCGGCGCTCAAGGATGCCCAGCCCGAGGAGCACTTCCAGTTCGAGCGCCACGGCTACTTCGTAGCCGACCGGGTGGATTCGAAACCCGGCGCGCCGGTGTTCAACCGCACGGTGACGCTGAAGGATTCGTGGGCCAAGGGCGGGAAGTAAATCAGGCCCGGGAGGAGAGCGAGGATGGCGACAAAGGGTTCGACCGATACGATAGCCACCTCGCGCGCGGGTCGTGTCAGCAACCTTGCGCGGGTCGGGCAGACTGCCTTGACCACGCCCGGCGCGAAGAACCCACCGGGGCTGCGCGGGGCATTCCTTCTGCAGGCTGCGGAACTCGCCCTTCGGGCTCGGACAGTCCTCGCCTGCGCCAGGAACACCCCACACATCCCCGGCTCACGCCATGGGGTTCCATCGGCCCATAACAGGATCCTGATGAAACCTTTCCTTCCGATCGGACGGCGAAAGCGGTTCCTGGATGCGTGCGTGGTGTTCCTGGAGAGGCGAGGACTGTCCGAGCGCAGCGAGTTCCGCAGCCTCGCAAGGAACTCCACGCTCGCATCCCTCGCGCAGGCTTGAGGCATCCCCACAATGACCGTCCCGAAGTACCACGAACTCATTCGCCCCCTGCTCGACCTCGTCGCCGACGGACATCCTCGCAACCTGCGAGAAGCGTCACAAGAGCTGGCAGAACAGTTGCAGCTCAGCGACGAGGATCTGGCTGAAACCCTCCCCAGCGGCTATCCGCGCTACCTGAACCGGGTCGGCTGGGCGAAAAGCGATCTCAACAAGACAGGGCTCATCGAAAGCTGCGGTCGCGGCTTGTTCAGGATTTCGGACAAGGGCCGCAACCAGCTACCTGAGCTCCCCCTCCAGCTCGATCGGAAATACTTCGAAGCACGCGGGATGGGGAGCTGGAAGGCCGCCACTGCACCCAACGCGACAGAGGCGGTCGATGCGAGAGCAGACGAGGCACTGACCCCGGAAGAGCGGATCGACGAAACGCTGGCAGAGATCCAGGAGTCACTCGAGCAGGAAGTTCTCACGCAGCTTCGCTCGATCAACCCGGCGAGTTTCGAGCGCTTCGTGGTGCGCCTCCTGGCTGCGATGGGTTATGGCGTCGGCGAAGTGACCGGGCGCTCCGGCGACGGAGGCATCGACGGCGTGATCTACGAGGATCGACTCAAGCTCGACCGGATTTACCTGCAGGCGAAGCGATGGGCAGACGCACCAGTGGGCGGGCCGGACATCAACGGGTTCCTCGGCGCCCTCGCCAAGCACGGTGCGAACCGCGGCGTTTTCGTCACCACAAGTCGATTCACCCAGGACGCGAGGCGTGCAGTCGAGCTGCCTCACCTCCGACTGGTGCTGATCGACGGCGAGGAGCTCGCCCGGCTCGCCGTCGAACACAACGTCGGGGTATCGGTGAAGCGCAGAATCGAGCTGAAGCGTTTCGACACCGACTTCTTCGACGACCTCTGAACCCACCTTCTCGATGAAAGCCCTGCGCCGCCTCCTCCTGCTCGCACTCCTCGCCGCACTGGTGGGCGCCGGGGGGTGGTGGATGACCCGCCCCAAGCCCGTCGAGGTGGTGGTGCACGCGGTGGCCCGCGGCACGGTCGAGGCCACGCTGACCAACACCCGCGCGGGCGAGGTGGAGTCCTGCCAGCGCGCGAAGATGGCGACCATCGCCGGCGGGCGGATCGAGTGGCTGGGGGTCCAGGAAGGCGATCGGGTCGAAGCGGGACAGGTGCTGATGCGACTGTGGCACGGTGACCTCGACGCGCGTGCCGCGGTCGCCCGCGCGCAACTGGCTACCACGCGCCAACGCGTGCAGGAGGTCTGCACGATGGCGGCCAACGCAGCGCGCGAGGCGGTGCGCCAGGCGCAGCTGCGCAAGCGTGGCTTCGTCTCGGCGAGCGCCGAGGACATGGCGCGCACCGAAGCCCGCGCCCGCCGCGCCGCCTGCGACACCGCACAGGCCGACGTCGCCACCGCCGAGGCCCAGCTCACCGCCACCGAGACCGAACGCCAGCGCCTGGTGCTGGTCGCCCCCTTCGCCGGCACGGTCGCGAACATCAGTGGCGAGCTCGGCGAATACGCCACGCCCTCGCCCCCCGGCGTGCCGATGCCGCCGGCGATCGACCTGATCGACGATTCCTGCCTGTACGTGAAGGCGCCGATGGACGAGATCGACGCCCCGAAGATCCAGCCCGGGCTCCCGGTGCGCATCACCCTCGAGGCCATGCCCGACAAGGTGTTCGCGGGCACGGTGCGGCGCGTGGCGCCCTACATCACCGCGGTGGAAAAGCAGGCGCGCACGGTGGCGGTGGATGTGGATTTCGTGAATCCGGACGAGGCGCGCGGGCTGCTGGTCGGTTACAGCACGGACGTGGAGATCGTGCTGGCGACGCGCTCGGACGTGCTGCGGATTCCGACCGGGGCCTTGCGCGAGGGTGGCAGGGTGCTGGTGGTGGAGGGCGACGTGCTGGCGGAGCGCACCGTGGAGACGGGCGTGTCGAACTGGGCGTTCACCGAGGTGGTGTCGGGAATCGCCGAGGGAGAACGCGTGGTGACTTCACTGGAGCGCGAGGGGGTGATCACTGGCGCCAGGGTGGTCGTTCGCGCCGCACCGGCAGGGTGACGACGAACGCCAACGGCCCGAGCCCATGCCCCAGATCGAACTCGACCACATCGACCGCATCTTCAAGCTCGGCGACAGCGAGGTTCATGCCCTGCGCGACCTCACGCTGCGCATCGAGGCCGGCGAGTACGTCTCGGTCATGGGCCCATCCGGCTCGGGCAAGTCCACCCTGCTGAACCTGCTCGGTTTGCTCGACCGCCCCAACGCCGGCGCCTACCGGCTCGAAGGCCGCGACGTCACCACGCTCTCGGCCGACGAACAGGCTGCCGTGCGCAGCGCGCGCATCGGCTTCGTGTTCCAGAGCTTCCACCTCGTCCCCCGCCTCACCGCCGCCGAGAACATCGGCCTGCCGCTGGTGCTCGCCGGCGTGCCCGCCGTCGAGCGCGGGGTGCGCGTCTCGCAGGCCGTCAGCGACTTCGGCCTCGAAGGGCGCGCCCACCACCGGCCCGACGAACTCTCCGGCGGCCAGCGCCAGCGCGTCGCCATCGCGCGCGCCACCATCATGCGCCCGGCGCTGCTGCTCGCCGACGAACCCACCGGCAACCTCGACCGCGCCACCGGGCAGGAAGTCACCGCCCTGCTCGAATCGCTCAACGCCGCCGGCACCACGCTCATCGTCGTCACCCACGACCCCACGATGGGCGAGCGCGCGCGACGACGGCTGATGATGGAGGACGGCGCCCTGGTCCACGACGAGCGCGAGGAGCATGACGGGCACGACAGGCGCGACGGGCGTCCCGCATGAGCCCCGCCGACACCCTGCGCTTCGCCACCCGCGCGGCCACCGCCTACCCGCTGCGCACTGCGCTGATGATGCTCGCGATGTCCATCGGCGTGGCCGCGGTGGTGGTGCTCACCGCGCTGGGTGAAGGCGCGCGCCGCTACGTCGTCGACGAGTTCGCCGCGCTCGGGGCGAACCTGCTCATTGTGCTTCCCGGGCGCACCGAGACCGGCGGCGTCAGCGCCGGCAGCTTCGTCACCAGCACCCCGCGCGACCTCACCAACGACGACGCTGCCGCCCTCGCCCGCCTGCCGCTGGTGCGCCGCGTGGCGCCGCTCGCGGTGGGCAACTCCGAGATCGCCGCCGCAGGACGGCTGCGCGAGGTGATGGTGCTCGGCACGAGCGCGGACTTTCTCGACCTGCGCGGGCTGGCGCTCGCGCAGGGGAGCTTCCTGCCGCGCACCGATTTCGACCGTGCGGGGGCGGTCGCCGTGATCGGCGACGCCATCCGCGCAGAGATCTTCGGCCACCAGGCCGCTGTCGGACGCATGATCCGCATCGGCGACAACCGCCTGCGCGTGATCGGCGTGCTCGCGCCCGCCGGCCGCGGACTGGGGATGAGCACCGACGAGCTCGTGCTGGTGCCGGTCGCCACCGCACAGGCCATGTTCGACACCAGCGGCCTGTTCCGCATCTTCGTCGAGACCACCGAGCGCAGCGCCCTCGCGCCCGCCCAGGACCAGATCGAGGAACTGCTGCGCACGCGCCGCGACGGCGAGCTCGACATCACCGTGATCACGCAGGACGCCATGCTCGGCACCTTCGACCGCATCCTCGGCGCGCTCACGCTCGCGATCGCCGGCATCGCAGGGATCAGCCTCGCAGTGGCGGGCATCCTGGTCATGAACGTGATGCTGGTCGCCGTCACCCAGCGCACCGCAGAGATCGGCCTGCTGAAGGCGCTGGGCGCGCGCACGACAACCATCCGCCACGCCTTCCTGGCCGAGGCGGTGCTGCTGTCGCTCGCGGGCGCCGTCAGCGGCTTTGCGCTCGGCCACGCGGGCGCCTGGGGCGTGCGCACGGCGTGGCCGATGCTGCCCGCGTGGCCGCCCGACTGGGCGGTGGCGGCGGCGCTGGCGACGGCGCTCATCACCGGTGCGCTGTTCGGCGTGCTGCCGGCGCGCCGCGCCGCCGGGCTCGACCCCGTGCAGGCCTTGTCCAAGCGCTGAGGCCGACGACGATGCGCTGGCAGGACGCCCTCCACCTTGCGCTGCGTGCGCTCACCGCGCACCAGTTGCGCAGCTTCCTGACCCTGCTCGGGATCGGCGTCGGCATCGCGGCAGTGATCTTGCTCACGTCGATCGGCGAGGGCCTGCACCGCTTCGTGCTGGCGGAGTTCAGCCAGTTCGGCACCAACGTGCTCAGTATCAACCCAGGGCGCCAGGGTGCACGCGGCGGACCACCCGGCCTGCCCTCGACCGCGCGCGAGCTCACTCTCGACGATGCCGACGCGCTCGCCCGCCTGCCCAACGTGCGCCACGTCACCGCCTCGGTCAGCGGCAACGCCGAGGTGCGCGCGCAGGGTCGGGTGCGGCGCACCATGGTGCTCGGCGTGGGGCCGCAGATGCAGGAGGTCTACACCATGCGCGCCCGCGTCGGCCAGTTCCTGCCCGCGGACGATGCGGCCACGGCGCGCGCTTTCGTGGTGCTGGGCGCCAAGCTCAAGCGCGAACTGTTCGGAAACGCCAATGCGCTCGGCGAGCGCGTGCAGATCGGCGACGAGCGCTTCCGCGTGATCGGCATCATGGAAGAGAAGGGTCAGTTCCTCGGCATCGACCTGGACGACGCAGCCTACATCCCGGTGGCGCGCGGCATGTCGCTGTTCCGCCGCGACGGCGTCATGGAGATCGCGCTCACCTACGAGGAGGCCATACCCGCGGCGCGGGTGGCGGAGTCTGTTCGCCGACTCATGACCGCGCGCCACGGCCTGGAGGACTTCACCATCATCACCCAGGAGGACATGCTCGCGACGCTGTCGAACATCCTCGACATCCTCACCGCGGCGGTGGGCGCGCTGGGCGGGATCTCGCTGCTGGTGGGCGGCGTAGGCATCGTGACCATCATGAGCATCGCCGTCACCGAACGCACCAGCGAGATCGGCCTGCTCGTGGCCCTGGGGGCGCGGCGACGCACCATCCTCACGCTGTTCCTCGGCGAGGCGGTGGTGCTCTCCGGCATCGGCGGCCTGCTGGGGCTGGCTGCCGGGGCGGGGCTGGCGCAACTCGTCGGCCTCGCAGTGCCGGCAATGCCGGTGGCAACGCCCTGGCAGTTCGCGCTCGCCGCCGAAGTGGTGGCGCTGGTGGTGGGGCTCGCGGCGGGCGTGCTGCCGGCGCGACGCGCGGCCCGGCTGGACGCAGTGGAGGCGTTGCGGGCCGAGTGAGCGCGCGCCGCGCAAACGATGCATCGGCGCAAACCTTGCGACTCGTTGACTTTGGTCAAGCTTTCTTCAGATTCCAGGCGCATCAAGCGGCGCGGCCATCTAGATTGGAAGCGAGCAATCCGTGAAATAAGTCACGGTTCTTCAGGGAAACAGCCCATGAGACCGTGCGCCAGGACAGGAGACCATCATGTGTACATTCGACGCCCCCATCGCCCGTTGCGAAACCATGCACCAGATGGTGTTGCTGGACGAAACCCGCCGCGAATGCGCCTGCGAACACGGCTGCCCGCCGGGTCAGGCATGTCCGCTCGCCGCCTGCTTCGCACGCCAGAGCGGCCTGTACGAAACGCACCCCGAGATCCGCCGCGACGGCCAGCCACGTCACGCGCCGGTGCATTGATCGCCGACGTGATCGACCACGCAGTGATCCACTGATCGCACTTCGGGAAAACCTTGACGGAACCTGAAAGTCCCCGCGCCGGTCATTACTCCCAAAAGCACAATCGGGCGTCGCACGCAGCGTGACGACGCCCTTTTCGCAAGGGGACCATGACATGACGCCGATCCGCGGGGGTGAGACGTGCTCGCGAGCATAGGCCTGATCGGCCTGGCCGCGCTACTCGCACCAGCCTTCACCGCGCGCCTGCAGAGCCGGGCGGCGTGGGTGTTGGCGATTGCGCCCCTTGCCTGCTTCGTCCATTTCCTCGTCCTGATGGGGGACGTCGCTGGTGGCGGCGTGCTCGAACAGACGCTGCCCTGGGTGCCGGCGCTCGGCGTCGAACTCTCCTTCCGGCTCGACGGCCTGTCCCTGCTCTTCGCCCTGCTGATCACCGGCATCGGCACCCTGATCGTCCTCTACGCCGGCGCCTACCTGTCGGACCATCATCATCTCGGCCGCTTCCACGCCTATCTGCTCGCCTTCATGGCGGCCATGCTGGGCCTGGTGCTCTCGGACGACCTCATCGCGATGTTCGTGTTCTGGGAGCTGACCAGCGTCACCTCCTTCCTGCTCATCGCCTTCCAGCACGACAAGGGCGAGTCGCGCCGAGCGGCCCTGCAGGCGCTGCTGATTACCGGGGGCGGCGGCCTCGCACTGCTCGCCGGCCTGGTGCTGCTCGGCATCGCCGGCGGCAGCTGGCAGTTCTCGGGGCTGTCGGGCGAGGCCATCGCCGGCCATGCGCTCTACCCGGCGATCCTCGCGCTGGTGCTGCTCGGCGCCTTCACCAAGTCGGCGCAGTTGCCCTTCCACCTCTGGCTGCCCAACGCCATGGCGGCACCCACGCCGGTGTCGGCCTTCCTGCACTCGGCGACCATGGTCAAGGCCGGGGTGTATCTGCTCGCGCGCCTGAACCCGACCCTGGGCGACTCGATCGCGTGGAGCACGATCCTGATCACCGTCGGCGCCGCCACCGCGCTCGTGGGCGCGGTGCTGGCGATCCGCCAGACCGACCTCAAGCGCGTGCTCGCCTATACCACGGTCACCGTGCTCGGCCAGCTCACGATGCTGCTCGGCACCAACACGCATTATGGCCTGCAGGCCTTCGCGATCTACCTGGTGGCGCACGCCTTCTACAAGGCGGCGTTGTTCATGGCGGTGGGCGCGGTGGATCACGCCACCGGCACACGGCAGATCGCCCGCCTGGGTGGCCTGATGCGCTACATGCCGCTCACCGGCTTCGCGGTTGCGCTGGCGGCGTTCTCGAATGCGGGCCTGCCGCCTTTCTTCGGTTTCATCGCCAAGGAGTTCAAGTACGCGGGGCTGATCGAGCTCGGGCTCGCGGGCTGGATCACCACCGCGGTGATGATCCTCACCAATGCGTTGCTGCTCACCGCAGCCGGCGTCGTCTTCGTGCGCACCTTCCTGGGCAAGGAGGGCAACTATCCGCATACGCCACACGAAGCCAGCCTGCCGATGTGGCTCGGGCCGATGCTGCTCGCGGTGGGCGGCTTCGTGTTCGGTGCCTTCAACAACCTCGCCGAGGTGTGGCTGATCGACGCCGCGGTGCAGGCGGTGTCGAGCGCAGCGGTGCCGGTGAAGCTGTACCTGTGGGGCGGCGTCACGCCGGCCCTGCTGGCGAGCCTGGTCACGGTGGCGCTCGGGGTGTTCTTCTACCTGCAGCGTACCCGGCTGCGCCGGCGCCTGTCGCTGTGGCGGGTGCTGTGGCGGGTGAGTGGCGACATGGTGTGGGACCGACTGCTCAAGCGCGTCTTCGTCTTCGCCAGCGGCGTGGCCGACCGCTTCCAGCACGGCTCGCTGCGGCAACATGTGGCTGTGCTGGTGGTCGCGACCACAGGCTTCGCGCTCATCGGCCTATCGGCCTCGACCGACGGTCTGTTCGCGTGGCCACAGGCCACGAGCCCGATCAACCCCGCCGCCCTCGTCGGCTGCGTGCTCGCGGTCGCCGGCGCCGGAGCCGCGGCGGTGATGTCAGGCCGCGTGGCCCTGGTCGCCACGCTGGGCGCGAGCGGCCTCGGCATGGCGATGTTCTTCCTCGCCGCGCGTGCGCCAGACGTGGCCATCACCCAGCTCATGGTGGAGACGCTGACGGTGATCTTCCTCGCCTTCGTCCTGCGCCGCCTGCCGCCGACCCGCCTGGTGGGCTCTCGCAAGCCGGCAGCGAAGCGCTTCCATGCGGTGATCGCGATCGTGTTCGGCAGCGTGGTCACGGCCATGATGCTGATGACCATGAGTCAACCCCTGCCCGGCGACATCGCGCAGTGGTATCTGGCCAACAGCCTGCCCGCTGGGCAGGGTGCCAATGTGGTGAACGTGATCCTGGTCGACTTCCGCGCGCTCGACACACTCGGCGAGATCCTCGTCGTGGGTCTTGCGGCGCTGGCGGCGGCCAGCCTGCTCGGCGCGGGCAAACCCGGCGCCGGGGCGCGCGAAGGCAGCGCCGAGTTCGGTTCGGTGCTGTTGCGGCAGGGCATTCTGCCCCTGTCGGCGGTGCTCGCGCTGGTGTCGCTGATGCTGCTGTGGCGCGGCCACAACCTGCCGGGCGGCGGCTTCATCGGCGGGCTGGTGGCGGCAGGTGCGGTCGTGATGCTGGCGCTGGCCTTCGGCGTGGACCGTGCGCGCGCGCTGCTGCGCGTGGCGCCGGTGGCGCTGCTGGCAGGAGGCCTTGCGGTGGCCGCAGGCGCAGGGGTGATCGCGCTCACACAGGGCCAGCCCTTCCTCACCGGCAACTGGGTGTTCCCGGGCGGGCTGCCGCTGGGCACGCCGCTGCTGTTCGATGTCGGCGTGTATCTCACCGTGCTCGGCGCGGTGCTGCACATGCTGCTCCGTCTGCTCGAGCGGGAGGCCTGAGATGGAAATCGTCGCTGCGTTCACCGCCGGCCTGCTCGTTGCCATCGGGGTGTGGATGCTGCTCGACCGCGGGCTGCTGCGCGTGGTGCTGGGCATCGTGGTGCTGGGCAACGGGGTGAACCTGGCGGTGTTCTCCACCGGCCGGCTCGACGGCCGCGCCGCCGCATTCGTCACCGAGGCGGGCGCGCCCGCGCTCGCGGCCAACCCGCTGCCACAGGCGCTGGTGCTCACCGCGATCGTGATCGGCTTCGCGCTCTTCGTGTTCGCGCTCGCCGTGCTCAAGCGTAGCTGGGAGGAGCACGACAAGGTCGAGACCGATCGCATCACCGCCGTCGCCGAGGAGACGGCGCCCGACCTGCCCGTGCCGAAATCCGACCGGGGTTCGGTACCGGACCATGGAGGCGAGCGATGAACGCGCTGATCGTCTCGCCGCTGCTGATCCCGCTCGCCACCCTGGTCGCGACCCTGCTCGCGCGCCGCGCGCCGGCGCTGGTCAAGGCGCTGAGCCTGACCGGGGCGGTGGCGCTCACCGCTGCCGGTCTTGCCCTGGTGTGGTTCGCCGCGCAGGGCCACATCCTCGCCACCCAGGCGGGCGATTGGGCGGCGCCGTACGGCATCACCCTCGTGGTTGACCGCCTCTCGGCGGTGATGGTGGCGATCACCGGCATCGTCGGTCTGGCGACGCTGGTGTTTGCGCTCGCGCACGACGAAGACCCGGCGCGCTGCCGCGACTTCCACCCGTTGGTACATGGTCTGCTGGTGGGCGTGTGCGGCGCCTTCATCACCGGCGACGTGTTCAACCTGTACGTATGGTTCGAGGTACTGCTGGTCGGCTCCTTCGCGCTGCTGGTGCTGGGCGGCGGCAAGCGCAGGTTGTCGGGCACGGTGGTGTACGTGGTGCTCAACCTGGTAGCGACGATGATGTTCCTGCTCGCGGCCGGCATACTCTACGGCGCCACCGGCAGTCTCAACATGGCGCTGCTGGCGCGGGCCTTTGCGGCCGGAGAGGTACCGATCACAGCGCATGCAGCGGTGGTGCTGATGCTGACGGCGTTCTCGATCAAGGCCGCGCTGTTCCCAGTGTTCGGCTGGCTGCCGGCGTCCTACCACGTGGCATGGACGCCGGTATCGGCGCTGTTCGCCGGCCTGCTCACCAAGGTTGGCGTGTATGCGCTGATCCGCATCGTGACCTTGTTCTGGCCGGACGCAGGCGTCGCCCACGAGGTGCTGCTGTGGGTAGCGTGCGCAACCATGCTGATCGGCGTGCTTGGCGCCGCAGCTCAGACCGAGGTGCGGCGCATCCTGTCCTTCCACATCGTCAGCCAGGTCGGCTACATGATCCTGGGCCTGGCGCTGGCCACCCCGCTCGCGCTCGCCGGGGCGGTGTTCTACCTCATCCACCATATCGTGGTGAAGGCCAACCTGTTCTTCATCGGCGGCATCGCCGCGCGCCTGACCGGCTCGGAGCGGCTCGCGGCGATGGGCGGGCTGTACGCACGCGCGCCGTGGCTGGCGCTGCTGTTCGCGATTCCCGCGCTATCGCTCGCCGGCATCCCGCCGCTGTCGGGCTTCTGGGCCAAGTTCGTGCTGGTCAAGGCGAGCCTGGAGACGAGCGCGTGGATCGCCGCCGCGGTGGCGCTGGTCACCGGCATCTTCACACTGCTGTCGATGAGCAAGATCTGGAACGAGGCCTTCCTCAAACCACATCCAGCGGGCCGGGAAGGCGAACGCAGCGCTGCCGGGCTGCAGCCCGCGGTGTGGGCGGTGAGTGTGCTGGCAGCCATGACCGTGCTGATCGGCCTGGCCGCGGGGCCGGTGATGGACTACGCGGTGGCCGCGGCCGAACAGCTCAGCACGCCGTTGGGCTACATCGACGCCGTGATCCGCGCGGGAGGGCGATGACCATGCTCGGCCTTCATCTTCTGCTTGCCGCAGGTCTCGCTGCCTACGCTGACGCGCTGAGCCCGCTGGGGGTCTGTGCAGCATTCCTCGTCATCTACGTGGCGCTGCGGCTCGCGATCGACCTCCTCGGGCTGCGGCACTATCTGCGCCGGCTCGAGATCGGCACGGCCTTCGTGTTCTGGTTCATCGGCGAAGTCTTCCGCGCAAGCCTCGGTGTGGCGCGCATCGTGTTCGCGCGCAGCGTGACGCCACAGCCCGCCGTGGTATCGATGGTGCTCGCACGCCAGGACGAGCGCTTCGCCACCCTGCTCGGCTGCCTGCTCACGCTCACGCCGGGGACGATGGCGCTGGAGTACCGTCCCGACACCGGTCACATGTTCATCCACGCGCTCGACGCACGCAGCGCCACCGAGGTCGAAGCAGGCGTACGCGAGATCGAGCGCCGCCTTCTGCGCTGGCTCGAGGCCGGTGAGGTACCTGCAGTGGAACGTCACACGGAGCGGAAAAAAGACGAGGATCAGGCGATGAGAGGCCCGAGATGAGCACGATCATTGCCGGTGCGGTCTGGATGCTGCCGCTGAGCTTCACGTTGCTGGCGTTGAGTGCGGCGCTGGTGCTGGTGCGCCTGATCCGCGGCCCACGCGCCGCCGACCGGGTGGTGGCGATCGATGCACTGACCATGCTCGCGATCGCCGCAATCGCGCTCTTCGCCCTTGCCACAGGCCAGCCGATGCTGCTCGATGCAGCGGTGGTACTGGCGCTGATGTCCTTCCTGGGCACGGCGGCTTTCATCCTGCTCTTCCGCCGACGCGGCCGCGGGCCGGACGAGGTGGTGACCTGGAACGACCGCAAACCCGCGGCAGACGAGACCGTCGCTGCGCCCCCCGACCGGGAGAGGATGCGATGAGCAACGGATTCCTGCCCTGGCTGTCGTCGGTCCTGCTGCTGCTGGGTGCTCTGATCGGCCTGATCGGGGCGATCGGGGTGCTGCGCCTGCCCGACAGCTACACGCGGATGCATGCGGCGAGCAAGGCCGGCGCACTGGGCACGGCACTGATCCTGGCCGGCGTGGCAGCCGCGAGCGAAGGCGCCTTCGCGCTCGCGGCGCTGTTCGCGATGGCGATCCTGCTCGCCACCGCACCGCTGGCCGCGCACGCGATGGCGCGCGCTGCGCATCGCGCGGGAATCACTCCGGCGACGGGCCCCTTGGGGGATGCGCTGGCCGCCGAGGATGGTAGCGGACACACCGAAGGAAACCCGGGCGCTTCAGCGCCGCCGACGGCGGGCAAGCGCTGAGCGCCTCAGGCAAAGCGCTCGTCGTCGCGCAGGAAGCGCCACTGGCCGACCGGAAGGTCGCCGAGCTTCACGCAGCCGATGCGCACCCGCTTCAACCCGACGACCTTCAGGCCCACGAGCTCGCACATGCGCCGGATCTGACGCTTGCGCCCCTCACGCAGCACGAAGCGCAACTGATCCGCGTTGAGCCACTCGACCTGGGCCGGGCGCAGCGGGCGGTCGTCCAGCGAAAGACCGTGGTTGAGCAGCGCCAGTCCATCCGGGGCCAGCTGCCCCTCGACGCGCACCAGGTACTCCTTGTCCACGCTCGAATGGTCACCGATCAGCTGACGAGCCACGCGCCCATCCTGGGTCAGCACGAGCAGGCCGGTGGAGTCGATGTCGAGCCGGCCGGCCGGCGCGAGGTTCTTCAGATGGCTGGGGTGGAAGCGCTGTGCGGTGTCGCGGTCGAACTGGTTGTCAGGGCCGATCAGGCTCGCCGCCGGGGCGTAGCCGGGTTCGGGCTGACCGGACACGTACCCTACCGGCTTGTGCAGCAGGATGGTGACGCGCTGCTGCTGGGTGCGCGTGGCCTCGGGGGCGAGCGTGACGCGGGCGTCCGGGTCGATGCGGGTGCCGAGCTCGGACACGCGGCGGCCATCGACGAAGACCCAGCCGCGTGCGATGAATTCGTCCGCCTCGCGACGCGAGCAGATACCGCGTTCGGCCATGACCTTGGACAGGCGCACGCCTTCGGCGACGTCGGTGGTAGCGCGCGGCTGCGGAGCGGCCGCCTCGCGGGCGGGCACCGAGGCCACTTGGGCCGGTGGGCGGCTTCCCCGCGCTTGCACAGGACGGGCGGGCTTCCCGTCGCGTGCGCGGGGCTGCACCTCTTCTCGCGGGCGGGCCGGCTTTGTGTCACGTGGCCGCGGCGGCGCTTCGTCGCGCGGGCGCGCGGGCTTGCGTGCCGGCCCGCCCTGCGCCTCACCCGCGCCGGGCTGGCGCGCGGGGGGCGTGGTCACATCGCTTTCGGCAGGCTTGCGCGCGGGCAATCCGAGCGTGCCGGAGACGCGGGTGGGTACGGGCTGGGGTGGTTTTCTGCGTTGGGTGCTCAAGATGATCCCCGGACGGGCATGTGCGAGCCGTCATTATCGCGCATTCAACGCTACACACGCCCGCCCCGGGGCGCGTGTTCAATTTCAGTGATGCGCCGCGTGGCGGTCGTCCTCCGTCTCCTCTGCCACCTCGTCTTCGTCAGGCATGCGTTCGAAGGTGCTCCAGCCCAGCGGCCGCCCGGTATCCGGGAGATCCTCGCGCAGCTCGGGGTATTCGTGCAGATGGGCCTTGGCGATGAAGTGCGCGCTGATCGGCGCGGTCAGGAACAGAAAGGCGGTGATCAGCACCTCGTGGATCGACAACCTGCCCTCGAGGCCGGCGAAGAAGACCATCGACGCCACCAGCGCCCCCCCCACACCCAGGGTGGTGGCCTTGGTCGGCGCGTGCAGGCGGGTGAGCAGGTCAGGCAGCTTGACCATGCCGACCGAGCCAACGAGGGCGAAGATGCCCCCCAGCACGATCAGCACCGACACCACAAGTTCGACGATGAAGTCCATGCAGCCCCTCTCACTCGATGACGTCGCCGCGCAGCGTGAAGCGGCAGTAGGCGACGGTGGAAATGAAGCCGAACATCGCGAACAGCAGCGCGGCCTCGAAGAAGATGGTGGTGCGCTGCTGGATGCCGAACAGGATGATCAGCGCGATGGCGTTGATCACCATGGTGTCGACCGCAAGCACGCGGTCCATCAGCGAGGGCCCCTTGAACAGACGCCACAGATTGAGCAGCACCGCCAGCGACAGCGCGAGGAAACCGAAGGCAAGCGCGTATTCGATCACGGGAAAATCTCCTTCAGGCGGGTCTCGTAGCGGCCCTTCATCTGGCGCACCGTTTCCTCGGCGTCCTGCGCATCCAGGCAATGCACGAGCAGGCTGCGGCCATCGGCCGAAAGATCGCACGACACGGTGCCGGGCGTCATCGTGATGGTGCCCGCGAGCACGGTGATGGCCTCCGGCGAGCACAACTCGAGCGGCACCGTGACCCAGCGCGTGCGCAATTGCGAGGCAGGACGGAAGAGGATCAGGCGCGACACCTCGAGGTTGGCCACCACCACGTCCCAAGCCACCAGGCCGAGATAGGAGAAGGCCTTCCGCCAGGACTTCACGGGCGGGCGCTCGGGCCAGAAGTTGCTCGTCACGCGGGTGATGATCAGGGCGAGCAACACGCCCATCACCAGCCCGCCAATGCTGAAGTTGTTGAGCAACAGCATCCACAGCAGCACCAGCACCACGGTGAGCACCGGGTGCGGCAACCAGCGCTCGCGCAGGCTGCGCTGCGGCTTCGGTTCCTGATGCACGCCCATCAGCGCCCCCCTTGCGCGGCGCCCAGCACCGCTTCGATGTATCCCGCCGGCGCATACAGCTGCGCGGCGACCAGATCCAGCCAGCCGTGGATCGCGCCCGCGAACACGGTGAGCAGCAGCAGGCAGGCGAGCAGCCCACCCACCGCAACGAAGGGTAGCGCCGCCGGCGCACCGCGCGTGCCCGACTGCGCCGCCGGCATCGGACGCGTCTTCCAGAACAGCATGCTGCCGCCGCGCGAGAAGCCGACGATGGCGATCAGCGAGGTCGACAGGATCAGCGCCCAGAACCAGCCAGCATGGGTGGAGCTGCGCACGCCGTCGAGCACCAGCAGCTTGCCGATGAAACCCGACAGCGGTGGCATGCCGGTGATACCGATGGCGGCGACGAAGAACAACGCCGAGATCAGCCCGATCTGTGTAAAGCGCGGCCCCACGGCCAGGCGGTCGCGCTGCACGCCGCGGCGTTCGGCGACGAGGTCGGCGATCAGGAACAGAGCAGCCGCCGCGAACGTGGAGTGGATCAGGTAGTACAGCGCGGCGCTGGTGGCCTGTTCGGTGAACACCCCCACCGTGGCGAGCAGCATGCCCATCGAACCAACAACCGCGAAGCTCGCAATCTGGCCGAGGCTGCGCGCCGCGAGCACGCCGGTCATGCCCAGCACCAGCGTCACCAGCCCGGCCGGGAGCAACCACGGCGCAGCCAGCCAGGCCGCATCGCCCGCATCGGCGCCAAAGGCCAACACATAGAGCCGGATGATCGAGTAGGCCCCGACCTTGGTGAGAATCGCGAACAGCGCGGCCACCGGCCCCGGCGCATTGGCGTACGTGCCCGGCAACCAGAAATGCAGCGGCACCAGCGCCGCCTTAACCGCGAACACCAGCAGCAGCAGCACCGCGCCGGTCTGCAGCAACGCCTGGTCGGCGGCCGGCACCTGCGGCACCTTCACCGCCAGATCCGCCATATTGAGCGTGCCCGTAACGCTGTACATCAGGCCCGCCGCGATCAGGAACACCGAGGAGCCGACCAGGTTGGTCACCACGTACTGCACGCCCGCCTTCACCCGCAGTCCGCCACCGCCGTGCACCATCAGGCCATACGAGGCGATCAGCAGGATCTCGAAGAACACGAACAGGTTGAAGAAGTCGCCGGTGAGGAAGGCGCCGTTGATACCCATCAGTTGAAACTGATACAGCGGATGGAAATGCTTGCCACGCATGTCCCAGCCAGTGATCGCATACAACAGCACTCCGAGCCCGAGCAGTCCGGTGAGCACCAGCATCAGCGCCGAAAGGCGATCGAGCACGATGACGATGCCGAAGGGCGCGGGCCAGGCGCCGAGCGCGTACGAGCGCACCTGGCCGTCGCTGGCCATCACCAGCAGCGTGACCGCGACGCCCAGCATCAGCACCATCGACGCGAGCGAGAACACCCTCGCCAGCACGCGGTCATGGCGCGCCGCGATGACCAGCAGCGCGCCGACCACCGCCGGTATCAGGATGGGGAGGATCAGCGTGTGATTCATGCTGCGCCCCCACGCTTGCCGTTCGCACCAGTCTGTGGCGCAGGCGTGGGCGCGGACGGCCGGCTGGCACGCAGCTTCCAGTCGTCCTCCTGTGCCTCGGGCGAGGCGTCGCCGGGCAGGTCGACGTGGTCGTTGCCGGTTTCGAGATAAGCACGCAGCGCCATGACCACGACCACCGCGGTCATGCCGAAGGAGATCACGATCGCAGTGAGCACGAGCGCCTGCGGCAGCGGATCGATGTAGCCATTGAGGCTTGCGCCGATCACCGGCGGACGGTTGATGTCGAGCCGGCCGGTGGCGAAGAGAAACAGGTTGGTGGCATAGGTGAGCAGCGACAGGCCCATCACCACCGGGAAGGTGCGCGTGCGCAGCACCAGGTAGAGCCCGGTGGCCGTCATCACGCCAATCGCACTGGCAACGAGAAATTCCATCAGCTACGGCCTCCTGCGGCGGTGACGCTCGGATCGACATCCATGGCCGCCTCGTTGACGCCCCGGGGCGCCGTCCACCGGCCCATGCGCGACAGATTCGCGAGCGCCAGCATCACCGCACCCACCACGGTGAGAAACACGCCGGTATCGAAGGCCATCGCGCTCGCCACCTCGAACTCGCCCACCAGCGGCAGATGCACATGCGCGAAGGCGGAGGTCAGGAAGGGTTGCTCCATGACCATCGCCGCGATACCGGTCGCCGCCGCGACCAGCACGCCGGTACCGATCATGGCGTGGTAATTGATGCGCACCCGCTGCGCGGCCCAACCGAAACCGCTCGCCATGTACTGCATGATGAGCGCGATCGACACCACCAGCGCTGCGATGAAACCGCCGCCGGGCTGGTTGTGGCCACGCAGGAAAATGTACGCGCCCACCAGCATCGCCAGCGGCAACATCACGCGCGTGGCCACCACCATGATCATCGGATGGCGGTCGGCCGACTGCGGCAGGTCCGGCGACCAGGCGCTCAGGCGACGCCCGACGCGGCCGAACAGCGAGCCGTCGAGCAGCGCGTAGATGGCCAGCGCCGCAATGCCGAGCACCGTGATCTCGCCAAAGGTGTCGAAGCCGCGGAAGTCCACCAGGATCACGTTCACCACGTTGGTACCGCCGCCACCCGACACCGCGTTATCGAGGTAGTACCCGGACAGCGACTCGACATCGCGCGTCATCATCGCCCAACTCGCCCCCGCCATACCCAGGCCGGCCAGGCCAGCCAGCACTGCATCCCGGGTGTGGCGCACCGGATCGGCCTGCACCGCCGAGCTCGGCGGCCCGTACTTGGGCAGGAAGTACAGCGCGAGCAGGATCAGGATCACCGTGGTGACCTCGACCGAGATCTGCGTGAGCGCCAGATCGGGCGCGGACAGGTAGATGAACGCGACGCACACGATCAAGCCTACCGTGCCCACGATCAGCACTGACAACACGCGGCGGCGGAACAGCGCGACGGTGAGCAGACAACCCGCCACGAGCAGCAACCAGGCCACGACCGCCACCGGATTGGCTGGCAGCAGCGCGCGCGTCCCCGCCGCATGCGGCGCGGCGAAGAAGGCGACGAAGCCCGCGAACACGAAGGCGCTCACCGCGAAGGCCAGGTAGCGCTGCAGCGAACCGTTGTGCAAGCGGTGCGTGATCCACGCCGCCAGGTGCACCGCCGCGTCGATGAGAGCGTCGAACATCGCCTTCGCCTCGGGATGCGGGCCGGCCTGCCACACCGCGCGCACGCGGCGATAGGCGGCGAGCGCGGCCAGGCCGACCACCACCGCGATCGCCGACAGCGCCAGCGCCGGGTTGAAGCCATGCCACAGGGCCAGATGATGCTCGGGCGCGGGCGCACCGATCACCGCCCCCGACACCACGGCCACCAGCGGCCCGGCCAGGGTGTGCGGGAACAGCCCGATCGCCACCACCAGCGCCACCAGGACCGCCGGAGGCAGCCACATGCCCGCGGGCGGATCGTGCGGCGTATGCGGATAGTCGTCGCGCTTCGCGCCGAAGAACACATGCACGATGTAGCGGAACGAGTACGCAACCGAGAAGCAGGCCGCCAGCGCCGCCAGCGCGGGGATCGCCCAGTCGCTGCCGAGCCAGGAGGTGTGCACCGCCTCGTGCAGCATCATTTCCTTGGAGATGAAGCCGTTGAAGGGCGGCAGGCCGGCCATCGACGCCCCCGCCACCATCGCCAGCGTGGCGGTGATCGGCATCAGCTGCAGCAGCCCGCCGAGGCGCTTGATGTCGCGCGTACCGGCCTCGTGGTCGACGACGCCGGCGTTCATGAACAGCGCCGCCTTGAAGCTGGCGTGATTCAGGATGTGGAATACCGCCGCCACTGCCGCCATCGGCGTACCGAAGCCGAGCAGCATGGTCACCAGGCCGAGGTGGCTCACGGTGGAGTAGGCGAGCAGACCCTTGAGGTCGTCCTTGAATAGCGCGATCCCGGCCGCCACCAGCATGGTCACCAGGCCGGTGGTGGCGACGATGTAGAACCATTCGGGCGTGCCGGCGAGCACCGGCCACATGCGCGCCATCAGAAAGAGCCCCGCCTTCACCATGGTCGCCGAGTGCAGGTAGGCCGACACCGGCGTGGGCGCCGCCATCGCGTGCGGCAGCCAGAAATGGAAAGGGAACTGCGCGCTCTTGGTGAAGCAGCCGGCGAGGATCAGCACCAGCGCGGGCAGGTACAGCGGCGAGGCCTGGATCGCCTCCCGCTTCTGCAGGATCTCGGTGAGGTTGTACGAGCCGGCGATGTCGCCCAGGATCAGCATGCCGGCGATCATCGCCAGCCCGCCGGCGCCGGTGACGGTGAGCGCCATGCGCGCGCCCTGGCGGCCTTCGGGCAGGTGCTTCCAGTAGCCGATCAGCAGGAAGGACGACAGGCTGGTGAGCTCCCAGAACACCAGCAGCAGCAGGATGTTGTCCGACAGCACCACGCCCACCATCGCGCCCTGGAAGAGCAGCAGATAGGTGTAGAACACCCCCATCGGGTCTTCCTTGGCGAGGTAATAGCGCGCGTAGACGATGATGAGCAGGCCGATGCCCAGGATCAGCCCGGCAAAGAACAGGCCCAGCCCGTCGAGGAAGAAGCTCGCCTGCAGGCCGAGCGCGGGCAGCCAGTCCCAACTCGCGGTAAGCGTTTCGCCGCGGAACACCGCCGGCGCATGCGAGAGCAGCAATGCGAAGGCGAGCAGGCTGAAAAAGAAGGCGCTCGTGGCGCACGCGTTGCGCCCGGCACGAATCATCAGCGCGGGAAACAGCGCACCGATGAAGGGTAACAACACGATCAGGACGAGGCTCATCGGGGCATCTCGACTAGGGGACGAGGTACGAATTCACGCCGTGCGCGCTGGCCTGCAGCGCATTCGAGCGCGGCGGCAAAATGGCCGCACGCCGTGGCTCCGGCATCTTTGTTGCGCCCAAAGTATATACGCAAGCACTGATGGCTCCGCACGGAAGCCTGTTTCACTAGGCGAAATTCAAACACGCGTTTACCATGCCTGACGTCCCCCCTCACCGGGCCAGATCCGCCCCTTCCCGCCTTCCGAACCTCTCCCACCGTGTCCGCCTCCAGAACGCCCATCGCCAAGACCGACCCCGCCCCAGGCACCGAAGGCAAGGCCTCGATCCAGGTCATCGAGCGCATGATGAAACTGCTCGACGTACTTGCCGAGCATGCCGATCCCATTCCGCTGAAGCAACTTGCCGCAGAAACCGGACTCCACCCCTCCACCGCCCACCGGATTCTGGGCGCGATGACGCACAGCGGCTTCGTCGAGCGCTCGGACGCGGGCGCCTACCGTCTCGGTATCCGCCTGCTGGAACTGGGGAGCCTGGTCAAGTCGCGCATCTCCTTGCGTGAAACGGCCATGCCCTACATGGTCAAACTGCATGCGGCCACCGGCGAGAGCGTTAACCTCGGGGTGCGCGCGGGAGACGAGATCGTCTATGTAGAACGCAGCTCGAGCGGCCGGGCATCGGTGCGCGTGGTACACATCGTCGGTGCCCGCGCGCCGCTGCACACCACAGCCACCGGCAAGCTCTTCCTCGCCGAGGACGGGCCTGAGCGCATTCGCGACTATGCGCGCCGCACGGGTCTGCCCGCGTCGACCCCGACGTCGATCACCGCCCTCCCCGCGCTGGAAAAGGAACTCGAGCGTGTGCGCAGGCACGACGTCGCATTCGACCTGGACGAGGTGGAAGCCGGGGTGCGCTGCATCGCAGCGGGGATTCGCGATGACGCAGGAGAGCTGATCGCGGGCCTGTCACTATCGACGCCATCCGAGCGCTTCAACCCCGACTGGGCGCCACTGGTACGTGAAACGGCGAACGAGATCTCGCACGCGCTCGGCTACGTCGCGCCGCGCGCAGCTTGAGCGGGCCGCGCCTGCCGCTTACAGCCCCACTTTTTGCGGTGCAGCGGCGAGGCGCTGCACGGAATGCTCCTCGAGCCACCGGCGCACACGCTTTGCGTCGGCGGTGCGCGTGTAGCGTCCGGTCGAGTCCATCAGCACCATCACCACAGGTTGCTGGTGCAGCCAGGTCTGCATAACGAGGCAACGCCCCGCCTCGGAGATGTAGCCCGTCTTCGACACGCTGATCGCCCATTCAGGGCTCTTCACCAGACTGTTGGTGTTGCCGAACCGCAGCATGCGCCCGCCCACTGCGACATGGCGCTCGTGCGAGGTCGAGAACGCACGGATGAGTGGATACGAAGCCGAAGCAGCGACGAGCCTGGCGAGGTCGCGCGGACTGGAAACGTTGGCCGGATCCAGCCCGGTGCTGTCGTGGAAGCGAGTGTCCCACAGACCGAGCAGACGGGCCTTGACGTTCATGGCCTGCACGAAGGCCTTCTCCCCGCCGGGATAATTGCGTGCGAGCGCGGAGGCTGCGCGATTCTCGGAAGACATCAGCGCCAGATGCAGCATGTCCTCGCGTGTCAGTCGCGTCCCGATGCCAAGGCGCGACCCCGTGCCCTTCAGCCGGTCGATGTCGCCCTCGGTGATGGCGAGCGCCTCGGAGAGGGACTGGCCTGCGTCGAGCACGACCATCGCGGTCATGAGCTTGGTGATGGAGGCGATCGGCAGCACGGCCATCGCGTTCTGTTCGAGAAGCACCTCGCCGGTGTTCTGGTTCACCACATAAAAGGCGCTGGAGCCGAGTACCGGACGGCCGCTGGCATCGAGCACGAGCGGCGTGTCGGGCTCGACCGCGCCCGCCGCCGCGGGGAGTGCCGCAGCAGCAGCCTTCTTGGCAGGGGACTTCTTCGCCACCACCTTCTTGCTGCCTGCCTTCTTCCCCGACGCCTTCTTCGTCACCGCAGGCTTCTTGGCCGCGGCCTTTCTGGCCGCCGGCTTGGCGCTTGCTGCCGCCGGCTTTGCAGATGTGCGCGATGCCGAGGAGGCGGCAATGGCCACGCCGGACTGCAGTGCGAACAGTGCGGCAAGCACGGCAACGAGGGCTTTTGCTTTCATGGTTTGGAAGCGTGCTTGAGAGGGAGATTGCTTGAACCTGCGTTTTGTTTCAAAAATAAGCAGATACAGAAATGATTTCAAGTCATTTCTAGACACAGGCCGGAATTTCCTCTTGAAATGTGACTTTCGCCGCGGCCCTGCCCGCCCTTGCACGCACCATTGCCTCACTCGATGCGCAGAAAGCGGCGTATCGCGCCCGACTGCGCAAGCGCGTCATGGTAGCCGAGTTCGATCAACGCACGTGTGAATCCCGGCTCGAAAAGGAGGTAGGACAGCAGCGTGGAGCCTTCGCGGCGCAGCGTACCCAGGCCGCGCAGCACCACGCGCAGCAGGGGCGGAAGGCTGCGCGCATGACGCGCTGCGATGGTGTCGAGCCGCTGCGAGGGCTGGATGACGAGGGCTTCGATCGGTCGCAGCCCGATCCCGGCCACCTCGCGCTGCGCAGGGTCCAGGCGGCTCACCGTGTCGTTGATCCGCGCCAGCCGCTCCAGATCCACCTCCAGCGTGTCGAGAAAGATGCTCGACAAGGCGTGACCGGCAATCTGCGCCGGCGACGGGTACTGATCGCTACGCACCCGACCTTCCTCCGCAGTGCGGCCAGCGCCGATCACCAGGATGCGGTCAGCCCCGAGATGAACCGCGGGGCTGACCGGCGCGAGCTGACGCATGGAGCCGTCACCGAAATACTCACGATGGATCTTCACTGCGGGAAAGACGAACGGAAGGGCCGCGCTCGCGAGGAGGTGATCCACCTCCAGGCTGCCTCGCACGCCCAGGCGCTTCGCCCGACGCCAGGGCTGGATATCGCAGGCGCCCTGATAAAAGGCGAGGCTCTCGCCACTGGAGTAGCCAGACGCCGTGACGCTCACCGCATACAGATCACCTGACGCAATCGCACGATCGATTGCCCCGAAGTCGAGCGCGTGCTGCAGCAGGGCGCGCAGCGGTGCATTGTCGAGCAGCGAGCGCGGGGTCTGCCGCAACAGCCAGCCCCCGAACAGCGCCGACCCCCAACGCAAGCCGCTGCCGAGCAGAGCCGGTGGGTCGACACGGTAAACGTCGGCCACATGCAGCCCACGCCAGATCCGGGTGATGTGCCGCACCGCACGGTTGAAGTCGCCGGCGTGGGTGGCGAGCGCCACCGCATTGATCGCACCTGCAGAAGTGCCGCACAGGATCGGGAAGGGGTTGCCAGAACGCTTGCCACGCAACTCACGAATGGCATGCAGCACGCCGACCTGATAGGCCGCGCGCGCCCCGCCTCCCGTCAGCACCAGTGCCGCACGCCCCGTCCCCTCCGCCATCACCGCTCCCATTGCGCTCCACGGAGGGAAGCATCGCGCAGGCGGCCTGCCGGAGGCAAGCGCCAAGGCGCACGCTCCGGCATGAAACGATCTGCGGCCCTCAGCCTGCCTGGCCGGCCTCGACCACGGTCAGGGCCGTCATGTTGATGATGCGGCGCACAGTCGCCGAGGGGGTGAGGATGTGCACCGGCTTGGCAGCACCGAGCAGGATCGGGCCCACGGTCATGCCACTGCCGGCAGCGTTCTTCAGCAGGTTGAAGGCGATGTTGGCTGCATCCAGGGTCGGGAAGATCAGCAGGTTTGCGTCCTCCCGCATCTTTGCGTTGGGGAAGATCTGCAGGCGGTGGTTCGCGTCCAGCGCGGAGTCTCCGTGCATCTCACCCTCGACCTGCAGCTCCGGATGCCGCTCGTGCAGCATGCGCATCGCCGCACGCATCTTTTCGGCAGTGGGCGAATCGGCCGAACCGAAGGACGAGTGCGACAGCAGCGCCACCCGCGGCTCGACACCGAAGCGCTGCATCTCTTCTGCGGCAAGCAGCGTCATCTCGACCACCTGCTCTGGCGTGGGGTCGTAATTGACGTAGGTGTCAGCGAGGAACAAGGTGCGGCCGGGCAGGCTGAGCAGGTTCACCGTGTACAGGTTATCCACCCCTTCGCGACGACCGAGCACGGTCTCGACGAACTCGCGGTGCAGGCGATGCATGCCATAGGTGCCGCAGATGAGGCCGTCGCCGTAGCCGAACTTGAGCAGCAGCGTACCGATCAGCGTGGTGCGGCGGCGAACCTCCTTCTTGGCGTATTCGACCGACACGCCACGGCGCTCCATCAACGCGTGGTAGTGCTGCCACAGTTCGTTGAAGCGCGGATCGGAATCCGGATTCACCAGCTCATAGTCGCGCTCCACGGCCATGCGCAGGCCAAAGCGCTCGATGTTGTGCTTCACCACGTCCGGGCGACCGATGAGGATCGGGCGCGCCAGGCCCTCGTCCACCACCTGCTGCACGGCGCGCAGCACCTTCTCGGACTCGCCCTCGGAGAAGATGATGCGCTTCGGATTCTTGTGCGCGGCGGCGAACACCGGCTTCATGATCAGGCCGGAGTGCCACACGAAATTGTTGAGCTGGCTGCGATAGGCGTTCCAGTCGCTGATCGGCCGGGTGGCCACGCCCGAGCTCATACCTGCCTCGGCGACCGCGGGCGCGATCTTTACGATCAGGCGCGGATCGAAGGGGCGCGGGATGATGTATTCGGGGCCGAAACCGCCGACCTTCTCGCCATATGCGGCGGCAACGATGTCGCTCTGCTCCACGCGCGCCAGCTCGGCGATCGCCTTCACCGCGGCGAGTTGCATCTCGTCGGTGATGGTGGTCGCGCCGACATCGAGCGCACCGCGGAAGATGAAGGGGAAGCACAGCACGTTGTTGACCTGGTTCGGGTAGTCCGAACGCCCCGTGGCGATGATCGCGTCGCTGCGCACCGCCTTGACCTCGTCGGGGAGGATCTCCGGAGTCGGGTTGGCGAGCGCAAGGATGAGCGGGTTGGCCGCCATCTTCGCCACCATATCGCCCTTGAGCACACCACCCGCCGACAGCCCGAGGAACACGTCCGCGCCTTCGATGACCTCGGCGAGCTTCCTTGCATCCGTGTGCTTGGCGTAGCGCGCCTTGATCGGGTCCATCAGCACGGTGCGCCCCTCATAGACCACGCCCTCGATGTCGGTGACCCAGATGTTCTCCACCGGCACGCCGAGCTTGACCAGCAGGCCCAGGCAGGCGAGCGCCGCGGCGCCAGCGCCGGAGGTCACCAGCTTGACCTTCTTGAGGTCCTTGCCCTGCAGGTGCAGGCCGTTCAGCACCGCGGCGCCCACCACGATCGCCGTACCGTGCTGATCGTCGTGGAAGACCGGGATCTTCATGCGCTCGCGCAGCTTGGCCTCGATGTAGAAACACTCGGGCGCCTTGATGTCCTCGAGGTTGATGCCGCCGAAGGTGGGTTCAAGCGCGGCGATCATGTCGATCAGCTTGTCGGCGTCGGGCTCGTCGATCTCGAGGTCGAAGACGTCGATGCCGGCGAACTTCTTGAACAGCACACCCTTGCCTTCCATCACCGGCTTGGCGGCGAGCGGGCCAATGTTGCCCAGGCCAAGCACGGCGGTACCATTGGTGACCACACCGATCAGGTTGGAGCGCGCGGTGAGCTCGGCCGCCTGCGCCGGGTCTTCGACGATCGCGTCGCAGGCCGCAGCCACGCCGGGCGAATAGGCCAGCGACAGGTCGCGCTGGTTGGACAGCACCTTGGTAGGCGTCACCGAGATCTTGCCCGGACGCGGATAGCGGTGATAGTCGAGGGCGGCGTTGCGGATCAGCTCATCCATTGTCTTTGTCCTGTCTCTTCAACACGTCGATCGGAATGCAGGCAAGCGGGGCTTCAGCCTTTTCGGCACGCTCCACCTCGGCCTCGCGCGAGCCTACGAAGCATAGCGCGAAACCGTTTATACCGCATTACGAAATTAATAACTACATCGTGGAAAATCACACCCCCCGCTCTGTCGACGCCAAGGGCCGCCGCCCGCCTGCCGAGCGGCGGCCGCTTCGCTCGACTGCAACAATCCTCTCGACCACGTTCAAAAGCCCCCCTGTGCCGTGGCATAATTACGGGCTTTCACCGATTGCGATTTGTCGCGGGACGTCGCAAGCGGAGGTCGGGGCGCCCCTGGCGGGGAGCCCGAGCAGCCCGCCGGCCAGGCAGCAGCCTGCGTTTCAGATGGCCGACCGACGGGAATGGTTTCGCATCACAGCACGGGAGAGCTGTTTACATGTCTCAGAACCACGCCCAGGCGGCAATCGCCGCTGCCCCTGAATACGTCCGCCACGAAGGCCTGAAGCAGTGGGTCGGCGAAATCGCCGCGCTCACCGAACCCGACCGCGTGGTCTGGTGCGACGGCTCGCAGGAAGAATACGACCGCCTGTGCGCCGAGATGGTCGAATCCGGCATGCTCATCAAGCTGAATCCGGAGAAACGCAAGAACTCCTTCCTCGCCTGGTCCGACCCTTCGGACGTCGCCCGTGTCGAAGACCGCACCTTCATCTGCTCGCAGAAGAAGGAAGATGCCGGCCCGACCAACAACTGGGAAGACCCGGCGGTGATGCGCGACACGCTGAACGGCCTGTTCAAGGGCTCGATGCATGGCCGCACCATGTACGTGATCCCGTTCTCCATGGGTCCGCTCGGTAGCCCGATCGCCCACATCGGCGTCGAGATCTCCGACAGCCCCTACGTCGTCACCAACATGCGCATCATGACCCGCATGGGCAAGGGCGCGATCGAGGTGCTCGGCACCGAAGGCGAGTTCGTGCCCTGCGTGCACACCGTCGGCGCCCCGCTCGCCCAGGGCGAGAAGGACAGCCGCTGGCCGTGCAACCCCACGACCAAGTACATCGTGCACTACCCCGAAACCCGCGAGATCTGGTCCTACGGCTCGGGCTACGGCGGCAACGCCCTGCTCGGCAAGAAGTGCTTCGCGCTGCGCATCGCCTCCACCATGGCGCGTGACGAAGGCTGGCTGGCCGAGCACATGCTGATCCTCGGCGTCGAGTCCCCCGAGGGCGAGAAGTCCTACGTCGCCGCCGCCTTCCCGTCGGCCTGCGGCAAGACCAATTTCGCCATGCTGATCCCGCCGAAGTCCTTCGACGGCTGGAAGATCACCACCGTCGGTGACGACATCGCCTGGATCAAGCCCGGCCCCGACGGCAAGTTCCGCGCCATCAACCCCGAGTTCGGCTACTTCGGCGTCGCCCCCGGCACCTCCGAGAAGACCAACTTCAACGCGATGGCCACGCTGAAGGAAAACATCATCTTCACCAACGTCGCACTGACCGACGATGGCGACGTGTGGTGGGAGGGCATGACCAAGGAGGCACCGGCTCACCTGGTCGACTGGCAGGGCAAGGACTGGACGCCCGAGATCGCCAAGGAAACCGGCCGCAAGGCCGCGCACCCGAACGCGCGCTTCACCGCACCGGCCAGCCAGTGCCCTTCGGTCGACCCCGCCTGGGAAGACCCTGCCGGCGTGCCGATCTCGGCCTTCATCTTCGGCGGCCGCCGCGCCACCACGGTTCCGCTGGTGTACCAGGCGTTCAACTGGAATTTCGGCGTCTACATGGCTTCGACGCTCGGCTCCGAAACCACCGCCGCCGCCTTCGGCGCACAGGGCGTGGTGCGCCGCGACCCGTTCGCGATGCTGCCCTTCTGCGGCTACCACATGGGCGACTACTTCAACCACTGGCTGCGGATGGGCCACGTGGTCGAGGACACCCCCAAGATCTTCTGCGTGAACTGGTTCCGCATGAATGAGAAGGGCGAGTTCATGTGGCCGGGCTTCGGCGACAACATGCGCGTGCTCAAGTGGATCGTCGACCGCTGCAAGGGCAAGATCGCCGCCAAGGAGACCGCGCTCGGCTGGATGCCGCGCTTCGAGGATCTGGACTGGAGCGGCGCCGACGTCAGCCGCGAAGAATTCGAGGCCTTGACCCAGGTGGACGCCGAAGCCTGGCGCGCCGAGCTGAACTCCCACAAGGAGTGGTTCGACAAGCTGCAGGACCGCCTGCCGCGCCAACTGGTACTCAAGCGCGAGCTGTTCGAACTGGCGCTCAACGCCGACTGAGGACCGCCGCGGCCCCCGCCGCGACCTTCCCGGACCAGGAAAAAGCGCCTCCGGCGCTTTTTCCTTTTCAGCCTCCCTAACCCTTCCGAGGACCCTCCCCATGTACTGCTCCCACCGCCTCCAGGACATCCAGCCCTTCCACGTCATGGAGCTGCTGCGCCGAGCACGGGAACTTGAGGCGCAGGGTCGGGACATCATCCACATGGAGGTTGGGGAACCGGACTTCCCGACCCCGCAGCCCATCATCGAGGCGGCACAGACATTCCTGGCCGGCGGCGACGTGCATTACACGCCCGGTCTCGGTCTACCCGCATTACGCGAAGCCATCGCGAGCTTTTATCACACGCGCTTCGGCGCCGATGTGCCGCCGGAGCGCATCGTCATCACCGCCGGCGCCTCGGGTGCGCTGATGCTGGCACTCGCCGCAACGACCGACCCGGGGGACGAGTGGCTGCTGCCCGACCCCGGCTATCCATCCAACCGCCACCTGGTGCGCGCCTTCGAAGGCGTAGCCCGGGCACTGCCTGTCGACGCCGCCACGCGTTACCAGCCCACGCCGATGCAGGTCGATGACGCCTGGCAGGCGCGCACACGCGGCCTCATGATCGCCACGCCTTCCAATCCGACCGGCACCCTGCTCGAATCAAGCGAAGTCGCAGCCCTGCACCAGCGCACGCGGGCGCACGGCGGCGTATTCCTGGTGGACGAAATCTACCAGGGGCTGAGCTACGGTGTCGCGGCCTGCGCGGCCCTCGCCGACCCCGTGCTTAATCGGGCCGACGACGTCTTCGTCGTGAACAGCTTCTCGAAGTACTTCGGCATGACGGGCTGGCGCCTGGGCTGGCTGGTGGTACCGCAGGGCTATGCGCGTGAGATCGAGAAGTTGGCGCAGCACTTTTTCATTTCGCCTTCCACACCCGCACAGTACGCGGCACTTGCCGCGTTTGCACCCGCCACGCTGGACATCCTGGAGGAGCGCCGTAACACCTTCGCCGAGCGGCGCGATGCACTGCTGCCTGCGCTACGCGAACTCGGCTTTGGCATCACCGCCGAGCCACAGGGTGCGTTCTACATCTACGCCGATCTCTTGCGCATTTCGGACGACGCCGAAGCCTTTGCCCGTCGCCTCATCGAAGAGGCTGGCGTCGCTGCAACACCGGGGCTGGATTTCGGCCACCATCTGGCGCGCCATCACCTTCGCATCGCCTACACCACTCGACGCGAGCGTCTGCTCGACGCGGTCGAACGTATGCAGCGCCTGCTGCGTACCGCCTGAATCTGCTGTGCCTGAACTCGGGCCTCGTCAACGCAGCGCGGCACACGAGGCTTCCGCCCGCGTGTGCCGCCAGATCAAGCAGGCACCGTGCTCAGCCGGCCTGGCCGACCAGCATGGGCGCTGCTTCGCGCCCCGCCACCAGCATCAAGCGCTTCTTGAGCGCCAGAACCTTGCGCGTGTAACGCGCGTTCGGATCCTTGAGCGAGCCGTTGTAATACTGCAGTGCGCGCTGCATGGTCCCGTAGCGTTGCAGGCCCTCGTGCAGAACGAGCGCGCCGACCCGGACGTTGGTCTGGGGATCGAAGAGCGCATTACGCCCTGCGTCCGGACCGATCTTGTCCTTGTGATAGCGCGGAATCACCTGCATCAGCCCCTGCGCCCCCATGTGGCTGACGGCGCGGGAATTGAAGCTAGACTCGACGCCCATGATGGCAACGATCAACAGGGGGTCGAAACCAAGCTCCTGTGCCGAGGTCTCGGCCGCAGCCAGCGCCGGCTCGAGCGCAGTTTCGGAAACACGATAGGTATCGGCAATCCAGTCCCGCACGCGTGCCATTTCTGCAGAGAGCGCGCCCTCGTCTTCCGCGAAGGGGTCTTCGGCCACGCCTGCGAGCTCATCGAGCGCGGATTTCAGACCGGCACCAGCGGACTTCTCTGCAAAACCCGCGCGCAGACTCATCGTGTCCGATTCCGGGCGGCCGATGCGAAGCGCGAAGCGCTCGAAATCGCTCGCCACCATCGCCAGTTCGGCAGAGGTAGGACCGGCTTCGGCCTGCCCCACGAGGTCATCGAACCCGATGCCCGAGACGTTGGCCATGTTGCCGCCGAGATGGGACACGCCCATGATGCCCGCGGTGAGCACCGCACCCTGCGCAATACTGCGCACAACACCGCCCGCCTGACGCGCGAGCGCCTTGAATCGAGTTGCGTGTTTCATGGTGTCCTCCGTGCTGTGGCCGGAGTCCTTGCCGCGGCTACGCCCGGGTACGGGCCTCGCCGGCGCCGCCGCGTGGGGCAACGCCTGCGCCCTGCGGCGAGTGGGCCGCAAGACGGACAAGTGAACTCGGTCGCCAGTGGGTATCAAGCCCGCCGCCGCAACCAGACGACGGACCCCGCGGTGCGAGCGTCCATGAAACTGCAGCCATCCCCCCAATGGGAACAGCCCCGCACCGAGCAAAACAGATGTTGCATCGCAACAGCCGGCGGATTCTATTCGTCGCCATCCATTTTGTCAAAAGTTGACCGCCAGAGTGGCCGCCAGACCCGGGCACTCGATCTACCGGAGCCGCCCCGAAACGGTCTCTGGAACCCGTAACCCGACGCACTTCACAGCCGTTTCTCCATTCTTCGACCTGAAAGGAGGCCGGAATCGCCGCCTCGGCAACCGCTGCGCTCAAGCCTCGCTGGCGATCCGCCCCCGCCCGAGCTCTGCGCTCAAGCGCATCCAGTCGAAGCATGGTCCGGGATCGGTCTTGCGTCCGGGCGCGATGTCGGAGTGCCCGACCACCGCCTCGATCGGGAAGCGCCCTTGCAAGGCGCGGACCAGGTCGGCCAGGCGCGCGTACTGCACGGGTTCGAACGGAAGACTGTCGCACCCCTCGAGCTCGATACCGATCGAGAAGTCGTTGCAGCGCGCACGCCCATTCCAGCTTGAGACGCCAGCGTGCCACGCGCGCTGCGCGGGCTCGACGAACTGGAGGACCTCGCCGTCCCGCCGCACGAGATAATGTGCGGACACGCGCAGGTGATGGATCTCCGCGTAGTAGGGATGCTCCGCGGGATCGAGCGTGTTGGTGAATAGCTGCTCCACCCCGGGCCCGCCAAAGGAGTCCGGCGGCAGGCTGATCGCATGAACGACGATCAGGCTGACTGGCAGGCCGGGAGGTCGTTCATCCTGATTGGGCGATGCGCACACCCGCACCCTGAGGGCATCGGGCGCAGAGGGCAAGGGCGCCACGCACGCAAGAAGATCCCGTATCACGGTATGGTCAGCCCTCAGGCAAGCCCATTGCGCCGCCCGCGCTCAATGAATCTCACCCACGGCAAAGAGCCGTCGATGCTCCTTCATCGCGTAGCGGTCAGTCATGCCGGCAATGTAGTCAGCGATGGCACGCGGCTTGTCCTCGCGCGCCATCGCCTGGTACTGCGGCGGCAGGATCTGCGGGTCTTCCATGAAGGCGGCAAACAGGTCGCCGACGATCCGGCGTGCCTTGTTGGTCATGCGCAGCACCTGGTAGTGGCGGTACAGCTTGTCGCGCAGGAAGCACTTCAATTCCCGCAGCGGCGACTGCAGCGCTGCGGAATAGGCCACCAGGCGCGGGGCGTTGCGGACATCCTCGAGCGTTCTGACGCCAGCCGCCTCGATGTTCGCGCGGGTCTGGTCGATAAGATCGATCACCATCAGGTGGATCATGCGTCGCACCGTTTCGTGGATCAGCTTGCGCCCGGACAGTCCTGGCCAGCGCGCCTCCACTTCGCGACGCTGGGTCGAGAACAGCGGCACCGCTTCGAGTTGCTCGAGCGTGATCAAGCCCGAACGCAGGCCATCGTCTACGTCGTGATTGTTGTATGCAATCTCGTCGGCGAGGTTCGCGAGCTGGGCCTCGAGCGAAGGCTGGGTGCCCTCGAGGAAACGCTGCCCGACGGCGCCCAGGCGCTCGGCGTGAATGCGCGAGCAGTGCTTCAGGATGCCCTCGCGCGTTTCGAACATCAGATTCAATCCATCGAAACCGGCATAACGGTCCTCGAGCACATCCACGGTGCGCAAGGACTGCAGGTTGTGCTCGAAACCGCCGTAATCCTTCATGCACGCATTGAGCGCCTCCTGCCCGGCATGGCCGAAGGGTGTATGGCCAAGGTCGTGCGCGAGTGCGATCGCCTCGGCCAGATCCTCGTTCAGACCGAGCTGGCGGGCGATTCCGCGCGTAATCTGCGCGACCTCGATGCTGTGGGTGAGGCGCGTGCGGAACAGGTCGCCCTCATGATTCACAAACACCTGGGTCTTGTACTCCAGGCGGCGGAAGGCGGTCGAATGCACGATCCGGTCGCGGTCGCGCTGAAACTGGCCGCGCGCGACCGGGGCTGCCTCATCATGCGTGCGCCCCAGGGAGTTTGCTTCGGTGACGGCGTAGCTTGCGAGTTGCAGCATCAGATTGTCCTCATTGCAGGCTTGCCGAAGCGGCTTTCAGCGGCAGCGCGCCTCAATCGCAGCGGCGATCTCACCCTGCGTTGCATCGCCGTGAATCACCGCGCGTCCAAGCGCGCGCAGCAGGACCAGGCGCAGGCGGCCCGCCTCGACCTTCTTGTCATGCGACATGAACTCGAGATAACGCTCCACGCCGAGCCTCGGCCCCCAGACAGGCAGGCGGGCGCGCTCGAACAGCGCCTCGACCCGGGCCACGTCCTCCTTCCCGATCCAGCCGAGCGCGCGCGACAGCTCTGCAGCCATCATCGTCCCCGCTGCGACCGCCTCACCGTGCAGCCATTGACCGTAGCCCATGCCGGTTTCGATCGCATGCCCGAAAGTATGACCGAGATTGAGCAGCGCGCGCTCGCCCTGCTCCGTCTCATCGGCAGCCACCACCTCGGCCTTGTTGCGGCAGGAGCGCTCGATGGCAAACGCAAGTGCCGCGGTGTCGCGCGCCAACAGGCGATCGAGGTGGGTCTCGATCCAGGCAAGGAACTCCGGATCGCGGATCAGCCCGTACTTGATCACCTCCGCCAACCCCGCGGAAAGCTCACGATCCGGCAGCGTATCCAGGGTATCGATGTCGGCGAGCACCAGCCTGGGCTGGTAGAAGGCGCCGATCATGTTCTTGCCGAGCGGGTGGTTGATTGCGGTTTTGCCGCCGACCGAGGAGTCCACCTGGGCCAGCAGCGTGGTCGGGATCTGGATGAAGGGCATGCCGCGCTGGTAGCATGCGGCAGCGAAGCCCCCCATGTCGCCCACCACACCGCCACCGAGCGCGATCAACGTGGTCGAACGTTCGCAGCGCTCGGCAAGCAACATGTCGAAGATCCGATTGAGCGTCTGCCAATCCTTATGCGCCTCGCCATCGGGCAGCACCACCGTCGACACCGCCACCCCTGCATTTTCTAGCGCACTGCGCAGACGCTCGAGATACAGCGGCCCGACCACGTCGTTGGTGACGATGGCAACACGCTGCGTTTTCAGGCAAGGCAGGATCCGCCCTGCCTGCTCCAGCAGGCCACGCCCGATGTGGATGGCGTAAGCACGGTCGCCGAGTGCGACATTCAGGGAGTGCATGGTCTGACCTCGTGTTTGCGCAGCGCCTCCTCGATGGCGCGCACCATGGCGCCCGGGTTGGTACGCCCGCCGTCGACGATGATGTGCGCGACCTCGCGGTACAGCGGGTCGCGCTGGCGATGGAGTTCCTCGATGCGCTGACGCGGATTCTCGACCTGAAGCAAGGGACGGTTGCGGTCGTGCCGGGTGCGCTCGAAAAGGATCTGCGGCGCCACATTGAGATAGATCACCACGCCGCGCTCGCGCATCAGCGCACGGTTCTCCGCTGCAATCACGACACCGCCGCCGGTTGCGATGACGATGTCGGACGCGTGGGTCAGTTCATCGATCATCTGCGTTTCGCGACGGCGAAAGCCGGCCTCACCCTCGATTTCGAAGATGGTCGGAATGCTCACGCCCGTGCGCGCGACAATCTCATGGTCGCAGTCGGCGAAGCGTATCTTTCGCCGCCGCGCCAACTCCTTGCCGACCGTGGTCTTGCCGGCACCCATCATGCCGATCAGTATCAGACAGCTCACGCGTGACTCGCCGGAAATCCAGATGAAAAAGGGGCGGGCACCCTTTCGGGATGCCCGCCCCGCCGATTCTAACAGGAGCACACCTGACTCAGCGCAATGTTAGCGAACCCGAAACAAGCCTCGGCGTGATGAAGACCAACAACTCTTTTCTGTCGGCGACAACCGATTTCGTGCGGAACAATGCGCCCAGCACGGGTACGTCGCCCAGCACGGGGACTCGATCAACGCCTTCCGTCGACACTTCCTCATAGACGCCGCCCAGCAACACGGTTCCACCGTTTTCGACAGTGATGGTCGTGACGGCTTCCTTGGTCTCGATCAGCGGAACCCCATCCACCGTGAAGCTGAAATCAGGTCTGTCCTTGTTGATCCGGACCGTGAGCTGGACTCGACCGTCCGGCGTGATGGAAGGAACAACATCAAGCTTGAGAAGCGCGTCGACGTAATTCACGTCGCATTCACGATCTGCCCCCGTTCCTGAGCAGTCACGAATAGGCACCTTGGCCCCCTGCTTGATGGTCGCGTTGCCTTGGTTGGCAGTCAGGACTCGCGGGCTGGAAACGACCCTTCCTCGCCCATCGGACTCAAGCGCCTGCAACTCAAGATTCAGGAAGCGGGTGAGCCCGCTGTTGAACAGGGTCATGCTGAGTGCGCCATAAGGCGTCTTGTCTATACCGTTACCCGACGTGGCCGATTCACCGACGCGTTGAATCATGGTTGTAACCAAGGAATCGCTGGAGGTATCGATCTTTCCATCCTTGATGGCAGCGAACTCGGACAACCCAAAGCCGACCTTCGCGCCATTACCGAGCGAGGCCGTACCGCGACTGCCAAAGCCGAGGCGGACCCCGAGATCGCGCGCGAAGGTCTTGTTCGCCTCAACGATTCGTGCCTCGATCAGAACCTGTTGTGGTGCTCGGTCAATCTCCTGGACAAGCCGCCGCGCGGCTTCAAGCCGTGAAGAGATGTCGGTGACGAAAACCATATTGCTTCGTTCATCGAAGGAAACCTTACCCCTCTTGGAGAGGAAGCCCTTCGTGCTGTCAGTGTTGCTTTCGAGCAAGGCAGCGACATCTTTGGACTTGTGATAATTGACCTGGATGTTCTCCGTCTGAAGCGGCTCAAGATCAGCCCTGAGTGCGGAAGCCTCAAGTTCCGCCTTGTCCCGCTCGCGCAGTTCCACATCCGGAGCAACCCAGATCACGTTTCCGGACTTCCGATAACCGAGCTGCTTGGCGTTGAGGATGATGTCCAGCGCCTGATCCCAGGGCACATCCTTCAAGCGCAGGGTGACATTGCCCTGCACGGAGTCCGACGTGATGATGTTGAAGTCGGTGAAATCAGCAATGACCTGCAGTACGGAGCGAACGTCCACATCCTGGAAATTCAGTGACAGCTTCTCGCCCTGGAATTCGTTCCGCCCCCGCCCAAGCTTGGTTGGGTCCTCGACCACACGCTTGACTTCAAGCACGAACCGATTCTCGCTCTGATAGGCGTTGTGCTGCCACAAGCCGTTTGGCGAAACGGTCAGTCGCACGCGGTCGCCGACCTGCTGGGCAGTCATCGCACTTACTGGAGTCGCGAAATCAGTGACGTCCGAGCGACGACGAAGATGCTCAGGCAACGACGTCTTCAGGAAATCCACGACCAGATTCGCACCCTGACGACGAATGTCGACGCCCGCGTCGGAAGCGGACAGATCGACGATGACGCGCCCCTCTCCTTCCGTGCCTCGCCGGAAGTTGATGTCGCGCACTGCGAGGCCGCTCGTCAGGGCGCTGCCGGGGCCTGCGAAATTACCCTGAGACTCGCTGACCACCGTGCTGCGAACCGCCTGCGCAGCTGCAGGGGAGATCGCGATGATCAGGTCACGACCCTGAATCCTCGCTTCGTAGGGATTCATCTTCACGAGGTTCAGCACCACCCGGGTCCGGTCCCCGACCTGAACAATGTTCGCGCTGCGCAGGTCACCCTGCTCGATACTTTGTGTACTACGTCCGAGCGCATTCCCCGTTCCGGAGAAATCGAAAGCGATTCGTGCAGGATTGGCAACCGAGAAGCTCGGCGGCGGCGCGGAGAGCGGCTCACGCAGCGTCATGCGCACGTACACCGTGCCACCCTGCTCGGCCACCTCGAATCCTTCGATCTGGTTGGCGAGCACCTGGGCCTGCCCGACTTCCTGCGCAAGGACGCCAGGCGCCGGAGCGATTCCGGCAAAAGCGGCTGCCAGCAGCAGCGTTCCGATTCGATGTTTCATTT
This sequence comes from Thauera sp. ZXT1-4, assembly GCF_052598215.2. Classification (NCBI taxonomy): domain Bacteria; kingdom Pseudomonadati; phylum Pseudomonadota; class Betaproteobacteria; order Rhodocyclales; family Zoogloeaceae; genus Thauera; species Thauera sp. ZXT1-4. The sequence goes on along the minus strand of NZ_JBQWSN020000009.1, from coordinate 60,532 downwards.
TCCGGCCTCCTGCCGCTCCTGCAGTGTCAGCGTGCTTGTGCGCTCCACCCAGTCTCCGTAAGCGTCTTCCACGAGTTCGCGCAAGCTCAACTCGTGCTCGGTAATCTTCGTCACCACGCCGAAATTCTGTCCCATGTAGTTTCCGACCTTCACCTGGTGAAGCGCATTGTTCACGCTGATCAAGGCGTGGATGGTGACACCCTGCATGAGCACGCCGACCATATGCAACGACTCCAGCGGATAGGATTCGAGGGGCTCCCGACGGCGATCCATGTCGGGACCGAGCGCACCGGACGAAGCCGTCCGGTCCGGCTCCATGCGTGCCGCCCGGAAAGGATCATCGCCCTGCGCACCCGCATAAGCCACCACCGGAAACGGCTTCAGTTCGGGCGTGGGCTTCACCTGTCCGCGCAGGTTCTTCGCCTGGCCAGCCATCCAGGCCTGAAGATCATCCTGATTGCCCCCCGCGCAGCCGGCAAGCAAGGCGCAAGCGCCGAGAATGAGGAAGGCCTTCATTACTTGTTCCCCTTCTTCGCTGCCTGCGCCGCCTGGCGCTGCCGGGCGAGTTCTTCTTCGTCCAGGTAACGATAGGTCGTCGCCTTGGCATCCATCTTCAGGATGCCGTCCTTGTCCGCCGTGAGCCCGACGTCGTTGAGGGTCACGACACGCGGCATGCTCGCCACGTCCGACACGAACTCGCCGAGGTCATGGTAGCCACCCGAGAGGCGCACTTCGATCGGCATCTCGGCGTAGAACTCCTTCACCACGTCCGCGCCTGGCTTGAACAGCTCGAACTGCAGGCCGCGCCCCAAGCCGGCCTGGTTGATATCCGACAGCAGGGAGTCCATTTCGGCCCGGTTAGGCAACTGCTTCAGCAGCGCACCGAACTGGCGGTCGATCTCCTCCAACTGGCGACGATATTCTTCAAGATTGACTGCCTGACGCTTCTTTGCCACCCAGCTATCGCGGAGCTGGGTCTCTTCCGCACGACGGGCCTCCAGTGTCAACGCCTGGTCCTGCCAGTCGAACCACCAGAAAGCCGCCACGGTCAGCACCAGCACCGCCAGGTAAACAGCCACCTGCGGCGCAGCCGGCCAGAGGCCGGGATCATTCGGATCCAGCCCGCGAAAATCCTGCGCCAGACGCTGAAGGTCGATGCCCCGGCCTTTGTTTGCCGTCGTTCGGGTTGCGCTCATCTGGCAGCTCCCTTGGCTACAACCGCCCCGGCGGCCGTTTCTTCGGCCTGCGGCTGACGGATGCCGATGCCTAGCGTGAATTCGCTTACACGACGGGAATCGACCGTGCTTGCCTTGGCTTCGATCAGGATCGGCAGTTCAAGGAAGGGCGAAGCCTCCACGTTGCGCATCAAATGCGACACGCGCGCGTTCGATTGGGCGTAGCCCTGAAGCGTCACCCGCTTTCCGCTCTGCTTGATCGATTTCAGATAGACGCCCTCAGGCATGCGCTGCGCGAGCTCGTTGAAAAGATGAACCGTCTCGGCGCGCACGCTCTGCAGGGATTCGATGACCTGCTTGCGTGCGAGCAAGGCATCGATCTGCTCGCCAAGCCGGCGTATTTCAGCAATCTCACGATCCAGCTTTGCGATCTCGGTCTTGAGTTGGGTGTTGCGCGCCTCCTGAGCTTCGATCTGGCCGACATATACTGCGCGCACGCCGAAGCCAATCAGGGCGCCCAGGAGGATCGACAGCACGAACAAAACGAGGAACTGCTGTTTCCGCAAGCGGCGCTTCTCGGCGCGATGCGGAAGAAGGTTGATGCGGATCATGCGTCGAACCTCCTCAGCGCCAGGCCGCAGGCGACCATCAGGGACGGCGCATCGGCAAGCAGGGCCTTCGGCCGCAGCTTGCTCCCGAGCGTCATGCTGGCAAACGGATTGGCGATGATCGTGTCAACCTGGGTGCGCGCGCCGACGATTTCACCGAGGCCGGGCATCACCGCACAGCCTCCGGCAAGCACCACATGGTCGACCTGGTTATAGGGCGTCGATGTGAAGAAGAACTGCAGTGCCCGAGACACCTCAAGCGCAAGGCTGTCCATGAACGGCCGCATGAGATCGCGTGCGTAGTTGTCCGGCAGCGACCCGGTGCGCTTGGCGGCTTCGGCCTCCTCGAAGCTCATCCCGTACTGACGAGAGATGTCCTGCGTGAGTTGGTTTCCGCCGAACGCCTGCTCCCGCGAGTAGATCGACTGCCCGTTGCGGAACATGGTTACGGTCAGAACCGTCGCGCCGACGTCGACCAGCGCGATCACCTGGTCACGCCCCCGCTGCGGAAGCTGGGCCGAAACGAGCTCCAGTGCGGATTCGGTGGCGAGCGACTCGACATCGACGATCACCGCCTTGAGCCCGGCAGCCTGTGCCACGGCGACTCGGTCCTCGACCTTGTCCTTGCGCGAGGCGGCGATCAGCACCTCGACATCACCAGGGCTGCTCGCCGCGGGGCCGATCTCCTGAAAATCCAGGTTAACCTCGTCCAGCGCGAAGGGAATGTACTGATTTGCTTCGCCCTCGACTGCGAACTCCATCTCGGTTTCGCGCATACCCGCCGGAAGGATGACTTTCTTCGTGATGACCGACGAGGAGGGCAGCGCCACCGCAACGTTCTTCACGCCACCGCCAAATCGCCGGAGAGCGCGCTTGATGGCTTCCGTTACAGGTTCGAGGCTGGCGATGTTGCCATCCACCACCGCATCGCGCGGCAGAGGCTCGATGGCATATCGCTCGACTTTGTAAGCGCCCTTGTCTCCCCCGGAAAGCTCGACGAGCTTGACGGATGAAGAAGAGATGTCGAGTCCGGCGAGTTGACGCGTCGCCGACTTCAAAAAGGGGAGGTCAATCACAAAGAAAGTCCTTACATTTCTTTATGTTACGCGCTATTGCTCAGTCATGCTCTCGCATGCTAACGCCAAGTCCCCCGCGCTGTAAAGGGAACTTGTTCACGCTTAACGCCTGCTAACAAGGCGGCCCGATGGCGCCGCGCCCGCATCCCGTATAATGCCCACCCGTTCGAAACCACTTCTGGACTGCCCATGCGCTGGGTCCTGTATCCGATCGCAGCGCTGATTGCGCTTGTCATCCTCGGCCTCGCCACCCTTGCCGCGATGGCCACGCTCGCCTGGCCGAACCTGCCGGCACTTGACTCGCTTACGGACTATCGTCCTCGCATTCCGCTGCGAGTATATACGGCGGATGGCCACCTCATCGGCGAGTTCGGTGAAGAACGGCGTGACGTAGTGCGCATCGCCGAGGTTCCTTCCCACCTCAAGCACGCGATTCTGGCAGCAGAGGATGAACGCTTCTACGAGCACAGCGGCATAGACCCGGTAGGATTGGCGCGCGCAGCGCTCGCGAACCTCTCCAGCGGTGGACGGGGACAGGGTGCCTCCACGATCACGATGCAGGTCGCACGCAACTTCTTCCTCACGCGCGAGAAGACATACAGCCGCAAGCTCTACGAGATCCTGCTTTCCCTGAAGATCGAGCAGAACCTCACGAAGGACCAGATTCTGGAGCTGTACATCAACCAGATCTTCCTCGGCCAGCGCTCCTATGGCTTCGCTCAGGCGGCACGCGCCTACTACGGCAAGACGCTCGATGAGCTGACCCTGCCCGAAGCTGCGATGCTTGCTGGCCTGCCCAAGGCCCCCTCTGCGTTCAACCCGATCGTCAATCCTGCTCGCGCGGCAGTTCGCCAGCAGTACGTGCTGCGCCGCATGCTCGAGGCCGGCTTCATCGGCGCAGCCCAATACCAGGAGGCGCTCGCCTTCGCCACACCTGCACAGAGCCGGCACGACACGGCGCGAGCGCGCAAGCACCAGGACATCACGCTCCACGCCGACCATGTCGCCGAGATGGCGCGCCAGATCGCCCTCGAGCAGTTCGGCGATCAGGCCTACGAATTGGGTATCCGCATCGTCACCACGATCACCCGCAAGGACCAGGAGGCCGCCTACGCTGCCCTGCGCAAGGGGGTGCTCACTTACGACCGCCGTCACGGCTATCGGGGCCCGGAGGCCTTTGTGGAGTTGCCCAGCGGCGACATCGCACCCGAGTTGCTCGATGAAGCCCTGGAGAATCATGGCGACCACGATGACCTCCTCGCCGCGATCGTCCTGAGAGCCTCTTCGAAGGAAGTCGTCGCCTATCGCCGCGGCGAGTCGCTGCGCATCGCTGGCAAGGGGCTCGGGCTTGCGGCGCCGATGCTGGCCGAGAAGGCGCCGCAGAGCCGCAGGATCCGCCCCGGAGCGATCGTGCGCCTGCGCAGCACCGGCAAGGACGCCTGGGAGATCGCCCAACTCCCCGAGGTCCAGGCAGGATTCGTCGCCATCGACCCGCACAACGGCTCCGTACGCGCCCTGGTTGGCAGCTTCGATTTCGAACGCAACAAGTTCAACCATGTCACGCAGGCGGTGCGCCAGCCGGGGTCGAGCTTCAAGCCCTTCATCTTCTCTGCCGCGCTCGAGCGCAGTTTCGGACCAGGCAATGTCCTTGAAGACGGCCCCCTCTACTATCCTGCGGGGGTCACGGGCTCGAAGGCATGGGAGCCCAAGAACTACGACGGCCGCTATGCCGGCCCGATGACGCTGCGCGAGGCACTGGCACGCTCGAAAAACATGGTCTCGATCCGCCTGCTCGAGGAGATCTCCCCCGCGTACGCGCAGGAATTCCTCGGCCGCTTCGGCTTCGACCGCAGCCAGAACCCCGCCTATCTGACCATGGCGCTGGGCGCAGGCGCTGCAACGCCTTGGCAGATGGCCGCCGGCTATGCGGTGTTCGCCAATGGCGGCTACCGCATTGAGCCCTACGTGGTGAAGGAGATCTATGACGGCAGCGGTCGCCTGATCGCACGAACGGACCCGCCCGTGGCCGGCCAGAGCGCAGCGCGCGTGATCGACGCGCGCAATGCCTGGCTGATGGATTCGATGATGCGCGACGTAGTACAGCGCGGAACGGCAACAAGAGCGAAGGTGCTCAAGCGCCAGGATCTCGCAGGCAAGACGGGGACCACCAACGACTATGTCGATGCATGGTTCTGTGGCTACCACCCGGATCTGGTCGCCGTGAGCTGGGTCGGGTTCGGCCAGCCGCGCAACCTGGGCCGAGGCGAAACCGGCGGCGCAGCGGCACTACCGATCTGGGTCGACTACATGCGCACGGCGCTCGAAGGCGTGCCGGACGTTTCGCCCCCGCCCCCACCCGGACTGAAGCTCGTCGAGAACGGCCTGGGCTCCGGCGAGGACTATCACTATGCCGAGTACGCCCCACCGACGCCGTCGATCGCCCCGGACTGGCTGCAGGAGATGTTCGCCGGCGACGGACTGCCCGCCATGGAAGCGGAAACCGAGGCCATCCCGCCGGCGCCGGTCACCCGTTCGCAACTTCCGGGCTTTCCGGCACAGGCCCCAGCCCCGGTCGAAGACCGCCTGCCGACGCCGATCAGGCGTTGAGCGGCTTCCCCTTCAGGCCGGCGGGGTCAACACCACAGGCTCGCCAGCCTGCGCTCCGATCAAGCCGGCGAGCATCTTCCACAGCTCCCCGCCATCGCGGGTATTGATCCACTGTCCGTCGAGCAGACGAAAGTGGAAGCCACCCGATCTGGCCGCCACCCAGATCTCACGCGCCGCGGTGTGGCGGTTGATGATCATCTTCGTGCCGTTCTCGAATTCCAGCTCCAGGATGCCTCCGGGCTTCGGCTCGATGTCCAGATCCACACCGCAGTCCTCGAGCGCGGACTCGATGCGTGCCAGTTCGGCCTCGGCCAGTGCGTTGAACGCGGATTCTTCCATGCTGATTCCTTCTGTTAGGATTCCGGTTTTACCTGAAGAATGGCGATGCGAGCCAGAATTCCCTTCATCGCGCTGTGCTGCGCGCTGCTGTCGGCCTGTGGCATCAAGGGCCCGCTCTATCTGCCCGAGCCTGGCACCTCCCCCGCCTCGAGTGCGGGCGCCGATCATAACAAACCCCTCGTCCCGCCGGACCTCACCTCCGACTCCCTGCTCCAATGAACACCTCTGCTACGCCCGCCTGGCCTCTCCCCACGCTCACGCTGCGCGAAGGCGCATTGTGGTTGGAGGAGACTTCACTGGAAGACATCGCCCAGCGCTTTGGCACACCGACCTATGTCTATTCGCGTGCAGCACTGGAATCCGCCTTCGCTGCCTGGAAACAGGCGCTCGCCGGACGCCGCGCGCTGGTGTGCTACGCCGTCAAGGCCAACTCGAACCTCGGCATCCTTTCAGTCTTCGCCCGTCTTGGCGCTGGCTTCGACATCGTTTCCGGCGGCGAACTCGCCCGTGTCCTCGCTGCGGGGGGCCGCGCGGACAAGGTCGTGTTCTCGGGCGTGGGCAAGACCCGCGCGGAGATGCGACAGGCGCTGGAGGCAGGGATCCGCTGCTTCAACATCGAGTCGGCAGCCGAACTGGAGCGCCTGAATGCGCTGGCAGGCGAACTCGGCAAGCAGGCGCCGATCGCGCTGCGAGTCAATCCGGACGTCGATCCGAAGACCCACCCTTACATCTCCACCGGCCTGAAGGGCAACAAGTTCGGCGTCGCCTTTGCCGACGCACTTGCGCTCTACCGGCAGGCCTCCCGGCTGCCCCACCTGCGGATCAGCGGAGTAGCCTGCCATATCGGCTCCCAGCTGCTCGACCCCGCCCCCATGGCCGAGGCGGCGGAGAAGTTGCGCGACCTGGTCGAGCAACTCGCAGCCGAGGGAATCGCGCTCGAGCACATCGACCTGGGTGGGGGGCTGGGCATCCGCTACCGTGACGAAACACCCCCTTCGGCGACCGATTACCTGGCGCCGCTGCTCGAGGTGTTCGCCGGTCGTAACGAGGAGCTCTGCTTCGAGCCCGGTCGTTCGCTGGTCGGCAACGCGGGGCTGCTGCTGACCCGGATCGAATACCTCAAGCCCGGCGAAACAAAGAACTTCGCCATCGTCGACGCTGCCATGAACGACCTTGCACGCCCGGCGCTGTACGATGCATGGCACGAAGTGGTCGAAGTCCGTCCGTGCGCGGCATCTGCTGCGCAGTACGACGTGGTCGGCCCGATCTGCGAGAGCGGCGACTTCCTCGCCCGCGGACGGATGCTCGACGTGGCCGAAGGCGATCTGCTCGCGATCCTCTCCGCAGGTGCCTATGGCATGACCATGAGCTCCAACTACAACACCCGCCCCCGCGCCGCCGAGATCCTGGTGGAGGGGAGCCGCGCGCTCGTCGTGCGCGAGCGCGAAACCGTCGCCGAACTCTTCTCCGGCGAGCGCGTGGCCAACTGAATCGGCATCGCCCCCGGGTTCCGACGACCGCAAAGCGTCAGGCCTGCAGTCCTTCCTTGGGCACGGGGCGCCGGATCCCTGCGTCGTACTCCTCGTTCAAGGCTCGCCCGAAAGCCTTCCATGCCGGGCCACCGTGCGTGTGAAGCCCCATTTCCGCACTCTGGCGCATGTTCTCAAGCATCAGCTCCGAAAGCGCGAACAGCTCGCCAGTGAGCTTTTCCTGCCGCACCGGACTGCGCAGCAACTTCATCATGCAGTCCGACGAGCAACTCAGCGCCTGCCGCGCCAGGTCGCGCATGCGGGCCTGATCCTGCCAATCGACGCCAATCGCAATACCACGCTTGACGATCTCACGCTCAAGCTCATCTGCCGTACGAGTGTAATGTCCGAATCCGCTCATCGTTCCTGCCGGCCCCAGACCTGGCACACCTTTCCTGCACCAAGCGCCGAGGCCGGGACGCCCCCATTTAAAATGCAGACAATCTCACTGTCCGCCGCAAGGCCTTCATTCTAGCCGTTCTCCCCGCGCCATCCGATCAGGATACGTTTCATGGCCATCAGGTATTTCTTAAGACTGCTGCCCCTCGCTGGCGTGCTTTTTCTCGGCCCGCCCGCGCAAGGTGCGACCGTCAGCGCCCCGCTCCCGCCCGGCGTGCGCCTGGCACTCGACGCAGCCCACATCCCCGTGGAGGCGGTTTCGGTGTGGGTCCAGCCCGTGGATGCCGACCGCCCCACGCTCGCCATCCGGGCAGACCAGCCCATGAATCCGGCCTCGGTCATGAAGCTGGTGACCAGCTTCGCCGCACTCGAGCAGTTGGGCCCTGCACACACCTGGCGTACGCGCCTCGCGGTAACGGGCCCCATTCGGGGCGGGTTGCTCGAGGGCGACCTCCACCTGCTTGGCGGAGCCGACCCGATGCTCGGCTACGACCGCCTGTGGAAGATGCTGCGCCGCGTGCGCAACCTGGGTATCGAAGGTGTGGCGGGCGACATCGTGCTCGACGCGTCCGTGCTGCGCCTGCCCCCGCACGACCCGGACGCCTTTGACGGACGCGGGCTGCGGCCCTACAACAGTGGCCCCCACGGCCTGCTGATGCACTACAACACCGTGCTGCTGGGCCTCTACCCGGGCAAGGCGGCGAGCGAGCCGGTCACCCTCGCTGCGGAACCACCGCTTGCCGGCGTCACCATCGACAACCGGATCAGGACGTCCGACGCGCCCTGCGGCACCTGGTACAAGGATCTTCAGGCGCAGATCGAGCCGGGCCAACGCCTGGTGCTCAGCGGCACCCTCCCGCGCGCCTGCGGCCCCCGCACCTGGAGCGCCGCACCACTGCCCCCCGCCGAATTCGGCACGGCACTGGTCAGTGCGCTGTGGAGCGAGGCAGGCGGCCGGCTGGGAGGACAGGTGCGTGAGGGAACGACGCCGACCGGCGCCACGGAACTCATCCGCGACGACTCTCCTGCGCTGGCCGACGTGATCCGGGAAATGAATAAATGGTCGAGCAACGTGATTGCGCGCCAGCTGCTCGCCACACTCGGCGCGAGCCGTCCCGAGCTCCCCCAGTCCGCCACCGACATGGTCACCGCCGGGGCACAGTCCGCGCAGGAAGCGCTTGCAGCCGCGGGCATCGGTACCGAGGGCCTGGTGATCGAGAATGGGTCGGGTCTTTCACGCATCGAGCGCATCCGCGCCGACAGCCTGGGGCAGTTGCTGATCGCGGCATGGCAACGTCCCTGGATGCCGGAATACATCTCGGCGCTGCCCGTCGCCGGCCTGGACGGCACGGCACGTCGCCGGCTGTCTGGCAGCCCGGTGTCCGGACAGGCGCACATCAAGACCGGGACCCTCAACGGCGTGCGCGCAATGGGCGGCTACCTGCTCGACCGCCATGGGCGTCGTCATGCGCTGGTGATGATGATCAATCACCCGGAAGCCGCCCAGAGCGCTGCGGCGCAGGATGCATTGCTCGAATGGATCTGGGCAGGCGGCGGATAAGCAGCCCGGCAGTTACAGGGCCTCAGGTCGGCGGCATCGGCAGCGGCCGCCGCTGCATCAGCACCCACCAGCCGCGCACGATACGGTACAGGATCCACAGGCCGACGATCAGCAGCAGCCCGATCGCGAATGGCACACCGATGATGGTCAGCACCATCAGTCCGGCCACCACGACCCAAAGCACCGCGAACCAGAAGGTGCGGATCTGCCAGCGGAAATGGCTCTCCAGCCAGGTACCGCGCACCGCGTTCTGATTCCAGTAGTTCAGCACCACTGCTGCAATGGAGGGCAGGCTGGCGACGAAGCTGAAGATGATCGTCGCCGAACCGACCACCGCCGAAAACACCGCGAAGGCGTGCAGCGCATAGACCAGATGGGTGACGGTGACCATGTTCTCGGACGGCTGGTCCACCTGGAGCGGAGCGGGATAGGGGGTGCTCATCGACTTTCCTCGAAAATGAAGCCCGCGCCGGGAAACTCCGCGGCGCATGAAGAAGACTTCGAGCGCGGACCATGACGCCTGTCCGCACAACGCGCAACAACAAAACGTAACGCGCGCCCGCATTACGGTTCGTGCGTTCAGGCCCCGCGCTACAGCCCCAACTCACCCCACATCGCGTCCACCCTCGCCTTCACCGCCGCGTCCATGACGATCGGCGTGCCCCATTCGCGGCTGGTCTCGCCTGGCCACTTGTTGGTCGCATCCAGCCCCATCTTGCTGCCCAGGCCGGCGACCGGGCTGGCGAAATCGAGGTAATCAATGGGCGTGTTGTCGACCAGCGTGGTGTCGCGGGTGGCGTCCATGCGCGTGGTGAGCGCCCAGATCACCTCCTTCCAGTCGCGGATGTTCACGTCCTCGTCCACCACGATGATGAACTTGGTGTACATGAACTGGCGCAGAAAGCTCCAGATGCCGAACATCACGCGCTTGGCATGGCCCGGGTACTGCTTGCGGATGCTGACCACCGCCAGGCGGTAGGAGCAGCCCTCCGGCGGCAGGTAGAAGTCGACGATCTCGGTGAACTGCTTCTGCAGCAACGGCACGAAGACCTCGTTCAGCGCCACGCCCAGCATCGCCGGCTCGTCGGGCGGCTTGCCGGTGTAGGTGCTGTGGTAGATCGGGTCGCGACGCAGGGTGATGCGCTCGATGGTGAACACGGGGAAATCGGAGACCTCGTTGTAATAGCCCGTATGGTCGCCGTAGGGGCCTTCAGGCGCCATGTCGTTCGGGTGGATCGCGCCTTCGAGCACGATCTCGGCCGAGGCCGGCACCTGCAGGTCGTTGCCCAGGCACTTCACCAGCTCGGTCTTGGCGCCACGCAGCAGGCCGGCGAACTGGTACTCCGAGATCGAATCCGGCACCGGCGTCACCGCGCCGAGGATGGTCGCCGGATCGCAACCGAGCACCACCGAGATCGGAAAAGGCTCGCCCGGATGGGCGCGCTGGTGCTCGAGGAAATCCAGCGCGCCGCCCCGATGCGCCAGCCAGCGCATGATCACGCGGTTGCGGCCGATCACCTGCTGGCGGTAGATGCCTAGATTCTGGCGCTTCTTGTGCGGCCCGCGCGTCACCACCAGGCCCCAGGTGATCAGCGGCGCGGCGTCGCCCGGCCAGCAGTGCTGGATCGGCAGCTTCGCGAGGTCAACTTCATCGCCCGCCCACACCACCTGCTGGCAGGGCGCAGAGCGCACTTCCTTCGGTGCCATGTTCAGCACCTGCTTCAGCACCGGCAGCTTTTCCCAGGCGTCCTTCAGGCCCTTGGGCGGCTCGGGCTCCTTCAGGTAGGCGAGCAGCTTGCCCACCTCGCGCAGTGGCGTGCTCCAGTTGCCGTCGGCGACATCCTCGCCCATGCCCATCGCCACCCGCTGCGGGGTGCCGAAGAGGTTGGCGAGCACCGGGATCGACTGCGGCACACCCTTCGTCACCGGCTTCTCGAACAGCAACGCCGGCCCGCCGGCGCGCAGGACGCGGTCAGCGATCTCGGTCATCTCGAGGTGGGTGTCGACCGGGGCGGTGATGCGCTTCAATTCTCCGCGCGCCTCGAGTTGGGAGATGAAGTCGCGCAGGTCGTCGTATTTCATTCGGGCGTCTCGTGTTGGATGCGTGGCATGGGCGGGCGAGCCCTGGTCAGGCATTGACGCGCCCGCCGGCGCGAAGTTGTGGTCACACGCGAGCGTACGTGCTGGGTGCAGTCACGCTCGAACAGGTGTGCTCAGCGATGGGCATTGATCGCGTCGCGGGTCTCCAGCGCGACCTTCCGCGCGGCCTCGGCGAAGTCCTCGCCCTTGCCGGCATACAGCACCGCACGCGAGGAGTTGATCATCAACCCGGCGCCCTTCGCCGTGCGCCCCGCCGCCAGCGTGGCGGCGATGTCGCCGCCCTGGGCGCCGATCCCCGGCACCAGCAGCGGCAGGTTGCCGGTCAGTTCGCGCACGCGGGCGATCTCGGCCGGGTAGGTGGCACCGACGACCAGGCCACAGTTCCCGCTCGCGTTCCAGTCCTCCGCAACGGTGCGCGCAACATGTTCGTAGAGTTTCATGCGGCCCTTCGGCGTATCGACCTCCAGGAACTGCAGGTCCGAGCCGCCGGGGTTGGAGGTGCGGCACAGCAGGATCACGCCCTTGTCGGGGTAGGCCAGGTAAGGATCGACCGAGTCGCGGCCCATGTACGGATTGACCGTGATCGCGTCGGCCTTGAAGCGTTCGAAGGCCTCGATGGCGTACTGCTCGGCGGTACTGCCGATATCGCCGCGTTTGGCGTCGAGGATGACCGGGGTGTCGGGGTGAGCCGCATGGATATGCTCGATCAGGGCCTCAAGCTGCTCCTCCGCGCGGTGCGCGGCGAAGTAGGCGATCTGCGGCTTGAAGCAGCACACCAGGTCGGCAGTGGCGTCGACGATCTGCGTGCAGAACGCGAGGATCGCATCCGGGCGCCCCCGCAGATGGGCGGGGAATTTTGCGGGATCGGGATCGAGGCCGACACAGAGCAGGCTGTTGCGCTGCTGCCAGGCGGCTTCGAGAGCGGTCATGAAGTGCATGGGATGTCCGGTAGGAAGTGCGAAATCATCGCGCGCGCGGGGCGCGCACCCGCAGGTGGCGCCCCGCGCTCACGCTGCGCACTGGAGGAGGTCGAAGAAGATGCCGGCGAACACGACGGCACCGAACCAGTTGTTGTGGCGGAAGGCCTTGAAACATCCGCTCCGCGCACGCTCCCGGATCAGGGTGTAGTGGTAACCCGCGATCACCGAGGCGGCAGCAAGGCCGAGGTAGTAGACGAATCCGGCACCGATCATGACCCCGACCACACCCAGCAGCACGATCGCGGCGCCGTAGCACAGCATTACCGCCGCGACATCGTAGCGACCAAAGGTGATCGCAGCCGTGCGAATGCCGAGCCGGAGGTCATCCGGACGGTCCACCATGGCATATTCGGTATCGTAGGCGATCGTCCAGAAGGTGTTGGCCAGCAGCATCACCCACGCCAGCGCAGGCACCTCGCCCAGCACTGCCGCAAACCCCATCGGGATCGAAAAACCGAAGGCCAGCCCCAGGTAGGCCTGCGGCAGCGCGAAGAAGCGCTTGGTGAACGGATAGCTGCCGGCCAGGAACAATGCCGGAATGGAAAGCCAGATCACCAGCGAGCCCAGCGGCAGCACGAGCAGGAAGGCCACCGCGGAAAGCCCCGCTGCAAGCCACAAAGCCTCGCCTGCGCGAACACGGCCGGTTGCGAGCGGGCGATCGAGCGTGCGCTCCACGTGACCGTCTATGTCGCGGTCGGCATAGTCGTTGATCACGCAACCTGCGGAGCGCATCAGGAAGGTGCCGATCACGAAAATCACCAGGATGTGCAAGGGCGGCAGTCCGCCGGCCGCCACCCACAGCGCCCACAGGGTGGGCCACAGCAGCAGCAGGGTGCCGATCGGCTTGTCGATCCGCATCAAGCGGACATAGTGGGGCAACTTGTCGTGCAGGCTCATGCCGAACGTCATCGGGGCAGTTCCAGGATTTCGGGCAGGAAGGCTTCGCTCACCATCAGCGCGCTGCCGCGCAGGAGAAAGATCGAGCGCCGCGCCCACAAGGCGCGCGGCACGAACTGTCCCGGGGCATGGTGGGCCAGTGCGGCTTGGGCGCGATGATACCGCGCATCGCGCCTGTCCAGACGGCGACAGGCGAGCGGCAGACGGCTGATCTCAGGGTCGGAGAACAGGGCCTGCCCGAGCGGGCGCGAGCCCATGCCATGAAAGAGGTTCCAGGTCCCGCGCACGTTGCGCCGCGGCAGCAGCGAGCGTGCGAACACCACCGGCCGGCCATCGGCGAGGAGCAGGACCTCGCGCAGCCAGGCGCGCTCGCCCGGCCGCAGGCCGAGCAGCAAGGCCTCGTCACGATGCACCCGCGCCAGTTGCTGACACACCACCTGCACGGCGAAGCGCCCGCAGCGTGCCCGGATGCGTGCGGTGAGCGAACCCGGATCGCGCAGCCACGGGCGCAAGGCCTCGGGTATGCCGGCGCGCGGTGGATGGGCCAGCCAGGTTTCGTGGCGCGGCCCGGTATGGAGAGGAAAGGCGATCAGCGGACGCATGGTTCGGATTGGGTGACGCGCGGCGCTCAGGCCCGCAACAGGGCCTCCCGCCCGCCCAGCCAGCGCACCATCAGGGCCTCGGCGGCGGCCGGCTCGCGTCGCAGGAGATCTTCAGCAAGTGCGCGCGCAGGCTCGATCAGGTCGGCATCGGCTTCGAGGTCTGCGTAACGCAGCAGCGGCACGCCGCTCTGGCGCGCGCCGACGAACTCACCCGGGCCACGGATTCCCAGATCCTCGCGCGCAATCGCGAAGCCATCGGTGTTCTCGTAGATCACTCTCAGGCGCGCACGGCCAGTCGCGGAGAGTGGCTGGGCGTAGATCAGGATGCACTCCGACTCCGCCGTACCGCGCCCGACCCGGCCGCGCAACTGGTGCAGTTGCGCGAGCCCGAAGCGTTCCGCATGCTCGATCACCATCAGGCTGGCATTGGGCACATCCACACCGACCTCGATCACGGTGGTGGCCACCAGCACATCGAGCTCCGCCGCCGCAAACGCCGCCATTGTGGTGGACTTCTCGTCGTTCTTCAGGCGGCCATGGATCAGCCCGATGCGCAACTCCGGCAGGGCCTCAACCAGTGCCGCCCAGGTGTCCTGCGCCGTCTGCAGTTGCAGGGCCTCGGATTCCTCGATCAGCGGGCACACCCAGTAGGCTTGCCGCCCCCCCAGGCAGGCCGCGCGCATGCGCGCCACAACCTGTTCACGGCGCGCCTCGGAGACCAGCCGGGTGCGGATCGGGGTACGGCCTGGAGGCAGTTCATCGAGCACCGACACGTCGAGATCGGCGTAATGGGTCATCGCCAGCGTACGCGGGATCGGCGTCGCCGACATCATCAGCATGTGCGGACGCCGCCCTCCTTCGCCCTTCTCGCGCAGCGCCAGGCGCTGGCGCACACCGAAGCGGTGCTGCTCATCGACCACCGCGAGCGCCAGCCGTGGCAGGGTCACCGGATCTTCGATCAGCGCATGCGTGCCCACGGCAAGCAGCACCTCGCCACTGGCCAGACGGGCCAGTGCGGCCTCGCGCTCGCGCTTCCTGCGTCCGCCCGACAGCCAGGCGACTTCGACGCCCAGCGGCGCGAGCCAGGCCGAGAGCTTTCTCCAGTGCTGCTCCGCGAGAATCTCGGTGGGCGCCATCATCGCGGCCTGCCAGCCATTCTCGGCGGCTTGCAGCATCGCGAGCGCAGCCACCAGGGTCTTGCCCGAGCCCACATCGCCCTGCAGCAGGCGCTGCATCGGATGCGGCGCGGCGAGATCGGCGGCGATCTCGCTCCAGGCACGCGCCTGCGCGCCCGTCGGCCGGAAGGGCAGGGTGTCGAGCAGCGCCGCGGTCAGGACTGCGCGCGCCGGCAGCGCCACCGCCGAGCGCGCGCGGCGTGCGAGGTAGGCACGGCGCAGCGACAGCTGCTGCACCAGCAGTTCCTCGAACTTCATCCGCCGCCAGGCGGGATGAGTCCGACGCTCAAGGGCATCGGGAGCGGCGTCCGGCGCAGGGTGATGGAGTGCATGCAGGGCATCCGCGAGGCCTGGAAGCCCGAGGCGCTGCAGCCACTCTTCGGGCAGCAACTCGTCCAGGGGCTCCGTCTGCAGCGCACGATCGACCAGCTTGCGTAAAGTCGCCTGCCCCACGCCGGCCGTGGTCGGATAGACCGGGGTCAGGGCCTGCGGCAACGGCTCGCCCGCGTCGACGCTGCGCACCCGTGGATGCACCATCTCGTCGCCGAAGAACCCGCCGCGGACCTCGCCGAACAGGCGGACCCGCCGACCCGGCGCAAGCTGCTTCTGCTGCGAGGGGTAGAAGTTCAGCCAGCGCGCCACCAGGGTTCCGCTACCGTCCCCGACCCGCGCCACGAGCTGGCGCCGCGGGCGCAGCATGATCTCGCACGACACCACCTCGCCCTCCACCTGCGCCGGCAAACCAGGCCGCGCTGCCCCGATGGGAGTGAGCCGCGTTTCGTCCTCATAGCGCAAGGGCAAGTGCAGCAGCACGTCGCGTGGCGCGCGGAGATCGAGCCTGGCGAGGCGGGCCGCAAGCGCCCCACCCACGCCGGCCCAGCCCTGCGGCTGCAACGCCGGAGCAGGCGATTTCGCTTGCCCCGCCGTCAGGCTCCCCCCCCTCACGCCAGACCCTTCACACCTGCGCCTTGAGCCTGGCCCTGCTCAATCGACCACGAGCACCAGGTCTGCCTCGACCAGCGCACCCCGCGGGAGCTCGCGCACCCCAACGGTCGCGCGCGCCGGATAGGGCTCGGCGAAGCAGGACTTCATGACCTCATTGACGACGCCGAAATTCGACAGGTCGGTGAGATAGATGGTGATCTTGACCACATCCGCGAACGAGCCGCCCGCAGCCTCGGCCACCGCCTGCAGGTTGGCGAAAACGCGTTGCGCCTGCGCCTCCACCCCCTCGACCATCTCCATGGTCGCGGGATCCAGGCCGATCTGCCCCGACAGGAACACCTGGTTGCCGGCCTTGACGGCCTGCGAATAGGGGCCGATCGCGGCCGGTGCGTTGGGGGTGGAAATGATCTGACGGGCCACGGACTTGCCTCCGGAATCACAAAAGCGTGATTGTACCCGCGCCTGCCGGGGGCGCACGCACCGCCCGCTGCGCCCGAAGGCACGGCGGGCGAACTGCCTCGCGAATCGGCCCCATCCGCACAGGGCCGCTCGCGCTCAAGCCTGGGCGCGCAGGGTGATGTCGCAGCCCAGGCGGTTGATCACCTTCTGCATGCCAACCCGCGCGCCAACGTTGATCACCAGCGGCGCGACGAAATTGGCCCGTAGCCCGGCCGAGGCGGGTCCGCTCGACGGCCCGTCGTCCTTGCGCACGATCACTGCGACCGCGGCATCCTCGGGCGACTGAAGCTTCAGCATGGCGACCTCCTCGTCGCTCAGCTGGAACTCGAGGTTGATGCCGAGCCGCTCGGGCAAGGTGATCGAGAACGCCACCTGAGGGTCGTCGACGCTCTGCAACAGGAGTACCTCGGCGCCCCCGCCCTCTTCGTGCACGAGCGCAAAACGCCTGCACTCCTCGAAGCCCGGCAAGCCCATCGGGAACTCGATGATCTTGTCCTCGGGCACTTCCGCACTGCCAAACATCGGACTCTTGATCTGCATTGGCTCACCCTCTCCTCAAAATTGGATGCATCGTCCCCCCTGTGGGGCCTTGCACGCCGTGAAGGCAGTCACGGCGCATCAATTCGAACGCGGCGGCGGCACGAGCACGCCCGCGCCATGCCCCCCCTCGCGCAACTTGCGGCGCGCCCGCTCCGCAGCGTCCCGGTCGGCAAAGGGGCCCAGGACGACACGGCTCTGGATGCCCGCAGCGTACCCTTCCGCCGCCAGCCGCTCGTAGAGTTGCAGGGCATTGGCCGGGTCGCCGAAGACCCCTAGCTGAATCCGGTAGCCCGGGCCGCCGCCACTCGCCGCGGCGTGCGGCAACAGCACACCCTCGGGCACTTCCGGCACGGAAGGAGGGGTGCTGGCCGGCGCAGCGGGATTCTCGGCGCTGGCAGGCGCAGGGCTTGCAGCGGGCTCCAGAGAAACCTCGGGGTGCTCGAGCGCCAGTGCGGTGGACGTCTCCACCGGCACTGGCACCACCGCAGGCAACCGAGACGGAGCGACACTTTCGGCGCCCGGTTGGGCGGCCGGTGGGGCGGCCGGTGGGGCGGCCTGCGGCCAGGGGGCCGGCACCTCAGGCCGGGCACTCAGCAACAAGGCCGCAAGACCGAGCGCCACCGCTGCGGCCAGCGCTGCCGTGGCGCGCAACAGCAGTACGCGCCGTGGAGCGGTCAGACGTGCGCTCATGTCCCCCCCTCGCCCCGCCGACTCAAGGAAAGCACAAGCTCCGCCTCGGCGAGCGTGATGCCGCAGCGGGCCGCGATCATCTCCGCATTGAGCCCCTGTGAGGCAAGCAGCAGCGCTTCGGAGTACTCTGGCGAACTCGCGGGCTGTACCCTGATGCGGTCGAGTTCATCCTGCAGCGCAGTGACATCCTCTACCAGGCGGGTGATCTCCTGCTGCTGCAAGGCGACCAGATCGCGCTGCGCCTGGAACTCCTGGCGTAGCCGGGAATTCTCCAGCTGCAGCGCAAAGACCTCCGCTTCGGCTCCACCACCCGGCTGCTCGGCAGACCCAGCTCCAGACGAGCCATACCCGCCGGCCGCCGGCTCCGCAGGCGCCGGCGCAACGACAGGGCGGGAGGCCAGCACCGGCGCGTACTCGAAATCACCCTCGTCCAGTCCATCCTCATCATCTGCAATCGTCGCATTGGCACCCGCCTCCTCCGACTCACGCGGGCCGGCCGGCCCGGTCGGCCCGCGTGCCGGAGCCTGCACGTGGGCAGCGCCAGGCTCGCGCGGGGCACGCAAGGCGCGCACGAACTGCCAGCTCGCGTAGCCAAGCAAAGCGATCACGGCCAGCCAGAGCAGATCGCGCAGGCTCATGTGCGTACGCACCCCTCTTCCACCGCGGAAAGCGGGGTGTGGAACGGGGGCGTGCGCGAGGCGGAGGGGAAAGAAGGCGTTATCGTTCTGCGCATGGGCGACGTGTCGGGCTCGATGCACCGATAATACTTGCCCCTATCCCCACCGACAAACGACAAGCCCGGTGCATGCGAATGGAACTCGAGCTGACCTCCCTGTTGTTCTGGCTGAAGAAGGCGCTGGCCGTGGCTGCGCTGCCGCCGCTGATGCCCTTGCTGCCCATCGTTGCCGGCCTGCTGCTGCTCGAGCGCCGCCCCCGCCTCGGCCGATGCTTCGCCTGGACCGGCGTGGTCCTGAGCCTGGCGCTGGTGACGCCCGCAAGCGTGAACTGGCTCGTGGCCCGGGTCGAATACCCGCATGCGCTCGCGCCGGGTGCCGCACAGGACGCGGAAGCCATCGTCGTTCTCGGCGCCGGGCGGCGCAAGCATGCGCCCGAGTTTGGCGGCGACACCGTCAACCGCCTCGCGCTCGAGCGTCTGCGCTATGCGGCCCGCCTTGCGCGCGAGACCGGGCTCCCGGTCCTGGCCAGCGGCGGTGCCCCGCAAGGAGGCGTACCGGAGGCCGTGCTGATGCAACGCAGCCTGCGCGAGGACTTCGGCATCAGCCCGCGCTGGCTGGAGTCCGCATCGCGCGACACGCGGGAGAACGCACGCTTTTCGGCAACCCACCTCCAGGCTGCGGGCGTGCGCAGCATCCTTCTGGTCACGCACGCCATGCACATGGAGCGCGCACGTGCGGAATTCGAAGCGGCCGGGCTGAGAGTGACTCCCGCGCCGACGGCGTGGCTGGGCGGAGGGGGCGGCAACGGCGCGGAAGAACAGGGCCTGCAGTTCATCCCCGGGCAGAACACCGCCTACGCTGCGTGGTTCGCACTGCACGAGTTGCTCGGCCAGCTTGCCTATCGCCTGTCGCGCTGAATCTCACGTGCGAGGGCCGGAAAGAACGAACCCGCAACGGTTGAGGAAACCGGTTGCGGGTCCTGTTACGGGTTGGCCTGCTGGCAGCGCGGGCGACTGCAGGCCGGCCGCCGGGTTGCTCAACCGCCGAAATCGTCGAGCATGATGTTCTCGCGTTCGACGCCGAGATCCAGCAGCATCTTGATCACTGCCGCGTTCATCATCGGAGGGCCGCACATGTAGAACTCGCAGTCCTCGGGGGCCGGGTGGTCCTTGAGGTAGTGCTCGTACAACACGTTGTGGATGAAACCGGTATAGCCGGTCCAGTTGTCCTCGGGGAGCGGGTCGGAGAGCGCCAGGTGCCACTTGAAGTTGGGGTTCTCCGCGGCAAGCTTGTCAAACTCGTCGACGTAGAAGGCCTCGCGCATCGAGCGCGCGCCGTACCAGAATGTGATCTTGCGCGTGCTATGCAGGCGCTTCAACTGGTCGAAGATATGCGAGCGCATCGGCGCCATGCCCGCGCCGCCGCCAACGAAGACCATCTCGTTGTCGGTCTCGCGCGCGAAGAACTCGCCGAAGGGGCCGTACACCGTGACCTTGTCGCCCTTCTTGAGGTTGAATACCCAGGACGACATCTTGCCCGGCGGGATGTCGTCGCGACCCGGCGGGGGCGAGGCGACACGGATGTTGAACTTCACCACGCCCTTTTCGCCCGGGTAGTTCGCCATCGAGTACGCGCGGATGGTGGTCTCGTCCACCTTGGAGACATAGCGCCACAGGTTGAATTTGTCCCAGTCGCCGCGGAATTTCTCCTGGATGTCGAAATCCTTGTAATTGACCACGTGCGGTGGGCACTCGAGCTGCACGTAGCCGCCGGCGCGGAAGGCAACGTCCTCGCCCTCGGGCAGGCGCAGCGTCAGCTCCTTGATGAAGGTCGCCACGTTGGGGTTGGACTCGACGGTACACTCCCACTTCTTGACGCCGAAGACCTCCTCCGGCACCTCGATCTTCATGTCCTGCTTGACCGGGGTCTGGCAGGACAGGCGCCAGCCTTCCTTGGCGTCACGCTTGGTGAAGTGCGACTCCTCGGTGGGCAGCATCGAGCCGCCACCTTCGGTGACCACGCACTTGCACTGCGCGCAGGTGCCACCGCCACCGCAGGCCGAGGGCAGGAACAGACCGCTCTCGGCCAGGGTCTGCAGCAGCTTGCCGCCCGCCGGCACGGTGATCTTCTTCTCGCCGTTGATGTCGATGGTGACGTCACCCGACGACACCAGCTTCGAGCGGGCGGCGATGATGAACACGGCCAGCGCGAGCACGATGGCGGTGAACATCCCGATGCCCAGAATGATTTCGGTATTCATCGTTTCACGGTCTCCTTACAGCTGCACGCCCGAGAAGGACATGAAGCCCAGCGACATCAGGCCGATGGTGATGAAGGTGATGCCCAAGCCCTGCAGGCCCTCTGGCACGTCGCTGTACTTGAGCTTCTCGCGGATGCCGGCGAGCAGTGCGATCGCCAGCGCCCAGGAGAACCCAGAGCCCAGGCCATACACCACACTTTCGGAGAAGTTGTAGTCACGTTCGACCATGAACAACGTGCCGCCCATGATCGCGCAGTTCACCGTGATCAGCGGCAGGAACACACCGAGCGCGTTGTAGAGGCTGGGCACGTACTTGTCGAGCAGCATCTCCAGGATCTGCACGATCGCCGCGATGACGCCGATGTAGGACAGCAGCCCGAGGAAGGACAGATCGACATCCGGCAGGCCTGCCCACGCCAGTGCGCCGTCACGCAGCAGGTAGGTGTAGATCAGGTTATTGGCCGGCATCGTGATGGTCTGCACGACCACCACGGCGATGCCGAGTCCGATCGCGGTCTCTACCTTCTTCGAGATCGCGATGAAGGTGCACATGCCGAGGAAGAAGGCGAGCGCCATGTTCTCGATGAACACGGCCCGCACGAAGAGGCTCAGATAGTGCTCCATGTCAGTAAGCCTCCTTTTCCACGACTTGCGGCGCCATACGGAAGCTCGGTTCCTCGACCTGCTCGGTCCGCCAGGCGCGCAGCCCCCAGATCAGCAGGCCGATCAGGAAGAACGCAGAGGGCGGCAGCAGCAGCAGGCCGTTGGGCACGTACCAGCCGCCATCCTTGGCGAGCGCGATGATCTCGACGCCGAACAGCTTGCCGGCACCGAAGAGCTCGCGGATCACGCCCAGGGTGAGCAGCACCACGCTGTAGCCGAGACCGTTGCCGATGCCGTCCATGAACGAGAGCATGGGCGGGTTCTGCATGGCGAAGGCTTCGGCGCGGCCCATCACGATGCAGTTCGTGATGATGAGGCCGACGAACACCGAGAGTTGCTTGGACAGGCCATAGGCGTAGGCCTTGAGGATCTGATCCACCACGATGACCAGCGACGCGATGATCACCATCTGCACGATCATGCGGATCGAGCTCGGGATCTGGTTGCGGATCATCGAGATGAACAGGTTGGAGAAGCCGGTCACCAGCGTGAGCGCAATCGACATCACGAGCGCGGTCTGCAGGTTCGACGTCACCGCGAGCGCCGAGCAGATGCCAAGGATCTGCAGGCCGATCGGGTTATTGGCGAAGACCGGATTGAACAGGACTTCCTTGACGGTCGGTTTGGCCATTTTCAAGCCCCCTGTTGTGTACGCAGCTTGGCGAGCAGCGGGCCGAAGCCCTGCTCACCAAGCCAGAATTGGATCAGGCGGTCGACACCGTTGCTGGTCAGGGTGGCGCCGGCAAGTGCGTCGACCTGGTGCTTCGCGTCCGGGCTGGCAGGGTCGACGCCACCCTTGACGATGCGGATCACCGGCTTGCCGGACGCGTCGAAGAGCTCCTTGCCAGGCCACTGCGCCTTCCAGTTCGGGTTGTCGACCTCGCCGCCGAGACCGGGGGTTTCGGCGTGCTGATAGAAGCCCATACCAACCACGGTGTTGAGATCGCCCTTCACCGCCATGAAGCCGTGCAGCGTGGACCACAGGCCGTAACCGCGAATGGGCAGAATCAGGGTCTCGAGCTCGCCCTCGCGCTGGACCATGTACACCGTGGTGTAGCGCTCACGGCGCTTGATCATGGCGATGTCCTGCTCGCCCGGCAGCGCATCGGACAGCGCCGGATCGCGCGCGGCCTTGAGCGGGTCGAACGTCGCCGGATCCTTCGCATCGGTGAACTGGCCGGTTTCCAGATCCACCACCTTGGCACTGATGCGCTCGGCGAACAGATCCTTGACCTCGCGGCCGGACATGCCCGCTTCGCCCAGGCCGGCGATGGACAGGATGCTGCGTTGCTTGTCGAGCTGGCGGTTCTCGATCTGCACCGGCTTCAGCGACACCGCTGCGCCGGCGACGAAGACCGAACTGACGAGACTGACCGCGAGCGCCACCAGCAGCGTACGGCTCGTCGATTCTTTCTTAGACATTGCGCGCGAGCCTCCGCTTGATGTTGGCCGCGACCACGAAGTGGTCGATCAGCGGTGCACACAGGTTGCCGAACAGGATGGCGAGCATGATGCCTTCCGGGAAGGCCGGGTTGACCACGCGGATCAGCACGGTCATCACGCCGATCAGCGCACCGAAGATCCACTTTCCGGTATTGGTCATCGAAGCCGATACCGGATCGGTGGCCATGAAGATCATGCCGAAGGCGAAGCCCCCCATCACCAGGTGCCAGTGCCAGGGAACGGCAAACATGGCGTTGGTATCGGAGCCGATGGCATTGAACAGCAGGCTGGTCGCGATCATGCCCACCATCACGCCGGAAACGATGCGCCACGAGGCAATCTTCATCCCCAGCAGCACCACGCCGCCCAACAGGATGGCGAGCGTGCTGGTCTCGCCGATCGAACCATGCACCGTGCCGAGGAACGCGCTCATCCAGTCGATGCCGTTGCCGAGCACCGCCTCGATGCCGCCCGAGGCGCCGAGCGAAAGCATGGTTGCGCCGGTATAGCCATCGACTGCGGTCCACACCGCATCGCCCGACATCTCGGCCGGGTAGGCGAAATACAAGAAGGCACGGCCGGTGAGCGCCGGGTTGAGGAAGTTCTTGCCGGTGCCGCCGAAGACTTCCTTGCCGATCACCACGCCGAAGCTGATCCCGAGCGCGACCTGCCACAGCGGGATATCCGGCGGGCAGGTGAGGGCGAACAGCACCGAGGTGACGAAGAAGCCCTCGTTGACCTCATGCTTGCGGATCGAAGCGAATAACACCTCCCAGAAGCCGCCGACGATGAAGGTAGTGAGATAAACAGGCAGGAAGTACGTCGCCCCGTGGAGGAAGTTCGCCCACAGGCTGGCCGGATCCAGCCCCGCCAGCGCGCCGGTGAGTGCGATGCGCCAGCCCTCCTGCGCCGCCATCAGGTCGGCATTGGCTGCGAGGATGCTGTTGGCTTGGTAGCCGACGTTCCACATGCCGAAGAACATGGCGGGGAAGGTGCACAGCCACACCGTGATCATCATGCGCTTGAGGTCGAGACCGTCACGCACGTGGGCGGTGGTACGGGTGACGCTGGCCGGTTTGAACAGACCGGTGTCGACGGCTTCGTACAGGGCATAGTACTTCTCGTACTTGCCGCCCTTCTCGAAGTGATGCTCGATGCTGTCGAGCCAGGAGCGCAGACTCATGCTCAACCCTCCTTCTCGATGCGCGTGAGATTGTCACGCAGGATGGGACCGTACTCGTACTTGCCGGCGCACACGTAGGTGCACAGCGCGAGATCTTCCTCGTCCAGTTCCAGACAGCCGAGCTTCTGGGCGGTTTCGGTGTCGCCGACGATCAGCGCGCGCAGCAACTGCGTAGGCAGCATGTCGAGCGGCATCACCTCTTCGTAGTTCCCGATCGGCACCATCGCACGCGGACTGCCGTTGGTGCTGGTGGTGAAGTTGAACAGCTTGCCGGGAGAAAGCCTGGAGATGTAGAGCGGGAGCACCGAGTGCTTCTCGGCCCCTGCACGCAGGTAATGCAGCATCTCGCGCTCGGTACCCTCTTGAAGGCAGGACACCTGCAGGTGATAACGTCCCAGGTAGGCACAGGCACCACGGGAAGTGCGCCCTCCGAACACAGAACCCGAGATCACGCGCACCTTGCAGCCAGTCTTGAGTTCTCCTGCGGTGAGTTCGTCCAGACTAGCGCCCAGACGCGCCCGCAGCAGGCGGGGTTTTTCAACCATGGGACCGGCAATCGCCACGACGCGCTCGGTCCACAACCGCCCGGTGGCGAACAGCTTGCCGATCGCGATCACGTCCTGGTAGTTGAGCGACCACACCGATTTCTCGGCGTGCACCGGATCGAGGAAATGAATGTGTGTCCCCGCAAGGCCCGCCGGATGCGGCCCGGCGAAGGTTTCGGTACGCACGTTTGAGAGGCCGGCACACGGCATCTGCGTGCCCTCGGCGTGGCAGACCATGACCGGTGCGATGCGCGCAAGCACGCGAGCACCGCGCGCGAAATCGTCCTTATGCTCTCCAATAACCACCGTCGGGTCGGCCGCAAGCGGATGGGTGTCCATCGCGGTGACGAAGATCGACTTCGGCTGCGCATCGATCGCGGGCACCTTGCTGAACGGCCGCGTACGCAGCGCAGTCCACAGACCCGACTCGATCAGGCCCTCGCGCACCTTCTGCGGGTCGAGCCCGTCGATCTCGCTATCGCCGTAGCGCGCGAACTCGACGGCCTCATCGCCTTCGAGATCGATCACCACCGACTGCAGCACGCGCTGATCACCGCGATGGATGGCGCTGACCGTGCCGGCGCCCGGCGCAGTAAACACCACGCCCGGCGTCTTCTTGTCGGAAAAAAGGACCTGCCCGAGCTTCACCCGGTCGCCGACCTGCACTGCCATGGTCGGCTTCATGCCGTGGTAGTCGAAGCCGATGACGGCCACGCTGCGCACCGGACGTCCGTCCTCGATCCGCTGCGCGGGCGCGCCGGTGATGGGCAGGTCCAGGCCGCGTTTGATTCTTATCATGCGCTTTTCGCCCATAGACTCGTGGGAATGGACGAGGCCGCCCTGGATCTGCGCACCTGCCCCCTCGGCAAGCGGCTGAAGTGACGGCCTCGCGTCGATAAACGCACGAATTATAAAAGATTGTTACCCCGGGATCACGCCGAGAGCGTGTTGACGTTCACGTCATCCGTGTTATCCACACGCCAACCAGGGCCCGCCGCGAGCAACCAGCGGCGCTCACGGCGGAGAAGGACAGAAGCGATCAGCAGCGCTCGAAGACGCCTGCAGCCCCCATGCCCGTGCCGATGCACATGCTGATCATGCCGTGGCGCAGCCCCGGGTCGCGCTGCATCGCCGCCATCAGCGTCGCGGTGCGGATTGCCCCCGTAGCGCCCAACGGGTGGCCCAGCGCGATCGCCCCCCCGAGCGGGTTCACCTTCGCCGGGTCCATCTCAAGCTGACGCATCACCGCCAGCGCCTGGGCGGCAAAGGCCTCGTTGAGCTCGGTCCAGCCGATGTCCGCCATCGTCACTCCGGCGCGCGCGAGCGCACGCGGGATCGCCTCCACCGGACCGATACCCATGACCTCGGGCGGCACGCCGGCGACGGCGAAGCTGGCGAAGCGTGCGATCGGCCGCACGTCGTAGCGCTTCACCGCGGCCTCGCTCATCAACAGAACCGCAGCAGCGCCGTCGGACATCTGCGAACTGTTGCCCGCCGTGACCGAGCCGCGCGCGGAAAACACCGGGCGCAGCTTGCCGAGCTTTTCCACCGCGGAGTCGGGGCGCGGCCCCTCGTCATGCTCGAGCACACGCTCACTGATGCGCACCGCGCCATCGCCGCCGGGCACATGCGACTGCACCGCGTAGGGCACGATCTCGCTCGCGAAGTGGCCCGCCGCAATCGCCGCGCAGGCGCGGCGGTGCGACTCGACCGCAAAGGCATCCTGGTCCTCGCGGCTCACCCCCCACTGCTGCGCGACCTTCTCGGCGGTCAGACCCATGCCATATGCGATCGCGACATTTTCAGCGTGCGCAAAGATCTCGGGGTTGAGGCTGACCTTGTTGCCCATCATCTGCGGCATCGCACTCATGCTCTCGGTGCCGGCGGCAATCATGACGTCCGCTTCGCCCAGGCGGATGCGGTTGGCGGCATCGGCCACCGACTGCAGGCCCGAGGCGCAGAAGCGGTTGATGGTCAGGCCGGGCACGCTGTCGGGAAGGCCCGCCAGCAGCAAGCCGATGCGCGACACGTTCATGCCCTGCTCAGCCTCCGGCATCGCACAACCGGTGATGACGTCGCCGATCTCGTTGGCGTCGAGGTTGGGCACCTTGGCCACCACCGCGCGCAACACCTTCGCCAGCATGTCGTCGGGGCGCACGTAACGGAAAGCCCCATTGCGCTTGGCAACCGGCGTGCGCACCGCGGCGACGATGTATGCGTCCTGAATCTGTTTGCTCATGCTTGTTTCCTCAATCCGTTGCCGTCAGACGGCGGCCATCAGTTGCGCAGGGGCTTGCCGGTTTCCAGCATGTGCGCAATGCGCTGCTGGGTCTTCTCGGTCTTGAGCAGTTCGACGAACTGCGCACGCTCGACATCCAGGATCCACTGCTCGCCAACGCGGCGATTGGTGTCCACCTCGCCGCCACACAGCGCGGTGGCCGCCGCCCTGGCGACGCGGTAGTCGTGCGCCGAGATGAAGCCGCCCTCGGCCATGTTCACCAGCATCATTTCGCAGGTGGCAATGCCATTGCGTCCCGCCACGGTGATCTGCGGGTCGGGCAAGGCCGGCCGCCAGGCCGACTCGGCCATTGCGCGTGCCCTGCGGATCGCTGCGAACAGGATCTCGTGCGCGTTGAACAGCACGTCGTCCGAGGCGCGGCCGAAGCCGAGGCGCACCGCATCCTGCGCGCTCTTGGCCACGGTGGCCATGGCAATGGTCTGGAACGCGTTCTGGATGAAGGGGAACACGTCGCCGCCCGCCGCGCGCTGCGCCATGGCGTGCGCCTGCAGAGCAAACTCCTTGCAGCCACCGCCGGCCGGGATCAGGCCCACGCCAGCCTCCACCAGGCCGACGTAGCTCTCCAGCGCAAAGACCCGGTGCGCGGCGTGCATGACGAACTCGCAGCCGCCCCCCAGCGCCATGCCCTGCACTGCAGCTACCACCGGCACCTGTGCATGCTTGATCGCCATCGAGGTGCGCTGGAACTTGGCCACCATGTTCTCGAGCAGATCGAACTGCCCGGCACGGCAGGCCTCACCCACCTGCTGCAGGTTGGCGCCCACCGCAAAGGGTGCGGGCTGCCAGATCACCAGCCCGTCGAGTTCGCGCTCGGCACGCGCGATCGCCTCAAGCAGGCCATCCATGACCTCGTCGCCGATCGCGTGCATCTTGGAGGTGATCGACACGATGCCGATGCGCGCATCCTGGTCGGCACGGCGCCACAGGCGCACGCCGGCGTTCTCCCACAGCGTCTCGCCACGATCGTCCGGCGCCTCGCCAAGCACGCGGTCGGGATAGAGCTGGCGCTGATACACCGGCAGCTTGGCACGCGCCTTCAGCGCGTTCTCCGCCGCACTGTAGGCGCCGGCCGGCGCATGCACGCCCTCGCGCTCGAACACCCAGGCCGGCAGCGGAACGTCGGCCATGGCGCGACCGTGCGCGATATCGTCGCGAACCATCTCCGCCACCGCCTTCCAGCCGGCGGCCTGCCAGGTTTCGAAAGGTCCCTGCGCCCAGCCGAAACCCCACCGCATCGCCAGATCCACATCGCGCGCGTTGTCGGCGATGTCGCCCAGGTGCACCGCGCAGTAATGGAACACATCGCGGAAAATCGACCACAGGAACTGCGCCTGAGGGTGCGGATGCGCTGCGAGCTGGGCGAATTTTTCCGCCGGGTTCTTCAGTTTCAGGATCGCGTCGACCTCGGGGAAGACCTCACCGCCACTTTCTCGGTAGTCCTGCAGCTTCAGGTCGAGCACCTGGATCTGCTTGCCCTGCTTGCGGTAGATGCCGCACTTGGTCTTCTGCCCGAGCGCACCCTTGGCGATCAGGGCCTGCAGCCATTCAGGCGTGCTGAAGTGCGCATGCCAGGGGTCGTTGGGCAGGGTCGCCTGCATGGTGCCGACCACGTGCGCCAGCGTATCCAGGCCCACCACGTCGCCAGTACGGAAGGTCGCGCTCTTGGGGCGGCCGATGCGCGGGCCGGTGAGCAGGTCGACTTCATCGAAGGCCAGCCCGAGGCGGGCGGTATGGTGCAGCACGGCGAGGATGGAGAACACGCCGACGCGGTTGGCGACGAAGTTGGGCGTGTCCTTGGCGCGAACGATGCTCTTGCCCAGACGCGTGGTCAGCCAGGTTTCCAGGCCGTCGAGCAGCGCGGGGTCGGTGGCCGCGGTGGGGATCAGCTCCACCAGCGGCATGTAGCGCGGCGGGTTGAAGAAGTGGACGCCGCAGAACTGACTGCGGCGATCAACCGGCATCCCGGCAGCAAGCGCCTCGATCGACAGGCCGGAGGTGTTGGAGGCAAAGATTGCCCCCGCCTTGAGGTGCGGCGCCACCTTGGCGTAGAGATCGAGCTTCCACTCCACCTTCTCCGCAATCGCCTCGATGACGAGGTCGCACTCGCCCAGGCGTGCGAGATCGCTGCCGTAGTTGGCGGGCTCGATGTACTGCGCCCGATCCTTGGCGGCGAACGGCGCCGGATCGAGCTTCTTCATGCCGGCGACGGCCTTGTCGACGATGCCGTTGGCCGGGCCTTCCTTGGCCGGCAGGTCGAACAGGACCACCGGCACGTCGGCATTGGCGCAATGGGCCGCAATCTGCGCCCCCATGACGCCGGCGCCGAGCACGGCAACCTTGCGAATGATCAATCTGCTCACATGCACCTCCTGATGAGAGAGTCTCGGTTCAAGCCCGCGCGCACGCGGCGCGGGCGCGTTCGTGCTTCAGGCGAAGCGGGCGCGCAGGGCGCGCTTGTTGATCTTGCCGACACTCGTGCGATCCAGCGCATCGACAAACACCACCTTGTCGGGCACTGCATAGCGCGACACATGGCCTTCCTGCGCGGCACGCTCGACATGGGCGCGCACCGTGTCGGCATCCAGCGTGTCCTCGCTGCCGGGCTTTCGGACCACCAGCGCGGCGGGACGCTCGCCCCATTTTTCGTCCGGCACCCCGATCACCGCCACTTCGGCGACCCCCGCGCAGCGCCCGATGAGATCCTCCAGCTCGAGCGAAGACACCCACTCGCCGCCCGTCTTGATCACGTCCTTGATGCGGTCGGTGACCTGCAGGTAGCCGGCCGGGTCGATGTGGCCGATGTCCTGGGTGTGCAGCCAGCCGCCTTCCCATAGATGCGCCGACGCCTCCGGGTTGTGCAGATAGCCTTGCGTCAGCCAGGGCGCACGCACCACCACCTCGCCCACACTGCGGCCATCGCGGGCCACGTCGGCGAGACTCGCGTCGACGGTGCGCAAATCGACCAGCGGGATCGGACGCCCGGTCTTCACGCGCAGCTCGGCATGTGGCTGCGACGGGTCGGCGTCATGCGGCAGGTGCGCCAGGGTCAGGATCGGGCAGGTCTCCGACATGCCGTAGCCGGTGAAGGCATCGATACCACGCGCGAGCGCCTGCTCGGCCAGCCCCGTGGGCAGCGCCGAACCGCCGATGACCACCTTCCAGCCAGAGAGGTCCACGTCCTTGGAGCGCGGCGACATCAGCAGCATCATCAGGATCGTGGGCACGCAGTGCGAGAAGCTGACCTTCTCGCGCTCGATCAGGCTCAACAGCGTGTCGGGGTGATAGCGCCCCGGATAGACCTGCTTCACCCCCGCAAGCGTGGCGATGTAGGGCACGCCCCAGGCATGGACATGGAACATCGGGGTGATCGGCATGTACACGTCGCCGCGATGGAAACGCCCCTGCGCGGGCGACAGGCCCAGCGCCGCCGTGGTCGCCAGCGTGTGCAGCACCAGCTGGCGATGGCTGAAATACACGCCCTTGGGCAGCCCCGTGGTGCCCGTGGTGTAGAAGGTGGTGGCCCGGGTGTTCTCGTCGAAATCCGGAAAGTCGAACTCGCTGGACGCCTGCGCCAGCAGCACCTCGTACTCCCCCACGAACCCTTCGGGCAGCGCATCCTCGTCGACCGGCTCGTCGCTGATCAGCACGAGCTTGCGCACGCTCTCCAGTTCGGTACGGAATTGCTTCAGCAGCGGGAGGAATTCGGCATTGACCATCAGCACGCTCGCACCGGCGTGATTCAGCGTATAGGCGATCTGGTCCGGCGACAGGCGCACGTTCACGGTCTGCAGTACGGCGCCGTACATGGGTACGGCGAAGAAGCACTCCAGATAGCGGTGGCTGTCCCAGTCCATCACCGCCACCGTGTCGCCGCGCTGCACCTCGAGGCTGGCGAGTGCATTGGCGAGGCGGTCGATGCGTTCGAACAGGTCCGCGTAGCGCATGCGCACCTTGTCCGCGTAAACGATCTCCTGGTCCGCGGCGGTGGCACGCGGCGTGTGCAGGAGTTGCTTGATCAGCAGTGGATAGCCATACGCCGAGGGCGTCGATTCGATCAGGTGTTCATGCATGGACAGCAAACCTCCGGTTGTACAGTGCGGCATTCGTGCGGCGCTTGTGCCGCATTCACTCGGCCGGAATCGGCCGCTTGCGCCCGCGATCATCGAGCGCCACGTAGGTGAGGCGCGCGTCCGTCACCTTCACCACCACCGGGTTCTCCGGGTCACGCTCGGCGAAGACCTCCACATCGACCGTCACCGAACTGCAACCCACCGACACCACCTCCGCATAGAAACTCACCAGGTCGCCCACCGACACCGGCTGCTTGAATACGAACGAATTCACCGCCACGGTCGCGACGCGACTCTTGGCCCGCCTGTGCGCGGGGATCGCCCCCGCGATATCGACCATCGACATGATCCAGCCACCGAACACGTCACCCGCCGGGTTGAGGTCGGCGGGCATCGGCATCACGCGCAGGGCGGGTTGTTTGTGCTCCGGAAGCGAGGTAAAGACGGGGGCTGCATGCGGGGGCATCACGAACTCCTTGCGCCAGGCACCAACTTAGAAGAGGAAAAGACCGGGGCTGGCCGGGATGCAAGCCACCCGCAGCCACCTGTGCCGCAGGGCGACACGTAGCAGGCCCTAGCTCCTGTTCGCAACATAGTGCATCGGCCCGCCGGTGTGAGGTGCGAAGCCCGCACCGAAGATCACGCCTGCGTCGGCCAGGTCGGCATCGGCGACCACCCCCTGCGCCACGCAGCGCTGCGTGGCGTCGAGCAAGGGGGCGATCACGCGTCCGGCCAGTCCGTAGGGAATCGGCTCGGGCGCAGGTTTGCGGCGCTTGCCGCCCTTTTGCTGCGCCTCGCCCTTGATCGCCTTGCCATCTTCCCAACGATAGTAGCCTTCCCCGCTCTTGCGGCCGAGCTTGCCTTCGCCGACCAGCTTCATCAGCCGCCTCGGCGGCTCGGCCCCCTCACCCGCAAGCGCCTTGCCCGCCGCGACGGCAATATCCAGCCCCACGGTATCGACCAGCTCGACCGGCCCCATCGGCATGCCGAAGGCAAGCAATGCGGCATCGACGGTCTCGGGCGCAACGCCTTCCTCCACGCAGCGCAGAGCCTCGAGCATGTAGGGGCCGAGCACCGCATTGACGAGGAAGCCCGGCGCACTCTTCACCGGCAGCGGAAGCTTGTCGATCCGGCGCACGAAGCCGGTGGCGCGGCGCAGGACCTCGGCGTCGGTGGTCTCGCCCTGCACCACCTCGACCAGCGGCAGCATCGGCACCGGATTGAAGAAGTGGATGCCCACCAGCCGCGCGGGGTCCTTCAGCACGGTGGCGATGTCCTCCAGGCGCAGGCTGGAGGTGTTGGTGGCCAGCACCGCATCGGGCTTCGCGCGCGCTTCCAGGTCCGCGAACAGGCTACGCTTGGCGTCCAGGTTCTCGAAGATGGCTTCGATGATCACGTCCGCGCGCGCCACACCCGTGCCCCTGGGGTCGGGGATGAGCCGGTCGAGCGTGAACCGAACCTGCTTCTGATCGCCCTTGTGGCGGCGCTCGAACAACTTTGCGGCGCGCGCGATCGCCGGTGCGATGCGCTCGACGGACTGGTCCTGCAGCGTCACCGTCATGCCGCGCAGCGCACACACCGCGGCGATGTCGCCGCCCATGACGCCCGCACCCACCACATGAACGTGGCGCGGCGCGAAGTCGCTATCCTTGCCGAAGGCCTTGAGCCGCTCCTGCAGGAAGAAGACGCGTACCAGGTTGCGCGCGGTCGGCGATGTGAAGATCGTGTCGAGCGAGGACGGGTCCTGCGCCGGAACGTCGAGCGCGTTGCCGCGGTAGCGCTCCCAGATGTCGATGATCGCGAACGGTGCCGGGTAGTTTTCGCGGCTCACCTTGCTTGCAGCCTGGGCGCGCGCCTTGTCGGCGACCTTTGCCCGCGCCGGGCCGTTCATCGCCCAGCGCAGCGCGCGCTCCTTGAGCGGCAGCTTGCGTGCCGGCGCACCGGACAGGGCCATGATGCGCGCGGCCGATTCCATCACCCGCGGCGGCACGCAGTCGTCGGCGATGCCGAGGCGCTTCGCCTTCTTTGCGTCCACCGCCTTACCCGTCAGCATCATGTCCAGCGCCGCAGCCGGGCCGATCCGGTCGGGCAGGCGCAACATGCCGCCCCACCCCGGCACGATGCCGAGCATGACCTCGGGCAGCGCGAGCTTGGTGCCGGGATCGTCCACCACGATGCGGTAACGGCAGGCGAGCGCCAACTCCAGCCCCCCGCCCATGCAGTGGCCGCGGATCAGGGCCAGCGTGGGGTACCCCACCGCAGCCAGCCGGTTGAACAGCAGCCAGCCACGCTCGACCAGCCTGCGCGCGGCCAGCACCGAGTCCAACCGCGAAAACTCCTCGATATCGGCGCCGGCGATGAAGCCGGCGGGCTTGGCCGAGGCAATCACCAGCGCCTTCGGCGGCGCAGCGTCCAGCGCGTCGAGCACGCTGGCGAACTCGCTCATCACCTCGGACGACAGCACGTTCGCGCTCGCGTCCGCCTTGTCCAGATCCAGCCAGGCCAAACCGGATTCCTCCCGACGCAGGCGCCAGTGCTTCCAGTCATGTTGCATGTTCGTGCTCATCAGACGGTCTCCACCAGCATCGCGCCACCCTGCCCACCACCGATGCAGATCGACGCGAGCCCACGCCCGCCGCCCTTGCGGCGTAGCACATGCAGCAGATGGAGCACGATGCGAGCTCCGCTCGCGCCGACCGGATGGCCGAGCGCGACCGCGCCACCATCCACGTTGAGCCGCTCCGCAGCCGGTGCGCCAGGGGCGTCGGTGCCGAAATGGGTGCGGCAGTATTCGTCGTCGCCGAAGGCACGCAGGCAGGCGATCACCTGCGCTGCGAAGGCCTCGTTGAGCTCCCACGCATCCAGGTCGTTCGGCGCCAGGCCGTGGCGCTGCAGGATCGGCATCGTGGCGTGCACCGGCCCCAGACCCATCTGATCGGGCGCGAGGCCTGCCCACTGGCTGTCGACGATGCGCCCGAGCGGCTGCAGGCCGTGGCGCTCGACCGCCTCTTCCGAGGCCAGCACCAGCCAGGCGGCGCCATCGGTGATCTGCGAGCTGTTGCCGGGGGTGACACGGCCGTACTTCCTGTCGAAGAACGGCTTGAGCTTGGCGAGATTGGCCATGGACGAGTCGTGCCGCACGCCGTCGTCGGCCGCGTAGACCTTGCTGTCGCGATCGACCAGCGGAACGATCTCGTCGGCGTAGTGCCCAGCGTCCTGCCCGGCACATACGCGGCGGTGGCTCTCGACCGCGAAGGCGTCCATGTCCTCACGGCTGATGCCGAACTTCCACGCCAGATTTTCGGCAGTCTGGCCCATCAGTTGCCCGACGATCGGGTCGGTCAGCCCCTTCATGATGCCGATCACCGGACTCAGGTGGCCGAAGCGGAAGCGCCGGAGCATCTCGAAGCGCTGTCCTGCGTCCCTGGCCGCGTACCAGCCCGCCAGCCAGCGCACCATCTTGTCCGAGAACAGCAGCGGCGCGTGCGACAGCGCATCCACACCGCCGGCGAGCACGAGCTGGCTGCGACCGCACTGGATGTTGGCAATCGCGGAGTCGATGGCCTGCATGCCGGAGGCACAGTTGCGCATCACCGTCCAGCCGGGCACCGCGTTGCCGCAGCCCATGCGCAGCGCCACCACACGGCCGATGTTGACCTCGTCGACCGAAGGGCTGGCACAGCCCAGGATCACCTCGTCGAGTTCATCGGGAGCGAAGGGCTGGCGCACCAGCAGTGCACTGCCCGCGGCGGTGGCCATGTCCGCCCCGGTGAAGGGACCCGGCGCATTGCGTGCCTTGAGGAAAGGCGTGCGCGCACCGTCGACAATGTAGACCGGACGCGTCATGCCGCCCCCTCGCGCGCCGGCGAGTGCGACGGCACCTTGCGCATCGCAGCCTTGAGTCCGAAGTCGTACTTGAAGTCGTCTACCCGGATGACCTTGTCGCGCAACATGTTCCGGCGCTCGATGATCGCGTACTCGCGCTCGTCGATCACCCCCGCATGCAGGGCAATGCGCCAGATCTCATCCACGTCCCCGGAGGCGAGGATCCTGGGATCGAAGCGCCCCTCACGGCGCGCCTCCTTGAGCTTGGCCTCGATCCGCTCCGCGTCGATGGTCGCGACCAGCGCTGCCTCGAGCGCACCGACGGGCTCCTCGACATCGGTGGGCAGATGCACATCGGACGTCAGGCGGTCGCGGGTTGGCGAGGGTTCGAGCAGCAGCGCCGCGACCTGATGCCCGAGCTTGTCGGAAGGCACGACATACGGGCGGCCGAGCGGGAACACCACCACGCGGTGCAGCAGGAAGGCGAAGAATCGGTTCGGGAAGTTCGCGATCACGCCCTCGAAGGCCTGCTGGATACGGAACATGCAGTCCCAGATCGCCCAGTGCATCAGGGGCGCATCGGCCGCCTGGCGACCTTCGGCCTCGTAGCGCCGCAGGGTTGCGCTGGCCAGGTACATCAGCGAAAGAATGTCACCCAGACGGGCGGAGAGCTTTTCCTTGCGCTTGAGCGCACCGCCCATCGTGCCCATGGAGATGTCGGCGATGAAGGCGAACGCAGCCGAGAAGCGCGTGAGTTGCTGGTAGTAACGCCGGGTTTCCGGCGCCACCGTGTCCGGCACGCCGACGAAGTGCGAACCGGTCAGCCCCATCACCAGCGCCCGCGCCGCATTGGACACGGTGAAACCGACGTGCCCCCAAAGCGCCTTGTCGAATGCCTTCAGGTCGCCGCGCTGCGCCGCGTGCATTTCCTTGAGCACGTAGGGATGGCAACGGATCGCACCCTGGCCGAAAAGGATCAGGCTGCGGGTGAGGATGTTGGCACCCTCCACGGTGATGCCCACCGGAATCTGCTGGTAGGCACGCCCGAGGAAGTTCTGCGGCCCCAGGCAGATGCCCTTTCCGCCGATCACATCCATGCCGTCGTTCACCGTCTGGCGAGCGCGCTCGGTAACGTGATATTTCACGATCGCCGACACCACCGAAGGCTTCTCGCCCAGATCGATTGCGCCCGCGGTCATCACCCGCGCCGCATCGCACAGATAGGTGTTGGCGCCGATGCGGGTAAGCGCCTCTTCCACGCCCTCGAAGCGACCGATCGCGGTCTTGAACTGGTAGCGCACGCGAGCATAGGCGCCCACCGCACGCGCAGTCATCTTCTGCATGCCGGTATTGGAGCCCGGCAGCGAGATGCTGCGGCCGGCCGCGAGGCACTCCATCAGCATGCGCCAGCCCTGGCCGGCCATCTTCGGCCCGCCGATGATGAACTCGAGCGGCACGAACACATCCTTGCCGCGCACCGGACCATTCATCCACACCGCATTGAGCGGGAAGTGGCGGTGCCCGATGTCCACTCCCGGATGGTCGTGCGGGATCAGTGCGCAGGTGATGCCGAGCACCTCCTCGCCCCCCAGCAGGCGATCGGGATCGTAGAGATGGAAGGCCAGGCCGAACACGGTGCATACCGGCGCCAGGGTGATGTAGCGCTTGTCGAAGCTGACGCGCATGCCGAGCACTTCCTCGCCGTTCCACATGCCCTTGCACACCACGCCGGCATCGGGGATGGAGGCCGCATCGGAGCCCGCCCACGGACTGGTGAGCGCAAACGCCGGAATCTCCTCACCGGTCGCCAGTCGCGGCAGATAGTGCTGCTTCTGCTCGGGCGTGCCGTAGTGCAACAGCAATTCCGCCGGTCCGAGCGAATTGGGCACCATCACCGTCACCGCCGGCGCCGAGGAGCGCGTGGACAGCTTGGTCACGACCTGGGAGTGGGCGAAGGCGGAGAAGCCCTTTCCGCCGTACTCCTTGGGGATGATCATGCCGAGGAAGCCCTTGTCCTTGATGTACTGCCAGACCTCGGCCGGCATGTCGCCCTTCTGCGTGCAGTCCCAGTCGTCGGTCAGGCGGCAGAGTTCATCGGTTTCGTTGTCGAGGAAGGACTGTTCCTCGGCGTTGAGCTTCGGCCAGGGATAGGACTGCAGCTTGTTCCAGTCGGGCTTGCCGGCGAACAGTTCGCCTTCCCACCACACGGTGCCGGCCTCGAGCGCGTCCTTCTCGGTCTGCGACATCGTCGGCAGCACCGCGCGGAAGGCCTTGAAGATCGGACCGGTGATCCGCTTCAGGCGCATGCCTTCATTCATCATCGCTCCGAGCGCGCCGCCATAGGCCAGAAGCGCGAGGACAGTCCAGCCAAACCCCCAGCCTGCAGCCCAGCCCACGGCAGCAAGCCACGCCAACCCAAGCCCGAGCCAGGCAAAAAGAGGCGCTCGCCCGTAGGCGAGCGCGCCTGCCAAGGGAGGGAGGGAAACCAGTAGCAACCAGATCATCTTTCGTGTTCTCCTGATCGGTCAGCGCACATCGCCCGGCTCGGCCGTGCCGGAGTGTGCAAAATCGGGCAGGGGCGCCCGGAGGCCGCCCAGCAGGAAGGACATCAATCGCGGAATCAGCCGCGCGGGGTCTTCGTCGTCGAACTTGCCGGCGAAAAGTTGCAGTGCGTCAGTGCCGGCGATCGCGTAGGAGGTCGCACCCATCATGAAGTGGAAGCGCCAGAGGATCTCCTCGCGTGGCACGCCCGGCAGGGACTCGTAAAGCGCAGCGAGAAAGCGCTCCAGCGTGTCCGCATATTCGGCCGCGAGAAACTTGCGCACGAAGGCGTTCGGCTCGGTGTAGGTCCGACCGAGCAGCTGCATGAAGATCCGCCCCCCGTGTGCGAGATCAGTCGCCATCTGCAGCGATGGCTCGAAAAACGCCTCCAGCACCTGCGAGGGCTTGACGCGGACACCTGCGCGCACCGCATCCGCCTCCACCTGATCCAGCGCAGCCAGGCGACGCTGGTTGAGTTCCCCCAGACGGCGCCGGAACACCTCCTGGATCAGGTTTTCCTTCGAGCCGAAGTGATAGTTCACGGCAGCCAGATTCACCCCCGCGAGCGCGGTGATCATTCGCATGGAGGTCGCCTCCAGCCCATGCTCGACAAACAGGGCCTCGGCTGCATCCAGGATGCGGCCGCGCGTCTCGGGTCCATGTCTGCCGGTTGTTGTGCTCACCATCGGTCTCCTGAATGAGTCAAGCTCATTCAAACGTTCGTTTGAATTCTAAGGAAAGCCCGAAGGCTGTCAAGATTTTTTATGCGCGGATTTGTCTCTCTTTGCGCGAACCTCGCCGCCGGACGCAAGACCCGCACGCTCAGCCCTTCTTTCCGGCCGCCGGGCGGTCGCCGAGCAGCAATGCCGCCAGCGAGGGCAGCAGCAGCAGCGCGCCAAGCATGTTGATCACGAACATCAGCGCCATGACCAGACCCATGTCGGCCTGGAACTTGAGCGCCGAGAAGATCCACGTGCCCACCCCCACCGCCATGGTCGTGGCGGTAAACATCACCGCCGTGCCGCGCTGGCTCAGCGCGGCGTAAAAGGCGTCGGGCAGCGAATCACCATGCTCGAAGCGGTGCGACATGCGCTCGTAGAAATAGATGCCGTAGTCGACCCCGATCCCCACGGCGATCGCCACCACCGGCAGCGTAGACACCTTGAGCCCGATGCCGAGCAGAGCCATCAGCGCATTGCAGAACACCGCCGCGATCATCAGCGGCAGGATGATGCACAACGTGGCACGCCAGGAGCGGAACTCGAGGAAGAACAGCAGGCTGATCGCCCCGAACACCAGCACCAGGATCTCGAACGAGGCAGCGTCGACGGCCTCGTTGGTCGCGGCCATGACCCCCACGTTGCCGGAGGCGAGCAGGAAGTCGATATGCTCGCCACGATTGGCTTCGCGGAAGGCCTTCACCTCGGCGACGATGTGGGCGATCGTCGGCCCTTCGTGGTCGCGCGTGAAGATCAGCACCTGCATCGCGCTGCAGTCGGTATTGAGCAGGCCGGTGCTGGTATCGACCGGCGTCACCGACTGTGCGAGCACGGTCGGGTTGCGCGACAACGCCCGCCAGGCGGGGTTGCCTTCGTTCCATCCCGCATTGATCGTCTTTGCCACGCCCGGCAGGCCAACCACGCTCTGCACCCCATGGACGCCGCGCATGGTGGTTTCGAAGCGGTCGATGGTGTCCATGATTTCGAAGTTCGTGCATGCGCCATCCACGCCCTTCGTCTGCACGATCACGGACAGCACATCCACACCGATCGAGAACGACTCGACGATTGCGGCCGTATCCTGGTTGTAGCGTGAGTCCTCATGCAGTTCGGGGATGCCGTGACCGAGATCGCCGGTGCGCAGGTCACGCGACTTCCAGGTGGCTGCGCCCAGCAGCACCGCGGTGATCAGCACCACCACCGTGGCTCGCTTGGGCTCGGCCAGCGTACGCAGGCGCGCCCACAGCCAGTGGTCCTTCGCTTCGGCGGTCATGGTCCGCCGCATCGCCTCCGCATCGAGCCGCGTCCACGACAGCAGCACCGGCAGCAGCAGCATGTTGGTGACCAGGATGAGTGCCACACCGAGCCCGGCGGTAAGCGCCAGCTCGCGCACCATGTCGATTTCGATGCGCAGGATGACGAGGAAGCCGACCACGGTCGTGGTCAGCGCCATCGAGCCCGGGAGCACCAGACGGCGGAAGGCATTGTGCGCACCGGTCAGCGGCCCCACCCCCTGCATGATTTCCAGCCGCCAGGCGTGCGTCATCTGTACCGCATGGCTGACGCCGATGGCGAAGATCAGGAAAGGCACCAGAATGGACATCGGGTCGATGCCGAAGCCGATCAGCGGCAGCAGCCCCATCAGCCAGACGACCGGGACCATCGCGCATGCCAGCGTGAGCACTGCAAGCTTGACGGAACCCGAGTACAGGAACAGCAGCACCGCGGTAATGCCGAACGCAACCACGAAGAACATCAGCACGCCACGCGCGCCGTCGGTGATGTCACCCACCGCCTTGGCGAAGCCGATGATGTGCACATCCAGCCCCTCGCCCGCATAGCGCTCGCGCAGGTCCTCGAGCTGCTCCGCCACGGCAAGGTAATCCAGCCGGGCACCGGTGTTCGGGTCGATCTCGAGCAGCTCCGCGCTGATCATCGCCGCGCGGTGATCGTTGGACACCAGGCGGCCGACGCGACCGGACTTGAGCACGTTCTCACGCACGGTCTCGAGATCCGCCGCCGTGCCCTCGAAGTCCGCCGGGATGACGTTGCCACCGGCAAAACCGGCTTCGACCACCTCGATGAAACGTACGTTGGGCGTAAACAGCGAGGTCACGGTCGCCCGGTCCACGCCCGGGATGAAGAAGACCTCGTCGGTGGCAGATTTCAGCTTCTGCATGAAACCCGCGTTGTAGATGTCGCCCTCATGCTGACGCAGCGCGACCAGCACGCGGTTGGCACCACCGAAGGTGTTGCGGTAGGCCATGAAAGTCTTCATGTATTCGTGCTCGAGCGGGATCATCTTCTCGAAACCCGCGTCGACCTGCAGGCGGCTCGCCGACGCGCCGAGCAGCACGGTCAACAGCACGAAAACGCCCAGGAAGAACTTGCGCCGCTTGAACAGCAGCAGACCAAGGAACTCGACGAACTGCTTCAACATCAGGACTTCTCCCCGACCACCGCGGGCAAGGTCATGCGCACCACGCCCTCCTCACCCACCAGCAGAATCTCGCCATCCCCCACTTCTGCCACCGCCGCACGCACCAGCCGGTCCGGCCCCTGCAGACGGTCGAAGCTGTGCCCCTGATCCGCACTCACCAACACCACGCCGCTCTGGCCAACCAGTACCACCCTGCCGTCCCGAAGCACGCGCCCGCCGAAGAGAGAGGCATGCACGCCCGTATCGACCTCGGTCCAAGAGTCCCCAGCATCATCGGTGCGGAACACATGGCCCCGCATGCCGAACACCAGGGCACGCCCCTCGGCAAGCGAAAGCGCATTGAAGAAGGACCCCGCATAGGGGGACTCGAGCGCTGACCAGGTCTGCCCGCCGTCGTCCGAACGCAGCAGCGTGCCGGCCTCGCCGGCAATCAGGAAACGCTCGCCACCGAGCGGCAGCACCGCATTGAGGTGCAGCGCGTCCGCGTTCGCCTCGATCTCGCGCGGCGCCCAGGTTTCGCCGCCATCGGAGGTCGCGAGGAAACGCCCGTAGGCACCGACCGCAAAGCCCTGCCCGCCTTCGCCGAGCCACAGCCCGAACAGCGGCTCTTCGGCCTCGGGATCGGATTGCACCATGCGCCAGCTCTCGCCCCCGTCCTCGCTGCGCAGGACCACGGCGTCATGCCCGACCGCTACCGCCTGCCGGGCGTCGATGAAACGCACCGCCGCAAGCACTGCTGCGCCTGGGGTGCTGGCTGCACGCCAGCTCCCGCCACGATCGTCGGAGATGAAGATCTTCCCGCGTTCACCCACCGCGAGCAGCCGGCCTTCGGGGCTCTCGGCAGCATCGAGCATCTGCAGGTTCGAGATCCGGACCTGGGTGGGCGGCATGGGCGAGTCGCTTCGCCCGGAGAAAGCGTAGGCCGTCGCTGCCACCACGAAGGCGACGAAGAGGACGCCGATTGCTCGGTTCATGAGGAGGTGCTCGCATGCCGCGCCCTTGCAAGGGGCCGGCAGTCAGGACAGGAAAGAGGTCTTGCCGTTCGTCGGGGACGGGCGACCCGCAGCCCGACGAACGAAAACGCCCGGCCTCGGCAGGCCGGGCTTGCCGCATCAGCGCGTACCCGCGCCGCGCAGGCCCGCCGGCGTGAAGTCCGCCGGACGCGCATCGATCGCCTGATAGACGCGCGGCTCGTCGTTACGCAGGCCCATCGCGATGTAGCGGCCCGACTGCAGGTCGTGGTGCACCTCCAGGCTCGGGTACAGCATCGGGATGTCGTACCAGTTCACGGTGTGCAGCTCCGACACACGCCACAGCTGGTCACGCGCGTCGTATTTGTCGATCACCAGGATCGACCACGAATCCTCGTCGAGGTAGAACGTCCGCCGCTTGTAGCTGTGGCTGGTGCCGTCCTTCAGCGTCGCATCCACCACCCACACACGGTGCAGCTCGTAGCGCGCGTGCTCGGGATTCAGGTGCCCGGCCTGCAGCACGTCAGCCATCTTCACCGTGTTGCCCACCAGCTTGTAGCTGTTGTAAGGAACGTAGATCTCCTTCTTGCCTACGAGCTTCCAGTCGTAACGGTCGATGGCGCCGTTGTACATGTCGAAGTCGTCGTTGGTGCGCAGGCCGTCGGCCGCCGTGCCCGGGTTGTCATAGGCGACGTTGGGCGCCAGGCGCACGCGGCGCTGGCCGGGGTTGTAGGTCCAGGCCTGGCGGCGGTCGAGGAACTCGTGCACCAGCAGGATCTGCCCCGCCAGTCGGGCCGGCGCGGTCACCGTCTGCAGGAAGTTGAACAGTTTGCCCTGCTCGATCTGCTCCGGCGACTTGCTCAGGCTGCCGTAGTGGAAGTCGTACTGGTACTCGAAGCGCACCGGCGTGTAGGTGCCCTGGCGTGTCACCGCTGCCTGGCTCCAGTTCATCGCATAGGCCTCGCCGCGGTAGCGCGCGAGGTGGTTCCAGATCGCCTCAGCGCCGTTCTGCGGAATCGGGAAGGGGATGCCGCCCGTGGTGCCTTCAACCGTGCGTCCACCGTCGACCAGCTTGGCGCGGCCGGCGTTGGCGACGGTCTGCTCGTAGTGCCCCTGCGGGAAGGCCGCGCTGCGCCGCGTCGGGTAGACGTTCAGCTTCCAGGTGGCGTAGGTCTTGAGCATCTCGAGCTGGCCCGGGGTGAGCTTGTCGGCATGCTGCGCGTGGTTGCTGGCGTCGATCGTGAACAGCGGCTTGTCGGCTGCGAAGGGGTCAGCATAGTGCCCGCCCGCCTCATGACCCGCCGGAGCGGCTTTCAGGCCGCCGTCCCAGGCGGGAATGGTGCCCGCCGCGTTGCCGGCGAGTTCCGCCCCCATGGGCGTCAGGTCCTTGCCCAACCGCGAGGCATCGGCCAGGGCCGGCGTGGCCAGCGCCACCGCGAGCGCTGCGCCGAGAATCGTGAGTGTCTTGCGCATAACTTGAGTCTCCAGAATCCGGTGGGTGCTCAGAACGAGTAGCTGACGCTGACCGAGAGGAAATCGCGGTCGTAGAGCGGGTTGGTGTGGCTCGCGTAGGTCTGCGGCTGGCCATACGGATTCGGGCTCGGATCGACCCCCGTGATCTTCTTGCCACCGAAGAAGGTGCTGTACGCAATGTCGGCCTGCCAGTTCTGCCGGTAGTTCATGCCCAGCCCCAGCGTGACGGCCTTGGCCCCTTCATTGAAGGTCGGCCCCCTGCCGCTGACGTCATGCGAAAACGCGATGCGCGGCGAGAGGTTCACACCGGCAACCGCGTTCGGGTACTCGAAGCGGGCAAGCAGCCGATACCCCCACGAGTTTTCCGTCATGAAGCAACCGGCGCTGGTGGCGCCGAACGAAGTGGCCGTCGACGAACCCACCTGCGGCAGATGGCAGCCGGATGCTGCGAACTTCAGATTCGAAGGCAGATTCAGATGCGTATAGCCGATCTCTCCGACCACGACCATCTGCTCCGCACCCAGCACCTGCGGCACCGCCTTGGTACCGGTCAGCTGAACCTGATGCATCTTCACGCGGCGATACCCCGTGATCTCCTCGCCATAGGGCTTCAGGAAGGCAGTCGGAACGAATGTGCTCGGCCCCACCTGCGTCACGCCCGTGCCCGTGATCTGGTTGGGCGCACCCAGCGCTGCAAGCAGCAATTCTGCCGACGGCAACTGGACCGGCTGGTTCTTGCGATATGAGTACTCCCCCTGCAGGGCGATGCCGGCCGGACCTGCGGTGTTGAAGCTCAAACCGAACAGCTTGATGTTCTCTGGATAATCGACGAAATACTCCCCGCCACGACCGCTCGCGTAGGCGCACCCGCCCGGCAAGCCGCTTGCCCCTGAGGCGACGACAGGATCGAACACGTTGCAGCCGGGAATCGGCGTGCCGTGGGTCGAGTACCCTCCCCGGTAGCCCGAAACGAACGGAATCCGGCTGTGGTAGTTCACGTGATAAAGGCCGAATTCGGTGTAGTTCCACTCAGGTACCAGCATCCTCAACGCAAGACCGTACTCGCCGCCATTCCCCGGCTCCCGGTCATCCGCACGAGGCGCGAAAAGCTGGGCGGGCGTAGTCGGTCCCATGTACATCATCGGCGGCTTGTTGCCGTCATTCAGCCGGCCAAAGCCGGTGTAGGCGATGTTGCCCCCCGCAGACACGAAGTCGTTGGTGCTGAAGAAGGTCCCCGCCGGCTCGATCTTGGTCTTCTCCCACTCCGCCATCCACACGACTTCAGCGGAGACGTTGTCGGTGAGTTCCTGCGAAGCCCACAGCATGCCGATCGGGGTCAGGCCTTCCTTGAGTTCGGAGCCGGGCACGCGCAAGCGGCTGACGTTGACCGGGTTGAGGACATTGATGCCGTTCTGGATGAAGGTGCTCTCGCCCCAGCTCACCACCTGGCGACCGGCACGCACATTGAGCGCCCGACCGCCAACGTCGAAGCGCCCGCGCACATAGGCGTCGAGCAGCTCCGCATCGCGCCCGAGTTCACCGCGCGCGGCATTGCTCATGCCGCTCTTGTGCATGAAGGCGTGGTCGTAGAAATAGGTGCCACGGAAGAAGGCGCCGAAGTTCCGGTAGCTCAGCTCCAGGTCGTGCGTGGCCTTGAAGGCCAGCGAAACCATGTCACCCTTGTCGTACTTGAGGTTGCCGTCATCGGAGTTGGGGTCGCGCGAGGTACCGCCGTTGGCGATGCTGATCAGCGAAGACTCGCGATCCTGCATCCGCCACAGGCCGCCGACCGAAAGCGTGGTATCGAAACTGCCCGTCACCTCGCCGCTGGCACTGGTGAACTCGAACGCATGCACCGCGGTGG
Source organism: Thauera sp. ZXT1-4 (assembly GCF_052598215.2). Classification (NCBI taxonomy): domain Bacteria; kingdom Pseudomonadati; phylum Pseudomonadota; class Betaproteobacteria; order Rhodocyclales; family Zoogloeaceae; genus Thauera; species Thauera sp. ZXT1-4. Next base: position 15,877 of record NZ_JBQWSN020000009.1, on the reverse strand, counting down.
GCGCAGCAAAGGCCAGGGCAACGGAAGCTGCCAGGGTACCGAGCGCCAGCCCGGGGCGGCGCGGCTGCGCTGCTGAATGACTCCGACTCATTTGACTCCTCCTCATGGGCGATTTCGCCGCCAACTGGCGGAAAATCTTGTTGTAGACGTGGCCAAGATTCTGCGAAACACGCATCGCATGCCGAGCGCATCGCGCAAACACCGATACCGAGCATGCGCAAGTCCGCGTTCCGTGTCTCCTCGGGAAAAACGCGTATGCACCGTCCGGCCTGCGCGAGCCACCCATCGTTTCTGCGATGAGCGTATCGAAAGAACTAATTCGAACGTTTGTTTGAATCCTACAAAGTCCGCCGCGGAAGTCAAGCTGAGCATGCGTGTTTTTTTGCGCGGAAGGTCTGGAATTTGACGCCATCCTGGCTGGCCAACAGAATCCGCGCTTACCCGCCGACCTCCAGGCTCGACCACCGCTGCCTGCCCGCGCAACACTCACCGCAACACCGCCCCACGGAATTCACATGAGACGTGCCCCAGCCGCTGCACTCCCTGGCCCCGAACCCAGTCAGCGCCACGACTGGCAGACGCTGAAGAGCCTCTTCCCCTTCATCTGGGCCTACAAGGGACGGGTACTGTTCGCCCTCGCCTGTCTGGTCGCGGCCAAGGGCGCCAACGTGTCGGTGCCGATCATCTTCAAGCACCTGATCGATGACCTCACGATCACCCCGGAACAGGCCTTCATCGTGGTGCCGGCGGCGCTGCTGCTGGCCTATGGCGCACTGCGCTTCTCCACCTCGCTGCTGACCGAGTTGCGAGAGGTGGTGTTCGCGCGCGTGACCCAGCAGGCGGTACGCGAGATCTCGCTGCGCGTATTCCGCCACCTGCACGCGCTGTCGCTGCGCTTCCACCTCGAGCGCCAGACCGGCGGCCTCACCCGCGACATCGAGCGCGGCACGCGCTCGATCGGCTCACTGATCAGCTATACGTTGTATTCGATCCTGCCCACGCTGATCGAGATCGGCATGGTGATCGGCATCCTGCTGGTGAACTACGACGCGGTGTTCGCGCTCATCACGCTGTCCGCGCTAACGATCTACATCCTCTTCACCGTCAAGGTGACGAACTGGCGCACCACGCTGCGGCGCGAAGCCAACGAACTCGACTCCGCCGCCAACGCGCGCGCGATCGACAGCCTGATCAACTACGAGACGGTGAAGTATTTCAACAACGAGGAGTTCGAAGCCAGGCGCTACGACGAGCAGTTGCAGAAATGGACCAAGGCGCAAGTCACCAACCAGTACTCGCTGTCTGCACTCAACGTCGGCCAGGCAGCGATCATCGCGGTCGCGGTGACGGCAATGATGTGGCAGGCGGCCGACCGGGTGGCCAGCGGTGAGATGACGATTGGCGACATCGTGCTGGTCAACGCCTTCATGATCCAGCTCTACATCCCGCTCAACTTCCTCGGTGTCCTCTATCGCGAGATCCGCCAGTCGCTGACCGACATCGAGCGCATGTTCGGCCTCATGCACACCCATCGGGAGATCGCCGACGCGCCCGACGCCCGCGCCCTGCCCGCCGGGCCGGCGAGCGTGTGCTTCGAGAACGTGAGCTTCGCCTACGACGCCAAGCGCCCGATCCTCTTCGAGGTGGATTTCGACATCCCCGCAGGCAGAACGGTGGCGGTGGTCGGCCACTCCGGCTCGGGCAAGTCGACCCTGGCCCGCCTGCTGTACCGCTTCTACGACGTGCAGGGCGGCGCGATCCGCATCAACGGCCACGACCTGCGCAGCCTCTCCCAGGACAGCCTGCGTGCGGCGATCGGCATCGTTCCCCAGGACACGGTGCTGTTCAACGACACGCTGTACTACAACATCCAGTACGGCCGCCCCACGGCCAGCCGCGCAGACGTCGAAGCTGCCGCGCGCGCCGCGCAACTTGAAGATTTCATCCGTCAGTTGCCCGACGGCTACGACACCCGCGTCGGCGAGCGCGGGCTGAAGCTGTCGGGCGGTGAGAAGCAGCGCGTCGCGATTGCGCGTGCACTGTTGAAGAACCCGGCAATCCTGATCTTCGACGAGGCCACCTCGGCGCTGGACTCGAAGACCGAGAAGGCCATCCAGGCGCAGATCGAGCGCGCCGCAGAAGGACGCACTGCGCTGGTGATCGCGCATCGGCTGTCGACGATCATGAGTGCGGACGAGATCATCGTGCTGGACAAGGGGCGCATCGTCGAGCGCGGCCGCCATACCTCGCTGCTGGCGCAAGGCGGTGCCTATGCGCAGATGTGGATGCTGCAGCAGCAGGAAGAGGCTGCGATTGCCCTCGGCGACGAGGGCGCGCACGCCGAATCGTTCGGCGCAGCCGCGGGCGGCGTGGCATAAACTGAAAGCATCCATCCCCCACCCAGGCCTGCATGGACGCCCACGACAGTTTTCCCTTCCTGAAGGAAATCATCCTCTTCCTTGCGCTCAGTGGCGTGTTGATGCCGCTGCTCTCGCGCCTGAAGATCAATCCGGTGCTCGGCTTCCTGTCCGTGGGCGTGCTGCTTGGCCCGTACGGCCTCGCTTCGCTCGCACAGGCCTGGCCGCCCCTGTCGTGGTTCACCTTCGTGCGCCCGGACCAGGTCGCCTTCCTTGCCGAACTCGGCGTGATCTTCCTGATGTTCATGATCGGCCTGGAGCTATCCGTCGAGCGCCTGTGGTCGATGCGCCGGATGGTATTCGGACTGGGCGGGCTGCAGGTCGTGCTCTCCGCAGTGGCGATCGGCGGGCTGGCGATGGCCTTCGGCAACGGTATCGAGGCTGCGGTCATCCTCGGCGTAGTGATCGCCTTCTCCTCGACCGCGATCGTCATGCAACTACTGATCCAGCGCCGCGAGCTTGGCACGCCGCTTGGCCAGTCCGCATTCGCAATCCTGCTCTTCCAGGATCTCGCGGTGGTGCCGCTGCTGGTACTGATCAGCATTCTCGGTACCTCTTCCGGCGAAGGCAGCTTCGCCGGACTGCTCGGCTACGCGGTCGTCAAGGGCGTGCTCACGGTCGTGGTGATCTACCTTGTCGGACGGCGGCTGGTGCGACCGCTGTTCCACCAGATCGCGGTGGACAAGCAGCCCGACACCTTCACCGCACTCACCCTGCTGACCACCCTCGGCGTGGCGGCGCTGACCTGGTTCGCGGGACTCTCGATGGCGCTGGGAGCCCTCCTGGCCGGCCTGATCATCGCCGAAACCGAGTTCCGCCACGAGGTCGAGATCACCATCGAACCCTTCAAGGGCCTGCTGATGGGTCTTTTCTTCATGTCCGTGGGCATGGGCATCGACCTGCGTGCGCTGCTCGCGGAGCCGTTGTGGATTCCGCTGTCGATAGTGGGCCTGCTCGCGCTGAAGAGCCTGATCGTGTTCGTGCTGCTGCGGGTGTTCGGCCTGTCTTGGGGGCGCGCTGCAGAGGGCGGACTGCTGCTGAGCCAGGGCGGCGAGTTCGCCTTCATCGTGATCGGCATGGCGCTCGGCCTCGGACTGCTCGAGCGCCAGACCGGCCAGTTCATGCTGATCGTGGTCGGCGTCTCGATGCTGGCGGCGCCGGTGGTGGCGCGTCTGGGCCAGAGCCTGGGCGACGCCATCGACCGCCGCATTGCCACACCGGAGCCCGAAGGAGAAGACACGGGCATCGGCGAACTGTACGGTCATGTGATCATCGCCGGCTATGGCCGGGTCGGTCAGCTCGTGGGGCAGATGCTCGACCAGCAAGGTGTGCGCTACGTTGCGATCGAGAACAACGCCCAGCTCGTTGCCCACCAACGCAAGGCCGGCACGCCCCTGGTGTTCGGGGATGCCAGCCGGCCCGAACTGCTGCGCAAGCTGCGCATCGACGAGGCACGCGCCGTGGTGCTGACCATGGACCACACCGCAGCGGCGATCCACGCCGTGCATGCCGTAAGGCGGATGGTGCCGATGATGCGCATCATCGCCCGCGCACGCGACGAGAAGCACGCACTGCTGCTGCGCGAGGCCGGCGCCTCGGTGGTCGTGCCCGAAACCCTGGAGTCCAGCCTCAAGCTCACGAGCTGGGTCCTAGAGACGCTCGGCGTGCCGCCAGAGGCCGCGCTGCGCCAGCTCGAGCAGGAGCGCGAGCGACGTATCTTGGCCTTGCGCGATTGCTGCACACCCGGGCCATAATCCGCCCCTCAGCACCCCTGAACGGCTCTCGTTTGCCCTGAACAGCCCGCCGCCCCGCAGCCCTGCCGCGACCGACCGCCCGACCAACCAACTCGCCCGAATCCGCTCTCCGCCATGCGCAAACCCCGCATCGCCCTCCTCGCCACCGGTGGCACCATCGCCGGCACCGCCGATTCGGCCGCCGACACCCGCAGCTACGTTGCCGGTCAGCTTGGGATCGAGGCCCTGCTCGAGGCCATCCCGCCCCTCACCCGGCTGGCCGAGCTGGTGCCCGAGCAGTTGTTCCGCCTCGACAGCCGCGACATCACCCCACAGCACTGGCTGTTGCTGTCGCGCCGGGTACAGACGCTGGCCGAGGACCCTGCGATCGACGGCATCGTAATCACACATGGGACCGATACGCTGGAAGAGACGGCGTATTTCCTGCACATCACCGTCGCCACCAACAAGCCGGTGGTGATGACGGCTGCGATGCGACCCGCCACTGCACTGTCGGCAGACGGCCCGCTCAACCTCTACCAGGCGGTAGAGCTGGCATGCAGGCCGGCGGCCGGTCGCGCGGGGGTGCTCGCGGTACTGGGCGACCGCATCCTGCCCGCAGCCTGTACGAGCAAACGCCACCCCTCGGCGGTGGATGCCTTCGCGCATGCCGAGGCCCTCACCGTGCTGGCAAGCGACGCTGCACTGCAGGCCCTGGCGCCTTACCGGTACAGCCGCATCTCGATCGCACCCGACGCGCAGGCGCTACCTCCGGTGGAGCTGCTGACGGTCGCGGCCGGCAGTTCACCCGCCCTCGCCTCGGCGGTTGCCCGCGCGCTTGCCAAGGCCAGCCTGCTGACCGGGGCTGCGGGATTGGTGCTGGCACTGCCGGGCAACGCCAGCCTCCCGGACGCCTGGCGCCCCGCGCTCGAAGCCCTGCCAAACAACGTCCCCGTGGTGCTGGCGAGTCGCTGCGGCGGCGGGGTGAGCGCTCCGCGCGAAGCGCTCCCCGCCAACTGGCTCAGCCCAGGGCCACTCGATGCGCTCAAGGCACGCGTGCGCCTGATCGCAGGCCTGGGGGGCGGTCTGCGCGGCGCGCGGCTGCGGCGCTGGTTCGAGCGCTGCTGAGCGCGCACCCTGCATCACAAGCCCGGATCGGAGCCTCCGCCGGCAACCGCAGCCTCGACGATGCGCCGCGACAGCTGCGGCGCGAACCCCTCGATGAAGGCATACACGTAGGCACGCAACCAGGCCCGCTTGCGCAGCCCGATGCGCGTCGTGCTCGACTCGAACAGATGGGCGGCATCCACCATGCCCAGCTTGCGGTCCTCCGCCGGGTCGTAGGCCATGCGCGCGAGGATGCCGATGCCCAGGTCCATCTCCACGTACTTCTTGATCACGTCCGAGTCGATCGCGCTCAGCACGACGTTGGGCTTGAGGCCGCGTCCCAGGAAGGCCTTGTTGATCTGGCCACGCCCGGTGAATGCGTCGTCGTAGGTGATCAGGGGGTAGCGTGCGATCGCCTCCAGCGTGAGCGGCGCAGCCTGCAGGATGGGGTGACGGGGCGTGGCCACCACACAGCGGTTCCACTGGTAGCAGGGCAGCATCACCAGATCGTCATACTCGGCGATGGCCTCGGTCGCAATCGCGATATCGGCCGTGCCGTCCAGCGCCATCTCGCACACCTGGCGCGGATTGCCCTGATGCAGTTCCAGCCTGACCTGCGGATAGCGCTGCATGAAGCGGCGGATCACATCGGGCAGCACGTAGCGCGCCTGAGTGTGGGTGGTCGCGATCGAAAGGCTACCGACCGACTCGTTGGCAAACTCGTCGCCCACCTGCTGCAGGTTGTCCAGGTCGCGCAGCACGCGTTCGGCGATTGCAAGCACCGCACGCCCCGGCTCGGTGACCGCCACCAGGCGCTTGCCGTGCCGCGTGAAGATCTCGATACCAAGCTCGGATTCGAGCAGGCGGATCTGCTTCGAGACCCCGGGCTGCGAAGTGAATAGTGCATCGGCCGCATCGGATACGTTGAGCCCACGGCGGGCGACCTCATGCACATAGCGGAGTTGCTGCAGGTTCATTGGGCACCACATATAACAATGAGTTCTTAAAGTCTAACCTCAAACCGCTTCATGCGCTTAAACAGAGTGCTTACGATGCGCTGCACCATCCGGCACCGAAGCGCCGGCCCCATCCGGTCACGACAGAGAGAGCCATGTACCAGTACGACGAACACGACCAGCGCCTGCTCGACGAGCGCGTCGCCCAGTTTCGCGACCAGATGCGGCGCCACCTGGCCGGCGAGCTGCCCGATGACGAGTTCCGTCCGCTGCGCCTGCAGAACGGCCTCTACATCCAGCGCCACGCGCCGATGTTCCGCATCTCGGTGCCCTACGGCCACCTCGCCAGCCGCCAGCTTCGCAAGCTCGCCCACCTCGCACGCAGCTACGACCGCGGCTACGCCCACTTCACCACGCGCACCAACGTGCAGTTCAACTGGCCCAAGCTGGAAGACGTGCCGGAGATGCTCGCCGAGTTGGCCAGCGTGCAGATGCACGCCAACCAGACCTCGGGCAACTGCATCCGCAACATCACCGCCGACCCCTTCGCCGGCGTGGCAGCCGACGAAGTTGCCGATCCTCGCCCCTTCGCCGAGATTCTGCGCCAGTGGGCGACCTACAACCCGGAGTTCGCCTTCCTGCCGCGCAAGTTCAAGATCGCCTTCAACAGCGCGGCTGAAGACCGCGTGGTGCTGCGCGTCTACGACATCGGCCTCGACCTGGTGCGCAACGCAGCCGGCGAGCTCGGCTTTCGCGTGCTGGTGGGCGGCGGCCTCGGCCGCACCCCGATCCTGGGCGAGGAGATCAAGCCCTTCCTGCCCTGGCAGCACCTGATCAGCTACTGCGAGGCCATCCTGCGCGTCTATAACCGCTGGGGCCGCCGCGACAACCTGTGGAAGGCGCGCATCAAGATCCTCGTGAAGGCGCTCGGGCCAGAAGAGTTCGGCCGCCAGGTCGAAGAGGAGTGGGCGAACTCCAAGGACGGCCCCAACACGATCACCGAGGCCGAACTGGCCCGCGTGTCAGCCCACTTCGCTCCCCCCGCCTACGAAGCCCTCCCCGCGCAGGACGCCGCCTTCGACGAACTGCTCGCCGGCAACAAGGCCTTCGCCACCTGGATCAAGCGCAACGTGCGCGCCCACCGCCAGCCCGGCTACGCCGCGGTGGTCCTGTCGCTGAAGAAGACCGGCACCGCCCCAGGTGACGTCACAGCCGAACAAATGGACGCAATCGCCGACCTCGCCGAGCGCTTCAGCTTCGGTGAGGCGCGCATGCTGCACGAGCAGAACGTCGCGCTCGCCGACGTGCGCCGCACCGACCTCTTCGCGCTGTGGCAGGCGGCGCGCGAGGCCGGGCTGGCGACACCGAACATCGGCCTGCTGACCGACATCATCTGCTGCCCCGGCGGCGACTTCTGCAGCCTCGCCAACGCGCGCTCGATCCCGGTCGCCGACGCCATCCAGCGCCGCTTCGACGACCTCGACTACCAGCACGACATCGGCGAGATCGAGCTCAACATCTCCGGCTGCATGAACTCCTGCGGCCACCACCACGTCGGCCACATCGGCATCCTCGGCGTCGATAAGAACGACGAGGAGTGGTACCAGATCACCGTCGGCGGCACCCAGGGCAACGGCACCACGCTCGGCAAGGTGATCGGCCCGTCGTTTGCACAGGATGAGGTGGTCGACGTGATCGAGAAGCTGCTCGAAACCTATGTCGAACTGCGCCATGAAGACGAGCGCTTCATCGACACCGTACAACGCGTCGGCACCGAGCCCTTCAAGGCCCGCGTGTATGCCGACCGCCAGCCGCAAAGGAAAGCCGCCCATGTCTGACAGGATCCTGAAGAACGGTCGCGTCATCGAAGATGACCGCCTGATCGTCCAGCTCGCCGAGGGTGAAGCCGCAGCCGACATCGCCGTGCCTGCCGGCCCGGTGCTGGTGCCGCTTGCCGTATGGCAGGCCCGCCGTGACGAACTCCTGGCGCGTGCACGCAGCGGCGCCCTGGGCGTATGGCTGGCCGCCGGCGAGGAGGTCGCCGCGCTGGCCGCCGATCTGGAGGTGCTGCAGGTCATCGGCCTGCACTTCCCCAAGTTCACCGACGGCCGCAGCTATTCGGCCGCCACCCTGCTGCGCAGCCGATACGGCTACCAGGGCGAGCTGCGTGCGATCGGCGAGGTCCTGCGCGACCAGTTCAACTACATGACACGCTGCGGCTTCGATGCCCTGCAGCCTCGCGCCGGCCGCTACACCGCCGAACAGCTCGAAGCGGCGATCGCCAGCATCGATGACTTCACCCAGCCCTACCAGCGCTCCGTGAAGGATCCGTTGCCGCTGTTCCGCCGCGTCGAGCGCGGGGCCGACCCACAGGTGCAGCCATGAGCGCTAGCGTCTCGATCCTGCGTCCGGCGGCCGCCAACCCAGCCACCAACCCGGCCACCCGACCGCCCCTGACCGACGCCCTGCACACCACGGTCGGCGCCAAGGCGGCCACGGCCCTGGCACTGCTGCGCGAGGCAGTGGCCGAGTTCGGGGCGCAGGGCGAGCTCGCCTTCGCCAACAGCTTTGGCGCCGAGGACATGGTGCTGACCGACCTGATCCTGTCGCACGCGCTGCCGATCACCGTGTTCTCGCTCGACACCGGCCGCCTGCCCGCCGAAACCTACAGCCTGATCGGCGAGGTCGAACGCCGCTACGGCCGCAAGCTCGAGATCTACTTCCCCGACGCCGGCGCGGTCGAGGCCTACGTGCGCAGCCATGGCATCAACGCCTTCTACGACTCGGTCGAGCTGCGCAAGGCCTGCTGCGGCGTGCGCAAGATGGAACCGCTGCGTCGCGCGCTCGCCGGCCGCAAAGCCTGGATCACCGGCCTGCGCGCCGCCCAGTCGGTGACCCGCGCCGGCCTGCCGCTGCGCGAATTCGACGCCGGCAACGGACTGGAGAAGCTCAACCCGCTGTCGGACTGGACGGAGACCGAGGTGTGGGCCTATATCCGGATCAACGAGGTTCCCTACAACGCGCTCCACGACCAGTTCTACCCCAGCATCGGCTGCGCCCCCTGCACGCGCGCCATCGCCGCCGGTGAGGACGTGCGCGCCGGACGCTGGTGGTGGGAGAACCCCGAGACCAAGGAGTGCGGACTGCACGCCAAGGAGGGTTGAGACCATGAACGGCAAGCATCCCGCCCAAGCCCCGCGCAGCCCGGCGATCGGCGCCGGCCGCCGCAGCCTGCAGCATCGCCTCGACGCCCTGAGTGCCGGACTGAAGGCCGCGCTGCGCGCGCTCAGAACACATCCGATCAAGCATCCGCAACGGTAAACGCACCATGTCCACGCTGACCAAACAGACGCTGTCCCACCTCGACTGGCTCGAGGCCGAAGCCATCCACATCCTGCGCGAAGTTGCCGGCCAGTGCGCCAACCCGGTGCTGCTGTTCTCCGGCGGCAAGGACTCGATCTGCCTGCTGCGCCTGGCCGAGAAGGCCTTCCGCCCCGGCCGCTTCCCTTTCCCGCTGATGCACATCGACACCGGCCACAACTACAAGGAAGTGACCGACTTCCGCGACAAGCGCGCCGCCGAGCTGGGCGAACGCCTGATCGTACGCTCGGTGGAGGACTCGATGACGCGCGGCACCGTGGTGCTGAAGCACCCGGGCGAGTCGCGCAACAAGCACCAGTCGGTGACGCTGCTCGAGGCGATCGAGGAATTCGGCTTCGACGCCTGCATCGGCGGCGCCCGCCGCGACGAGGAGAAGGCGCGCGCCAAGGAACGCATCATGAGCTTCCGCGACGAGTTCGGTCAGTGGGACCCGAAGAACCAGCGCCCGGAGTTGTGGAACCTGTACAACGCGCGCAGCCACAAGGGCGAGAACATCCGCGCCTTTCCGATCAGCAATTGGACCGAGCTCGACGTGTGGCAGTACATCCAGCGCGAGCAACTGGAATTGCCGTCGATCTACTTCGCGCATGTGCGCCCGGTGGTGCGCAAGAGCGGGCTGCTGCAGCCTGTGACCGACGTAACCCCGGCCAGGGATGGCGACGTGGTGGAGGACGTGCTGGTGCGCTTCCGCACCGTGGGCGACATCACCTGCACGGCGCCTGTGGAGTCGGATGCGGATACGGTGGAGAAAATCCTCGCCGAGACCGCGACGACGACGATCACCGAGCGCGGCGCGACGCGGATGGATGACCAGACCTCGGAAGCGTCAATGGAGCAGCGCAAGAAAGAAGGCTACTTCTGACCATCACGCTACGTAGCCGGGGGCATGTCGGGTAATCCTGGAGAAGGCGAGGATTGTCTAAGCGCGAAGCGCGCTCATTTGCGTACCATCCGCCAAGCACCGCGTAGCGGTGCAGCCTTCGGAAGGAATCCCCGGCGGGGCCACGGCGGTTCGCCGGCACCACCCTTAAGAAAGATTGAAGGAATAATGACCATGTCCGCCCTTGAGCACCTCCCCGAGATCGACAACGGCCTGCTGCGCTTCCTCACCTGCGGCAGCGTCGACGACGGCAAAAGCACCCTGATCGGGCGCCTCCTGTTCGACACCAAGACCATCCTCGCCGACACCCTCAACGCCATCGAGAAGACCTCCGCCAAGCGTGGCATGAGCGCGGTCGACCTCTCCCTTCTGACCGACGGCCTCCAGGCCGAGCGCGAGCAGGGCATCACCATCGACGTCGCCTACCGCTACTTCTCCACCGGCCGGCGCAAGTACATCATCGCCGACGCCCCCGGCCACGAGCAGTACACCCGCAACATGGTGACCGCAGCGTCCACCGCCAACCTCGCCATCATCCTCATCGATGCGCGCAAGGGCGTGCTCACCCAGACCCGCCGCCACTCCTACCTCGCCAGCCTGGTCGGCATCCCCCACCTGGTGGTCGCGGTCAACAAGATGGACCTCGTCGACTACGACGAGGCCGTGTTCGAACGCATCAAGGCCGACTACCTCGCCTTCGCCGCCAGGCTCGGCATCAATGACGTGCGCTTCATCCCGATTTCGGCGCTGGCCGGCGACATGATCGTCGATCGCGGCGAGCGCCTCGCTTGGTACGACGGCCCCACGCTCCTCGACATCCTCGAGAACGCCCCCGCCGCCCACACCGAGCAGGCTGAGGACTTCCGCTTCCCGGTGCAGTACGTGTGCCGCCCGCAGGACTCGGCCAACCCCGAACTGCACGACTACCGCGGCTTCATGGGCCGGGTGGAATCCGGCGAGATCGCCGTCGGCGACGCCGTCACCGTGCTGCCCTCGGGCGCCACCAGCCGCATCAAGCGCATCGAGCTCGGCGGCGCAAGCCTGCCGCGTGCCATCCACGAGCAGTCGGTGACCCTGCTGCTGGAAGACGAGATCGACATCTCGCGCGGCGACCTCATCGTCAAGTCGGCCGAGGCGCCCGCACCGGTCAAGCAGATCGACGCCACGGTGTGCTGGCTGTCCGAGACGCCGCTGTCGCCAGCGCGCACCTATCTCGTGCGCCACACCACGCGCGAGGTGAAGGCCAAGGTCGCCCGGATCGATTACCGGCTGGACGTGAACACGCTGGAGAGAGAAGAGACCAGCGGCCTCGCGATGAACGACATCGCCCGCGTCAGCCTCAAGCTCGCGCAGCCGATCGTCGCCGACCGCTATAAGGCCAACCGCGCCACCGGCGCCTTCATTCTCATCGACGAGAGCACGAACAACACGGTGGGCGCGGGCATGATCGGCTAACCGGCAGGCCGTCCGCACGTCGAACCGCGCGGACAGCCATACTTGACGAGGCATGCATCGAAAACAAAGCGGCGCGGCGGAGCGCTCGACAGCACGAGGAATTCACGCTGCATGAATAAAGCATATGGAATACAATGCATTTCGCATTTTCCATATGGCATCGCACGCACCCCATAGCAGGATTCAGGATCGGGGGTGCATCGAGCGATGCCTTCCCGTTTCCAAGGAAGCCCTCCGATGCTCAAGCGAATTGCCCTCGTCTCCGTAACCGCCCTCGTCCTTTCCGGCTGCGCGGCCACCCATGTCGCGATCAGCAAGCGTGACCTCGATGTCCAGACCAAGATGAGCCACTATGTGGAGTAAAAACAATCATAGTTTCGCGTGAGTGAGTAACAGCGTAGATTTGTGATTGTTAACAGTAATATTTTTCTCAGGCTTCGGTCTCTGGGCATTTTTTTCTCTACCCAATACTCGCTACGTTCTCAAGCGACTGCCGTTGACTTACTCGGCAGCCCTGACCAAGATCCCAGAGCACCAGGATCATGTTCTCAACGGAGCACTTCATGGTGTCGATAGGCGGGGCTGTCGAGTTAAACGCTCGCCTGGGAATGCAGGCGCCGCCCCAGGTCCAACCTTGGTACGACCTCATCGGTCAGGATCGCGTACCACTCGTCGCTGGTTGTTGAGCTCGGCGACTCGACCCGAAGCCGGAAGAATGGCATTCCGAGCAGTCGGAAGATCGCGTTCTTCATTTCGTCGCGAAACTGGGCCTCGGGTTGGTCATGGTATCCACTGTCGAGCTCAAACGCTGCGACTGGGCGCCCCTCGTCTGGCAGCACGAGCAGTGCGTCAATCCGGCAATGCCGCCCGTACGACCATACCCGCTCCCCGAGATACTTGCGCAGACTTGAAAGCTCCGCGATCTGATCGAGAGCGTAGTTCGGTAGAGCCAGGAGCGCCGGGAATCTCAGGGACAGGGCTTTCTGGAACGCTCGCTCTTGTTCGCTGCGGAAAATCGACTTTCGCATACCCAGCGTCTCCGCCGCCGTGCGCGGAGTGAACTCCATGAAGGTGCTCTGGACGAAGCGACGGACTTCGATGACGGGGGCCTTCAGGTCCTCGATCTGCTCTTCGCGGACAGGCTCCCGAGGTTTCGCCCGGGAAAGCCTGTTCTCGAGTAAGCGAACCCGCTCGCCAAGCAACTGGAGGGGTTTGGATTTCAGACGCCTTGCCAGATCGAGGACAACGCCGCACGGCACCAGTAGCGCGCCATCAAGGAGGAGTGCCTCGTAGTGCCGCAGCATATCTGGGGGTGGTTCTGGCACTTCTTCAAGGAGAACGCAGAGAGCCTCACCGCCAAGCGCCTTGAGGTAGTTGTCTCGCATTGCGAGGACAAGGAGAGTGGGCGCCCGAAATGCGGAGAGAAAGGCTTCGTGCTCTCGCTTGTGTAGATGATCGCGCAGCTGCGCGATCGCCAGTTCGCCGTATTTTGAGCCCACTGTGTGGTCGTGTTTAGTTATCGGGGGCCGGATAGTAGGGCTCGGCGCGCTAATTGTCACTTATAGCGCGTGGTCCTATATCGGGCGGAAACCTAGCATCAGCCGAAATTACCCTCACGGCTCCCGGTGCAACCTTCCGACCCCAGAATCCTCTTTGGCAAACGGCTCGCGACCTTGCGACACGAACGGGGGTTGTCGCAGGAGACGCTATCCCACGTGAGCGGTTTGGCGAGAAGCTACTTGGGTGAGGTAGAGCGCGGCCACCGTAACATCGCGCTTCTGAACATTTGCCGACTGGCTGAAGCCCTTAATGTCCCAGCTTCCAAGTTGCTGGAGTTCAGCGAGAACGACCCCCGATGTTTGCCCGGTGCGAAAAGCGTAACAAGTCGCCCCTGAATAATCCCCCACCTTCTTTCCTCACGCGGGCTGACACCGATTTTGGCCTTGCCTGATCTCCCAGTTTCCAGTGCAATCACGCTCAGTTTCTGGAAGATTTTGAGAGCTCACTCCCGATGACCACCCCGGACTTTTTCCGCGCTCGGCTGGACGCCATGATCGATCTTCGCCACCCGCTGGCGGTCCTGGCCACGCGGATGCCGTGGGCGCAGATTGAGGCGGCGCTTGCGCCCTGTCTGACTCGCAAGGATCGTCAGGGCCGCGCGATCGAGGGTGTTGATCTCTTCGGCCCGACGACACACGTGGTGGGTGCGGGCACAAGTGCAGCGGGACGACCGCGCCTGCCGATCCGGTTGATGGTGGGCTTGTTGTATCTCAAGCATGCTTTCGGCGAGAGTGACGAGACCGTGGTTCAGCGCTGGGCCGAGAACCCTTACTGGCAGTTCTTTTGCGGGAGCGCGTACTTCGAGACCCGCCTGCCGTGCGACCCGAGTGGCCTGACGCGTTTCCGTCGTGTGCTCGGTGATGCCGGGGTTGAGGAGTTGTTGGCCAAGACGATCGAAACTGCAGTCTCGATCAAGGCGATTGCCCCCAAGGATCTGGAGCGCGTCATCGTCGACTCCACGGTGCAGGAGAAGGCCATCGCCTATCCCACCGACAGCCGGCTGCTCGATGTAGCCCGCCGTAAATTGGTGCTGCTCGCCAAGCGGGCCGGTCTGGTGCTGCGCCAAACCTTCGACAAAGAAGGGCGTAGCCTGAAGCGACGGGCCGGCGGTTATGCGGTAACCGGTCACTGAGCGGCGTCCTTCTCCAGCCCCCGTCCGCGCGGAACAATCCCTCCCACATTCATCAGGGAGGAGCCGGCAGTGACCAGGGCGACAGCGACCAACAACAAGTGGCGGCGGCGTGGCCGTCAGGAATGGCAAGCGGTCATCGCGCGGTTTGCCGAGAGTGGGCTGGGGGTCGAGCCGTTCTGCGCCCGTGAGGGGCTCAGCGAGTCGACCTTCCGGCGCTGGCGTAGCCTGCTGGGCGAGCCGAGTACGCAGCCCGCCGCGCCGGCGATGGAGCGCATCGGCTTCGTTGACGCCGGCACGCTCAAACTCGGCGGCATGGGCCGCCTCGAGCTCCGGCTCGATCTGGGCGACGGCGTGATCCTTCACCTGTCGCGCGGCTGATGTTCTTCCCCGAAGGCGCCGTCCGGGTCCATGTCTATGGCCGCCCGGTCGACATGCGCAAATCCTTCGACGGCCTGTACGCGCTCACGCGCCAGGCGCTCGGCTGCGATCCGCTGTCGGGCGAGCTGTTCGTGTTCATCAACCGGCGCGGCACGCAGATGAAGGTGCTGTACTGGGACCGCACCGGATTCTGCGTGTGGGCCAAGCGCCTCGAACAGGGGCGTTTCGTGTCGAACTGGGCGCAGGTTTGCACGCGCCAGATGGACTGGACCGGGCTCAAGCTGCTGCTCGAAGGTATCGAGCCGGTCCGCTCCAAGCGCCGTTTCCGACTGCCCGAAAACGCCGTGCAACCCGCATGAATGCTGGGTTCTACGGTAAAATATGCGCCATGCCCGCGCCGCACTCCGCCCCCGTTCCGACCCTTGCCGAGGCCGCCCAGTGGGCGCCCGAGCGCGTCGTCGAACTGGCCCAGGCGCATGAGGATCTGCAGCGCCAAGTGCAGACCATCCAACATCAGCTCGAGTGGTTCCGCCGCCAGCTCTTCGGCCAGAAGAGCGAGAAGCGCGTGGTTTCACCAGACCCGGCGCAGATGCATCTGGGCGAGTTGCCGATCCCCGACACACAGCCCGACCTCCCCGGCAAGACCGTGGCGGGACACACCCGTCGTGTGTCGCGTACCGACTTCACGAACGACAAGGACGACTCGGGCTTGTTCTTCGACGAGACCCGCGTCCCAATCGAGACCATCACGCTCGCCAACCCCGAGACCGATGGACTCACCACCGACCAGTTCGAGGTGATCGGCGAGAAGGTGAGCCACCGTCTGGCGCAGCGCCCGGGCAGCTACGTGATCCTCAAGTACGTGCGCCCGGTCATCA